>JAJZGH010000145.1 GCA_021798635.1 Planctomycetota bacterium | reverse complement strand
GTCATCATTGAGATATTAGGCTACAACCCGCGAGCTACGGGCTGCGAAGGATTTGCCGATGCGCTTTACTGCTTCGGCAATTGCCTGAAGGGCCAACCACCGGGACTATCGGATGTTGGCTCCGTCTACACAGCCTCAGATGGCCCCAACGGCCCGCTGTTCAGTCAGGGCAACGACCTGAACACGGATGCGGAGAGCGTGCGAATTCGCGGGGTGGTTGTGCCGATCAATCGCGATCCGGTATTCCTCGCATCCAAGCGGATTGGGCCGAGGTACGAGGCCGAGCATCTCAAAGCCTACGCTATGCGGCAAAAAGGGCCTTTGCGGAAAAACCGCTTGGATGCCGCTAGGCCGATTGAGGGTAATGAGGGTGCCGAGGAGTTCCGTGGGCAGGATCTGCTACGCAGCCTGGTGCCTGAGCATCGGAATCTGTTATTGGCAACGGACGGTGAGCTATCGCAGCGCCTTTCGGTGGAACTGCCACTGCTGCTGCGGCTGGACCAATGGCACCATCCGGACGTTAGCGCTGGCGAAATGCCGAGCAAATCAGAGGCTTTCAAAATGATTGCGGAAGTGCTGGCCACAGGCGACGCCAGCCGGTATAAACCAACGCAAGAGCCTAACACGCACTGGAGCAATTGGCCCATGGGCGGAGATTTGTGACATAGTGCACGTATACTGGCCCAGCGAATTGTGACGGCGCTAATGTCCGTGATAAGGGATGATTTGCTGGTTGTCTAATGGTGAAATGATATGCAATTATGTCAATAGGTGGAATAATTTCGGCGCCGCATGCTCGCCGGTGGACGAGAAATTCCCGCCCGGCGCGCACCGGAGGCGCGGATGCGGGATTTCCATCTTTTCGAGCCGCATCTTGCCGCCGCTGGTCAGGCCGCTATGCGAGGGGTAATTCCCACAGCAGGCAATCGCGGATCGCCTCGGAAGTGGCGGCGGCGGATGCCGATATAAATCTTCGGTCCATCTCTGGCGCGATAGGCAACCGGTTTGGGAAGAGCTTTCCCGCATTTGGATTTATTCATTAATCATTATTCATTGGTCATTGAGCGAAGCGCTTGGCCTGCGGGAATTTTCAGGTAAACTCTCGTCATGAAAAAGGTAAAGCCACAGAGCTTTGAAATTGATCTCGTGAAAGAATTCCGATTTGAAGCGGCGCACCGCCTGCCGCGGGTCCCGGTTGACCATAAATGTGCGCGCCTGCACGGCCATTCTTTCCGCATTGAAGTCCACGTGGTTGGTCCGGTAAGTCCGGAAACGGGGTGGTTGATGGACTTTGCGGACTTGCAGCAGGCCTTTGCCCCGCTGATGGATCAGTTGGATCACCATTATCTCAATGATATTCCGGGACTGGAGAATCCTACCAGTGAACAGTTGGCGCGGTGGATATGGATACGCCTGAAGGAACGCCTGCCGCAGTTGGTGCAGATAACCGTCCATGAAACCTGTACCAGCCGCTGTATTTATCGCGGAAAAGAAAAATCGTGATTCGGGGATAAATCGCTTGGCGGAATCCCCGCGATTCACTAAAATGATCTGCTTGAGGTGGACTGTTGCCTTGGAAGACAGAAGGCCCCAAAGCGGACGCGTGGTTTGTGCAGGCGTAATATTTCCACGATAGCACCGATTTTCAGTGCTTTTTGTTTGGAGGGCATGTTTTGACTTTAAATGGAAAAGGTGTGTCAGTGACAACTTTGGTTGAGCCTCAGCAGAAAATAGAGCCCTCTCCCACCCAGATGATGGATTGGTACCGCCAGATGGTGCTGATCCGGGCGTTTGAAATGCGTTGTGCACAATCCTACCAACAGCAGAAAATAGGTGGATTCTGCCATTTGTATGTCGGTCAGGAAGCTGTCGCCGTCGGCAGTATCGCGGCGGTGCGGCCTACAGATTATGTCATAACCGCTTACCGCGATCATGGTCATGCGATCGCGCGAGGGATGGATATCCACCCTCTGTTTGCCGAACTGTACGGAAAAAAGACCGGCTGCTCCCATGGTAAGGGCGGCTCCATGCACTTTTTTGATGCCAAGAAGAATTTCTTTGGCGGCCATGCGATTGTCGGTGCCCATATTCCACTGGCAACCGGCTTGGGCTGGGCGGCCAAGTACCGCAAAGAAGACCGCGTGGTGCTGTGCTATTTTGGTGATGGGGCCATGAATCAGGGATCCTTCCATGAGGCCCTGAATTTGGCGGGACTTTTTAAACTGCCCATTATTTTCATGGTGGAAAACAATGGTTACGGCATGGGAACGCATCTGCATCGGGCCTCGGCCGTGACGGACCTGAAGCTGCGTACCGGTGATGCCTATGGTATTCCGGGTAAAGATGTGGACGGTATGGATTGTGTGGCGATGTACCGCATGACGATGGCGGCGGCCGAATATTGCCGCAAGGGTAATGGATCCATTTTTCTGGATGTAAAAACCTATCGCTATCGCGGCCATAGCATGTCTGATCCGCAAAAGTACCGGACCAAAGAAGAAGTGGCGCAGTATCAGGAACACGATCCCATTGGTCGATTGGAAAAACAACTCAAAGACTCACACATTCTCGACGATAAAAAAGTAACCCAGATCAGCGATGAAATTCATGCCCAGGTGGAAGCCGCCCATGAAAAGGCGGATGCCGATGCGTATCCGGATACGGCGGATGTATGGTCGGATATTTATGCCAATACATTTGGGGATTATAAAGCGTGAGGATGTGCGCGTTCCGCCATGGCACGCAATGGCCGGGGAATTGATGCGGGCCATTGGCCATTGAACCTACCGCAACAAAAGAACACGAAGGAATAAAAGTTATGCCCGAAATTCAAATGCGTGAAGCGCTTAATCAGGCCATGTGTGAAGAAATGCAGCGTGATCCGGATGTATTTCTTATCGGGGAGGAAGTCGCCGAATATGACGGGGCATATAAAGTTTCGCAGGGCATGCTGGCGAAATTCGGCCCCATGCGCGTGGTCGATGCACCGATTTCCGAATCCGGTTTCGCCGGGCTGGGCGTAGGCGCCGCGATGGTCGGCATGCGACCGATTATTGAATTTATGACCTTTTCGTTTTCCCTGGTCGCATTTGATCAGGTGGTCAACAATGCCCCAAAAATCCGGCACATGTCCGGCGGGCAATTAAAAGTGCCGATAGTCTTTCGCGGCATTTCCGGGCCTGGGCAGCAACTTGGCGCCACACATTCATGGACGGTCGATGCGCTTTACACGCATGTTCCGGGCCTGAAGGTGGTTTGCCCCACAACCGCCTATGATGCGAAGGGGCTTTTGAAAACGGCCATTCGTGATGATGATCCGGTTATCTTTCTGGAAAATGAGTCCATGTATGGTTTACGCGGGGAAGTGCCGGAAAAGGAATATCTTTTGCCCTTCGGTAAAGCGGATATAAAACGTGAAGGCTCCGATTGCACGGTGGTGGCTTGGGGACACTGCTGCCTGACCGCCATGGCGGCGGCGGAAAAGCTGCACAAAGAACACGGCATTGAAGTGGAAGTGATTGATCCGCGTACTTTGCGGCCTCTGGATATGCCTGCGATTATGGCGTCCGTGCAAAAGACCGGCTATTGCGTAACCGTTGAAGAGGGATATCCGCAGTGCGGGGTAGGGGCGGAAATTGCCGCGCAGTTGCAGGAAAACTCTTTCGATTATCTGGATAATTCAGTGATACGCGTCGCGGCCCTGGATGTGCCCATGCCGTACAGCAAGCCCTTGCTGCAGCATGTGCTGCCGGGGGTGGATCGTGTCGCCGAGGCCATCAAGAAAGCCATTTATTTTCAAGGCTGATTGCACAGGAATTTCATGGATACGATGACATCCGGGCGCCTGACGCTGGATTCCGCCGACCTGGACAAATTCTTCGCCTTGGCGGGGCAAAAATCTTCCGCAACATTGGCCGCATGGAACCCGGAAAAGGGTGCCCCGGTTTTTACCGTTCAGGGAAAATATCAAGCCCGCAACTGGACGCTCTGGACCGAGGGATTTCTGCTGGGCATTCCATTGATGGTCTTTGACGGCATCGGTGATGAAACGCTGCTGAAAGTCGCACAGGAACACATTCAAAACCACATGGGGCGGCACGTATCGAATATCGGCGTGCATGATCATGGCTTTAACAATATTTCAACTTATGGCAATCTGCGCAGGTTGATGCTGGGAAAAAAAATCCGTTTCGATCGCCATTATTTGAATTTTCTGGAAATGGCTTTGAAGGCCAGTGGAGCGGTGCAGGCGGCCCGCTGGACCTCCATCGCATCGGATCCGGAAAATAATCCGGCGTGCCGCGATACCGGATACATTTATTCATTTAATGGTCCGCATTCGCTCTTCAGCGATACCATTCGCTCCCTGCGGGCGTTGGTGGTGGCGTGGCAGTTGAATCATGAGCTATATGGTGAAAATGATCGCCCCATTAATCTGCTGGCGCGCAGCATTCATCATGGATTAACGACCGCGAAATACAATGTCTTTTACGGCACCGGCCGGGATTTTTATGATACGCGGCCGGGGCGGGTGGCGCATGAGTCGATATTTAATATTAATGACGGGCGATTTCGCTGCCCGAGCAGTCAGCAGGGTTTCAGCCCTTTTACAACTTGGACCCGCGGCCTGGCTTGGCTGCTTTTGGGGTTTGCCGAGCAGTTGGAATTTCTGTTGACGCTCACGCATGAGCACTGGGCCGGCTTAACGCCACACTTCAAGGGTTATTCGGGGTCTGAACTTAAAAATGTGGTCATGGATACATATCTGAAAGCGGCGTTGGAAACAGCCCACTGGTATCGCCTCAACAGCTTCAGTGACGGCATGGTGTACTGGGATTCCGGCGCGCCGCATTTGCCGCATCCGGTGACCTACCGCAACACCCCATCGGATCCATTCAACGACCATGAACCCATTGATTCCAGTGCCGCCGCCATTGCCGGACAGGGATTTATCCGTCTGGGTTATTATTTGGAACGCAGCAAGACGGGTAGTGGAACGGACTATTTCACCGACGGATTACGCATTGCTAAGACGCTATTTTCCGAACCGTATTTAAGTACCTCGCCGGATCACCAGGGATTAATTTTACATTCGGTTTATCATCGCCCCAACGGCTGGGATTACATCCCGCCCGGCCGAAAAATACCGTGCGGCGAAAGCAGCCTATGGGGCGACTATCATGCGGTGGAATTGGCGCTTTTACTGAAGGCTTTTGTGAACGGCCGATCCTATCATTTTTTTGATAATTAGGGCCTCGTCCGACGCGCTGTTTTTTTACCAATGCGCTTGCCGATCTTGGCGAATTCTCATAGGCTACATGTTATGGAAACAATTGAATTACCTGCTATGACGCCCCGCCGATCAGAGGCCTATAAGGGCGATTTTGGAAAAGTTCTGGTGATTGCCGGTTCAGACTGTATGATCGGCGCGCCGGCGATGGTGGCAACCGGCGCCATGCGGACTGGTACCGGCCTTTGCCGGATCGCTACCGTCAAAGATATTCTCCCTCAGGTCTTGGCGATTTGTCCGGTGGCAACGGGTTTTATTATCAACCCGCGGGATATCAAATCACTGGTGGAATTTGCCGACCATCACGACGCCGTTGCCGTTGGCCCCGGGCTGGGCACAAGTACAACGACGAAAAAAATTGTTCTGGAGCTTTTGGAACGCCATCGCGGCCCCATCGTCCTGGATGCCGATGCGCTTAATACGCTGGCTTCGCTGGAAGCCAGCGAATGGCCCACGCGGCGCGACTGGTCCAATGTGATTCTGACTCCCCACATGGGGGAGTTCATGCGTCTGATGGCGGCGGTTGCCAAGCGCGGCGGAAACATCGGCATGGCCGCGGAGAAAGCCCCGGTGACAGCCGCCGCACCGCGCAGTTTAGCGGATGACGATGACGATCTGCCCTCCACCGCCGATGGCGTTGCTTTAGATATGCCCGAGGAATTGGCGGCAACGGCCGTGCAACCCCCTGTGGAGCCTGCGGCTAAGACTGGACCGGATCGTACGGCTTTGGCGGAACTACTAAGCCGCGCTACGGGATGCGTGGTGGTACTCAAAGGGCACCAGACCGTGATCGCGGATGGCGGGCGCATTGGCATAAATAAAACCGGAAACCCTGCGATGGCAACCGCCGGCAGTGGAGATGTCCTCACAGGTGTGATTGCATCGCTGGTGGGCCAGGGCGGACTGACCTGTGGACAGGCGGCCCGTCTGGGGGTGCATCTGCACGGATTAGCCGGCGATCTGGCGGCCAAAGCAATCGGCCCGGCGGGCATTCTGGCTACAGATATTGCCGAGCACATGCCTCGCGCTATAGCGGCCTACATAAAAAAGTGATCACAAAAAAGTGGTCGCATTTGCTGGAATTAAAATCAGTGATACCGTGGATAGTCACTGGCGAATTTCAGCGGATTTCTATTTTCGCGATCCAGACGTTGAATTATTTTATTAATCAACAGGGCATCGGTTACATTGCCCGATTGGATGGCTTTCATCAATGCTTTTTCCGCTAATGTACTGGCGAACCGCCGCCGCAGGTGGTCCCGCGCGATGAGGTAATTGGCGCGAGCTTGTGCCAAACTCACCATGTATTTCCTCCACGCATATTGCGCGGATCGGATTGTGAATGTCGTTGCCATCGCCGGACGATAAGAAGGTTGCCGCATCGCCGTGAGAATATCCGTGAGTTTTCGCGTTTGGCCGGGATGATTGGTTGTCATCGCGGTAAGTAGCGCGTCATGCAGTATCGCGGCACACGCGGTGGCGGCTTGCCCCTGTTGCTTTTGATAAAGCTTGCGCGCCAGGTGGATTTTGGTCTGATATGTTCGCAGAGCGTCTTGTGCCAGCGCGTCGGTGAATGTAATGACTGGCGCGGGTTTCCGAACTACCTGCGAAACCATGATTTGCGGATTCATGCCGGCCTGTGCGCCCCGGGCCTTATGGAACAGCCATGTTTGATTGCCGATAGTTTTAATGTGATGGACGGACCACAAATCCACGGCTGTGCCGGGGTTTACATGGTGTCCGTAATCGTCCATGGCAAGACCACTGGCCGCATTGATGCACAGAAACCCCTGGTGCTTGCGCTGCAGTTTCCATTGTTGATTTGCCCTGTGACTCGGAAATTCCTGGCGCAGCAGATCGCCCGGTTGTGGATTGGTTTCGGCGCCGGAAAGATACAACGCGCTCAATTCATTCTTAATTGTATAAAGGCCGTGGCCCTGATAAGTAAATTTCCATTTCTGATGCTTGCCGCCATCCGTTGTTGCCTGATCAATGGCTGTGCCCGGTTGATCAGAACGCCCCGGATCATTAAGCACCAGATGGCTATATTGGTTGGTCAGGCTGTAGACTCCATTGGCAATGGGTTGGGCTGCCGAGAGTTGAATTTTTACGGCAGGTTCTGTGCGTTTCCCAGTATCGCTTGGTACTCCGGTCGGTGGTGTTTTGTGCCGCGGGACCAGGCATTTGATCCATACATTAAGGGAATTTCCCCGTGCCCAGATTACTTCGCCATTACTGAAATCGGTATGTTGCGCTAGCATGGTAAAGCAACGGTGCGACGGATGCCGCGGAATCACCGCAGAAGATTTTCGGAGATAATCACGCGTGGCGATGAATGCGGGTGCTTGCCCGGCATTGGAGATCGCACACCATTGCAGCGTCTGTTCTTCTGAAAGCAATACATCATCGCCACGGCGTCTTCCGGCCACCGCAATTCCCCTTCGCTGCATCAGGCCTTTCGGGCATACGACATGAAAAACCAGCCAATCGCCCGGGTGGGTATGTATCCATAAGTCAACGAGGCTCACACCGCTGCTCGTCGCAACCGGAACAATTTCCTTTTTTGCCAGTCGATGACCGTTCACATATAGGTCCGCCAATTTCCCATCCGTCGCTACCAGCACATCCGTGGCAGCCCACGGATGTGCTGGCGCAGTGGCACATCGCGCAAGCGGTAGGTGAAGTGCCCATGCAGCGCAGCATATCAAGCTGGTGATCAGCTTACCGCCAATGTTGTTTGCCCGCATAAATACCATCCGATTCCCCGGTGAATCATTGCTGCTCGCTACTTAAAATCCACTGTGCATCATTCGGTAAATCGTTTTCTGGTTACTGTGCATCCGGTCCAGAATCCGTTCGACGCCATTTGCTCTGTCGACAATGTGAGCCGCGCCGTTCGCCGTACCACCCCACGTGCCGCAGGCCTGGACAAATCGAGTTAAGGCCTCAATCAGCGGCAGGCATTGGCGTGATGCAATACTCCGCAGTCGGTTGAGTCTCCGTAACGAATCCCGTATGGGAAATGGCGGCGTCTTGGGTAATGTCGTCTTCCATAGATAGTCGTTGTAAAAATGTATTGCGGCAAATGCTTCGTACATCGAAGCGCCGATTGATAATTTTGTCGGCTCAGTTCCCTTGGCCAGTGCCAACAGATACTGAGCCGATAGATCATCTGGTGCCAGCGCCGCAATTTGATTAAGTCTCTGAATCACTGTCGGATCACTCAATGCTGCCTCTCCCTTTTTCTGGAAAATGGGCTGTAATGTTGAAAACAGCAGCATGGCATAACGGATGTCACGCGGTTTATTGCGCCGCATCAACGCCATGGCTTGTTGCAGTGTCCGCACAGAAAATATCTGAATCTGCCAGGCCGTCCGCGGTCCGTTTAATAACATGACATCACAAACATTGCGGCTGTTGCTCTGCGGAACCACAACACCGGTAAGGTGGTCGGCGATGGCACCGGGAATTTTTGCCGCCAGCCCGCCGATTGCCCGGACTCGCCAATCGGCGGTGATTGCTCCTGTGACGGCCATGTTGCGGTCCAGTCGCGTGTTTTCCAGCAGTGATAGAATCAGCACGGCGCAGGCGCAACCGGCGGAATTTCCGTCTACAGCGGTATATTGGTCGGAAAAGCTTATTCGAATACATCCTGGTTGAATATCCGGGTAGCGCAATCGGACGGCGCGTAATGCGATTTTCGCGGCAACCATCACATCAGGCCCGACTTTATTGACGAATTTAATTGGTGGTGTGTGTTCGTCGGTATTTACCGTGGCGATGATCTCCTCACTGTTGCCAGCAAGTCGGCCATTACTGAATTCACGGACCAGCAATCCGCGGATTGAATTTTCCAGCCGTCCATAATGTTTTTCTCGATGCAGATAAGCCGGGTTGACAATGGTGCTGTAACGGCTGCCTCCACCGGAAAGCATACCGTCCGCGGATGCCGCAGGGGCGTATGTCCCAGCCATCGTACACAAGGCCAGGACAATCATATAAATGCATGGGACCGCCGATGCCTTTTTTTCACAGCTTTGCCGAAGCTTTATCATATGGGGCTTCTCCGCGTAAGTGTGCCGCTGACGTGCGGCCTGTGGAAAACAATGATATATATATCATCGCTGTGACTGCGAATTCTCATGATAATTCTAGTAATAGCTGCCACGCCGTCAAGTATGTTTTGAGGCCTTGTATCTTCTAAAAAATGCTTTGGACGTCAGGCTTCCTCGTGGATGCGGCTTTCTGGCGTTGGAGTCATTCGCTCAAAGAAGTCCTGTTCCAGCGAGACCGGTTTCAGGCTTAGTCGCAGTTCCATCAGCGCGGTAATCATTGCCATAAGCATGGCGATCATACCGAGGGTAAAAAACGTGAGAGCGGCGAAATCCAAATGGGGAATAATCAGTCCCAGGCCCAAGGTCAATGAGCAGAGCAGCATTCCGATAATACACGACACCAGACAGACCAGTGTGCGTCGAATGAGACGGGCACGATATAAAATGGCATCTGTTTGCCCTTCGAGTCCGCGCAGGCGTGCCCGCAACGGAAGCAGGGGTTGGGTCTCCGGTGGCAGCGTGGGCGGTTCCTGGTGTATTTTTTCCAATAACTCGAATCGCTCCGCATTAAAACTGCGGATTCGCGCTGTCAAAACCGCCATGCGGTTGTAAAACGTCAGACACAGCAGTCCGCAGGCGGAAATAAGCACCACCGGTGCAAGAATCAGGGCAATGAGGTGTTCTGTATGGTTTGGCATGGTGACATTGTATTCGCATCTGTAGGTTATCGCGAGAGTAGTTCGAAAGCAGGCGTATGCTGGGGAGAGGAATTATGCATCGTCAGACAATGGGGCCACCGGATAATGTGAATTTTCATTTCGCCTTGGCCATTATTGGAATCATAACGCCATTGGGCGGTCCATTGAGTATCTGGGGCGATGGGCGGCATGGGCGGCTTGCAGCGAAGCAAGCGCACATTCCACTGCGGATGGCTGGTGCTGGTGGGGGCGGGTTGAACCTGCCAGCGGGTGATGGCCAGGCATGGAGTATTTATTTCCCAGGGGGGACGGGCCAGGAGTCCGCACACGCCCCCTGCGGCCGCCGCCAGTTGCCATCTGCGACTTGCCGCCATATCCGCCCCGGCACCATTCGCGATCACCACCGCCGCTGCACCACACCGCAGCGTCTGATCAATGGCCCAGATACGGTCGGATTGGCTCGGTGGATCAATAAAAATGCAACGTTCAATCAGACGGTGGCCCGGCAAAATGGCGGCCAGGAGTTGTACGGTAGGTAGAAATTCTGTGCCGCCGATCCAGAAAAGATATTTGTGTTCCGACTGCCGTAATATTCGGCCCGCCGTCCAAGCCATCAGTGTAAGGGCTGCCGGCCACCAAGGCCGATCCCGAGACCGCGGCAGGGGGGTATGGAAGGTAGACGTGGTAGAATCTAATGTATCTCCATAAAACCATTCGTGAATACCCACGCATAATTCCGGCAGGCTGGCGGAGGTGTTTTCATCACCAACCACGCCGGGCGCAGATGCGCCAGGTGCTGACAACTGTGGTTCAAGCTTCTGAATAAGACGGGCGGAGTTTTGCACCACATCCGCGAAAGTAAGTTTGGTTGCCATGCTGCTGCGCTTCCCTGATTTTCATACCCCAATATGTTAGTATTATGTTAGGTATGCGTCAAGCGGTGCTGTGGGAAATTCCCGGGTAGCCATTAGCCGCACTGATCGCTTTGACATGACGATCGCCATTATCATCAACCCTCCCGGTGTTTGACATGGCCATAGATTATCACTAAATTCCGCTGGTGCTGAGATCGCGGACAATTTTAGCTGTATTCCCAACGGGCCGAAGGTACTTGGCTCTGGGCATGATTTGCCTGATTCCTGCCGGATGCGCCACCTATCAGGCCAAACCATTAAAGCCGGCGGCTTTTGAAACGCAATTTCAGGCACGCACCCTGACGAATGCGAAATTAAAAAAATTTATCGCCCGGCAACCTATCAAACTCCATCCAGGTTTTCCGCAGGTGCAAAATTTAAGCACGCTGGTGGCGGCAGGCTGGTATTACAGCCCGGCGTTGCGGGTGCAATTGGCGCAACTTGGCGTAGATACCGCCAATATGGTAACCGCCTCCCAATCGCCGAATCCGACCGTGGCGTTCTCACCAAGTTATGCGGCCAAAGCCGGCCCCGGCATAAACCCGTGGATACTGGGGTTTAATTTTAATATTCCCATTGAAACCGCCGGACGACGCGAAGACCGCATGGCCCAGGCAAAAGCCTTAACCCAGGCGGGGCGGTATGATCTGGGGCAAATTGCCTGGAATGTGAGGCAAGCGGTCCGGCGGGCGCTGATTCATTATTCTTTTGCGCACAGGCGGGTGCGATTGCTGCGGCAACAGGTTCAAAATACCGCGATGATTCTGAGTTTAATTAAATCCCGTTTTCAAGCCGGCGGTATTTCGCGGCCGGTCTATACCGCGGCGGAAATTCAGGCGCATGAGTCCTTACTGGCGCTGGTGGCGGCGCAGGGGCAAGCCAGGCAGCGACGGATGCAACTGGCCGCCGCCATATCCCTGCCGGCGCGAGCCTTGAGAAATATACGCTTCACCGACTCTCATCTGATGAAAACTCCACCGGTGCGTAAGTTGAACATGAAACAATTAAGCCGTGCGGCCTTGATTAATCGGATGGATATTCAATCTTTGCTGGCGCAATATCAGGCGGCGGAGGCGGCGTTAAAATTACAAATCGCCCGACAATATCCGAATATTGAGCTTGGGCCGGGGTACAGGTTTGATCAGGGCGCCAATAAATTTACAT
>JAJZGH010000144.1 GCA_021798635.1 Planctomycetota bacterium | reverse complement strand
GGCGGAGCATTATCTGCAAGTCACTGACGCCCATTTCGCCAAGGCAATTCGGGCGGGTGAACAGGCGCAGCAAAATCCGCAGCACGAAGTGCAGCAAAACGCGCAGCCGCAAGTGCAGGCATCAAAGCGCAATGAAGTGAATGATGCCAGCAAAAGCCTTGAAAATAGCGGATCTACGCGCGACGAAGCACAAGGGGGCATCAACCTGCCCATTCCGCCGACTACCCCCAACCGGATTCGAACCGGTGTATGCAGACTGAGAATCTGCCGTCCTGGGCCTCTAGACGATGGGGGCGAATTTTCTAATATGAATTTAGGTTAATGGGGGCTTGAAGTCAAACTCTTGGAGGTTACAGGTTACAGGTTACAGGTTACAGGTTTCTATTGTCTCGTCCTGATATAGGTTGTCACTTTTGGGTTACGGAGACCGATGGGGGGGGGCGATTTTCTTGGCGGGCTATCGCCGGCAAAGCCGGCGGCTATGCGACGTTTCCCCGCGCGGCCGGGTTGCCCGAAAATATTGCCACGCCCGCCGTCGGCAGGGCCGGGCGCTGGCAGCGATGCGGGGAATCGTATATCGTAAAACGTTATGCAAACGCCTTCGGCCAGTGTGCCGCCACATTCAAGCTCCCCGCCGCAGCTTCTGACTGATGCACAGCATGTCGTGCGTTCGGAAGCCCATACGCTTTTGCAGGTGGCGGACCGTCTGGACGGGGCCATGCCTGCGGCCATTGAATTGATTTATCGCTGTACCGGGGCGAATTCGCCGGGCACGGTTGTGGTCAGCGGCGTTGGCAAATCAGGATTGGCGGGGCAGCGCATCAGTGCCAGCTTCGCCAGCACAGGTACGCCGTCACATTTTCTGCACCCGGTGGAAGCCTTGCATGGTGATCTGGGGCGCGTGCGGGCAACGGATGTGGCGTTGCTTTTGTCCTACGGAGGAGAAACGGATGAACTTACGCGACTGATGGACCACCTGAAACGCGTAAGCGTTCCGACGATTGCCATTACCAGCCGAAGCGACAGCACCTTGGGCCGGCTATCGGATATTTGCATTGGCTTGGGAGCCATTGAAGAGGCATGTCCCCTGCGGCTGGCTCCCACGACCAGCATTATCTGCATGAATGCCGTGGGCGATGCCTTGGTATTGGGCGTCATGAGCCTGCGGAATTTTTCCGCGGAAGATTTTGCGGCCTTTCACCCGGCCGGTTCGCTGGGACGCAAATTATTGCGCGTGCGGGAAGTCATGAGCTTTACGATTGGTGAAAATCTTGCGGTGGTCCGCGATACGGTGACTTTAAGGCAGGCCATGGCGATGGAAGAATTGCCGGGGCGACGGGCCGGTGCAATGATTGTAATTAACGAACAGGGGTTGCTGGCGGGCATATTTACCGATGGGGACCTGCGGCGAAAATTACGGCAATCAGCCGATGTGCTGGATATGCCGATGGCCCAGGTCATGACCGCCAATCCCAAACGTGTGGATGCCGAAGCGCTTGCCAGCGAGGCTCTGGCTTTGATGAACAAACATCGAATCGATGAATTGCCGGTGGTAGATTCCCGGAACCGGCCCGTGGGTTTAATTGATGTGCAGGATGTTGTAAGCCTGCGAATTGTGGAATAGTCGCCCGGCCGGGCCGGCGTTGATAGTGACAGTCTCTGTACCAGGAGTGAAACAGACATGAACGAGTTGGAAAAATCAGCCCCGCGCGGCTTTACACCGGAAATTCAATTGTTGATTATGGATGTGGATGGCGTATTAACGGACGGCGGGATCATCCGTGATGACAGCGGTCAGCAGATTAAACGCTTTCACGTGCGTGACGGCACCGGCATTGTCTGCTGGCGGAAACTCAATCGGCACGTGGCACTCATTACCGGCAAGGAAAGCATGGTCGTGCAGCATCGGGCGGAAGAATTGGGCATTCAATACGTGTACCAGAATGTCAGCAACAAGCTGGATATTTATAATGATCTTCTGCAGCAACTCGGCTACAGCGATGCCCAGTGCGCTTATATTGGTGATGATCTGCCCGATTTGCCCGTCATGCGCAAGTGCGGCTGCCCAATTGCGGTAGCAGATGCGGCGGAAGAAGTGCGGGCTGTAGCGCGGTACGTGACCAAATTCCCCGGCGGCTATGGAGCTGTGCGTGATGCGGTGGAATGGATGTGCCGGGGGATGAATTTATGGGATCAGGTATTGGCCCGCTATCAGTAAAATGTGGTAGCGCAGCTGCTTTAGTTGGATGAGTGTTGAAGGAGGATCGCTTATGCCCGTCATCCAAAGTCCGGCGTCCCGCTTGTAGATGGAGTATTTTCCTTTTGAGTCCCCTTACGCGAAAATTGTTCATCTACATGGGCAGCCTGGTACTGGCGCTGGCGCTATTTCTGGGTCTCAAGGGACATTTTTTTTCATCCAGTGGCAGCGGTACTGGGCACAAAGTCAAACCGCTGCTCATGGCAAATGGCACAGGTGCCACTCATATTTCCATTGACAATCGCAATGCACAGGGTGTGCTGCAATATGTTATGCGGGCCAATCTGGCCAAGCCGGTCGGTGGTGGAGAATACCAACTCATCAAACCGGAGTTACAGTTTTATACTGCCAAGGGACAGTCGATTTTAGTCGATTCTCAAACCGGGGATGTGTTGATTGGTGCTACCGGCGGTGGCGGCGCAGGAGGGTTTGATAGCTTTGGCAATCCGTATCTGCGCAAGGGAACGCTGACGGGGCATGTCACCATTACGGCAGGACCGCTGAATTCTTTTAAGCGCGGCGTCGTAGCGCGGCAAGCGGGACAAATTCAAATGACGCTGGGCAAGCCTCTGCATTTTGATTACCAGCAGGGCCTGCTGACCAGCCGAGGCACGGTAGTTGTTCGTGGTGATCAACTGCAATTTGACGGTTCAGATCTGACCGTCGAAATCAATACCGCCAATAAGACCTTGGAAGATTTACAGATTACCCATGGCCGCAGTCTGATGATCATGGGATTATTTAATCATGCCGCAACAACATCCGCGGCGAGAGGTTCGCAATCCCACCCCACCGCCCGTCCGCCTGCGGCCCGCGCACCCGGCCCAAAGGCCGGCACGCCGGCCAAAACCGCCGCCCCGGTGCTGACCACCTACGCGCTGAGTTTTGGCCGCCACGTGCAGGTGGCGCTGGGTGAACAAACCATGCTGGCCAATAAGTTGCGGCTCTATTTTCAAACCGCCGCAAAAGCACCGGCCGCGGCCGGCAGTAGCGCCCCAACCGCAGCCCCGCAAACCGGCACACGCCCGGTGCCGGCACCGCCATCGACATCAACTAAAACGCAGCAAACAGCGACCAATAAAACCGGCAACCCCCCGCTGGTGATCCACTGGAGCGGTCCCTTGGTGCTGCACCCGACACGTCATCCACCGATTGTTCTTTCCAACAGCCGGGAAGTATTTCTTCAGGCTACGGGCACACCGGGCAAGCCGGTGGTTATGCGGGACGGCGCGGCCCGCACCGGTTATGCGGCAAAAGTTACCTACGATTCAGCACTGCAAAGCGTCACGATGCTGGCGACGGCAAAACAACCGGTGCGGCTGCGGGACACCTCCACAGGATCCATCACCTGTGAAACGCTGGTTTACAGCAATTTGACGCATCATGCCATGCTTGCCGGGCCGGGGCATTTTGCCATGACCGGTGCGGCAGCGGGAAAACAATCCTGGAAGGGATCCTGGCTGAAACAACTGGCCGTGCAGCTTTCGCCCGGCGCGCAAACGCCGCGCGCTGCGGCTGTGACACCGGCGATTGGACAAGGGAAACTGGCGGTTAAAGAAATAATGCTGACTGGCGCAGCCAAACTGGCCAATAGCCAGACTTCGCTGCACGCCGATACATTTACCGCCCAATTTGTTCCCACTTCCGGAAAACATGGCGGCAGCGCGTTAAGTCAATTTGCTGCCGATGGCGACGTAACCATTGCCTCGGCCAATCCGGGTTTACCGACGGCAGATACCAATCGCATGCAATGCTTACATCTAATACTATTGACCCGCCGCCCCAGGGCATCAGGCAACCCTGTACCCGATGAGTTAAAAGCCCATGGCCGAATAGCCCTGACGTTCTACCAGAAAGCTGCCAAGGCCGGGGGAATCCCGGAAAAATTTACCATCAGCGCGGACATGCTCCACGCACATCTGGTGAGCCGCACGGGTTCCCGCAGCACAGCAGCGTCCCCCCTGACAGGCAATCCGGGAGGGCGACTGACGATCGGCCGATTCCGTATTTGGAACAATACTATTATACATATCTACCATATTGGACGGCCCATCAGAGCCACAGCGTATGAATTATCCGGAGATCGCGCCGCCGGTGCGGTCACGCTGCGCTCAGACCGCTCGGGGAAAATTCCAGCAGCCATTTATCAGGGAGCCGATTGGCTCAAGGGCGGAACCATTGAATTGCAACGGAAACTCCAGCAGGTAACTGTTCCGGGCATCGGCGAATTAAGCATTCCGGAATCGTCCAAAGCTGCCGAGCCGCGCGTGGACGTTTCATGGCACCGTCACATGCAATATTCCGCCAAATTCCGCCAAGCCAGTCTCGCGGGGCACGTCGTAGCCGCTCTGGTGGGCCGGAGAGATCAGCACAGCAGTCTCACCGCGCCGGCCATGCTCATACACTTCCTGCGCCGTACCAAGGACCGCAATGCCATGAAATTGGCGCAGTTGGTGGCTTCCGCCCCGGCGGGCGGCGGACAGGTGATAGCCCGCGACTCCAGTTACAGCAAAACGGGGAAGCAGTTGACCGGCATGCGGTTGGATTGCCGGAAATTGGCCTACAATGCCATTGAAAATCTGCTCAAGATTCCCACCGCCGGGGAAATGGTTCTGCTGGACTACCGCCCCGCCACTACGGCCAATGCCGCTCAACAACGCGGACAGAGCGCTTTTTCCTGGCAGCAGTCTCTGGCGTATCACGGCAACACCGGATTAATCACGCTGCGCGGAAAAGTTCACATGCGGTTTCGGCCCACCAAACCGCTGCCACATTTGTCGGCAACTGCCGGCGGTAACACGATAAATCCGAATGCAGGTATGGTGCTGTTAGACGCGGATGAATTGCTGGCGAAATTAAACCGCACCGCTTCGGCAGGAAAAACTGGGGTAGATCTGGGCATGGCCGGCCCGACCCGCCTGCAAAACGTTACCGCCGGCAACGCCGCCCTGGAGGTCAACGGACTTAATCTCGATGCCGGTATGTTAAAATTTGACGCCGCCGATGAAATTGCTCAGGCGTATGGCCTTAACGGCCAAAACGCGATGTTCTCCAATGTCAGCGGCACCCTGCACGGTCAGGCCCGGCATATTATCTGGAATCTTTCCAAAGCCCGAGGCGGCGTTACCCTGATTCAACCCACCGGCACAGCCAGTTTACCCTGATGCCGGGTAGCCTGCTCAGCGATCCTATATCGGCAGGGGCGGGGCGGGAGCATCGGCAAGGCTTCGACATGTTGCAATATAATCGCTGACGCGCTGCTTGAAGGCAGCATCAAGCTCAAAGGGAATCTCGGTAGCCAGCGGAATTCTTTCCCGGTCGGCGCGCAGGCAGAAAAGCTGCCCCGGCCCGGCCGGGCCGATGATCAGGTCGGTCAACAGCGGACCGTTTGGGGAGCGATATTCAAACGCCATCAGCGGGCACGGGCCGCCCAGCACACCCCGCAGCGATGCAATCCAAATTTTCGCGGAAAACCAGGGGGCAAAGCCCTCCATCGGCAAACGCAGTGTTTCCGTGCGGCCCGTGCCGCCCTGCCGGCCACAACTTTGAATGGCTTTCTCCAAACTATAGATAATGCGGACCGGTGCATCAGTCGCAGACTGATCCTCCGCCAATACACGGGCCATGTGTGCACCGGCGACGATGCGGTCCGCTTTACCGTCGGCCGGCGGCAGGGTACCGGTCAACTGATCCAGGCTATGCTGCGACGCCTGCACCGCCGACCGCACCGCAGACGATGTCGCCGCAGCACTTGCCTCATCCCGGAGCTTAAGAATCATCGGCCCGACAAGTTCCACCAAATCGGCCAGAGAATATCCCCTTGCCTGTACGGCGGTAACCAGCGGATAAAGGCTGCGGCCCTTGCCATCCCGCGATGCGGACACCGACGCGAGAATGTAATAATCTTCAGCACTGTAAATAAGTAGATGATTAAATTCGTTTAATCGCTGGGATTCCGGCAGATGGGCCCAGGCACCCGAGTCGATATTCCCGCCGATGCCCTGCACATAGAAAAGATGTTTGAACGTCAGCATCTCCGGAAATTGATGCCCCACATCCTCCATGTGATCATCCCACCCGGGATGCTTGCCGAAAACGGTCACGGCAAGCAGCGGCGGACGCCCGGCGGCAGGCATAATTTTGGCGGCGAACTTCTGAAAAAACTGACCCAAGCGGACACCTTCTCATAAATACCCTGCGGGCATCGGTTGTTATTTCTTTTCCTTCGGCCATTGCGACAACGGCGGTAAGGCACGGGAAAACACCATCTCAAGCGTCATGGTACGCAGCTTCTTAAACTGGTCCACCGTGTGAATGTGCACCAGCCAAGTCTTGCCGTCTTTGGTTGTTCCGCCGTAGCGCACCAGCAACTTCAAGGCCGCCCACGGCCCATGCAACACCAAGCTATGAGAAGGCTTGGTTCCCGCAACCGCTGGATCAGTCTCGTAGAAATTAAGCTTCAGGGTTTGTTGCGTCTTTTCGGGGATGGAAATGCTGCCCAGATCATCATTGGACAAAGACCGGAAACTTGCCGTTCCCAGGCGTTTGCCGGCGTCGTTAATCGTTAAGTACGGCCAGATAATTTCAACAGTATTATCATTGGCATCCTGCTTGATAGCCTGCGTAATAAGCAGCTTACACCGCAAAGCATTGCTCCCGTTGACGCCAAGAATCGCCGAGAGAATTTGCCGGATCGCCGCGACCGTTGTGCGAGAATAGCCGAAATGCCAATAGGAAACATTCCCCTGCAGAATGCGAAGCTGCCGGTTAACCTGAGAATCCGGGGTGAGAATCTCATCCGCGGAGACAGCCTTGGGTAAGGCGGAAAAGTGTTTCGCCAAGGCTCGGATTTGTGCCGGCGACCATTCGTGCTTGAAACTGCTGTTCACGGCTGTGGGAATAAACAATGGAAAAAACGGCTTGGACTGCACACCGGTTAGAATGACGTTAGCCTGCTGCTGGCTTCTCTGCGCCAGCGTCCGTAAGCCGGCCAGTGTCACTGATTTAACATATTCCGAGGCAAAATCCGGCGTGGCGGCATTGCTGAGAATATAGCGATGATACAGGGTGTCCGGCGTTTCTGAGAGCAACTGATTACGAGCCGTATCCGGATTGCCGCTTAGCTGCGTCCAGCGATTAAAGCGATGACGCGTCGAACGCGCAAACAAAGGCGCATTGAGCAATTGGATGCCGGCCTGAATATCAGCTTGTGCCGCAATGCGCCGTTGTGCCTGGGCCGCCGACGCGGGAACCGCCGCCAATGCCCGCGACACCCGATTACCATAACTCTGCAGTGCCAGAAATAGCTGATCCACCTGCACGCCCTGCAATTGCTGGAGAAAAGTTTTCCAGTTATTGCCGGGGATCGCAACGGCTAAGCCATCGGTGAGCGTGGCCAGCCAATATTGATAGTAGGCGCGGCGGTATGAATTCCACGCGGCAGCACCGGCGGTGTACCGGGCCAGCAATGTTGATGCGCCTAACACCGGCACCGCACCAGCCGCGTTCGCCGCAGCCTGTCGCAACAGATGCCCCATCTCATACCAGCCGCTCAGCAAATCCCCAGCGCCCTGCGGATTAAAACGCGGGTCAAAAGCTTTCCCAGCACCCGGAACAAACAGAATCATCGGTTTAATGACCGCCGCAGCCTGGGCGGTTTGCACCTGTTGCGCAACCGCCTGTTCGATCGTGGCCGCACTGGCCAGCGGATGGGAAACACATTGGCTGATCATCTGTTGAAGTCGGTAAGCCTGAATGGCCTGCATGGCCTTGCCGGCGGCGATAACGGCCGCCTGATTGTAAGCTGCGGCGGTTGCCGGCCCGGCGGATTTTAAGGTGGCGGAAGTTTGCGTGATTGCCGCCAAGGCCTGCTGGGATTGCTGATTAAACGCCTGGAAAAATGCTTTAGCATCCAGTACCGTTGTCACATCCGCGGGGGTTGAAACCAGCGCGGCAATGGCGGAATACATGTTTTGTCGCAGCGTAACTTCCCGATCCGCGCCTGCTCGGGCCAAAAATACCTGATCCAGGGCGGCAATCTGCGTTTGACCCGTTGAACCGAAGGGCGATCTTTCATTGGCAATATCATGCAGTAATTCAGTTCGCGCCGCCGTCAGTAAAGCCATGCTCTTTTTCAGAACCGCGGGAGGGATGGACGGCCCCCCTAGCAGCACGTGGGATATAAGATTTGCAGCGGCACCGGTTTTTGAATTCGCGGTTTTAGCCTGCGCATTAAGCCAAGCTGTTTCCTGCTTCAGGCGGGTGTACAACTGCTGCCGCCGATGCAGCAATTGCTGTGCATCCGCCATATACGCCCCGGCAAAACTCGCATGGGAGGCTAACGCGGAATAATTAAGCTTTATTTTCTGTGCGGACGCGGAAAGTGCGTTTAGCAGTCCGCTGACTTTCTGAAATGCTGCATCCCCCAATTGTGTATTATTGCTGACTTGATAACGCGCGGACCAGTGGATCAGCGCGGTTTCCGATTTCTGGTACTCCCGTAGCGCCGTCTTTAACGCAATCAAACGCTGCAAGGCCTGATTGCCGCTTCCCACTTCCCTGTTCCAACCGGCCAACACACTGGTCATGCCATGCTGCACCGCAGCCGCAAAGTCCACGGATTGCACCAGTTGTAAATCCGCCGGCGGCCATTGCCGTTGGGAGTTATACAGGCTGGCAAGAATCGACTGCGTGGAATCACTCTGGTAGGTTTGATACGACTTGTAATCAGCGGGCGACAGGATATAGGCCAACAGCGCATCAAAATTTTTCAGACTATCCTTACGGCCCATCGCGGACGCCGTTCCAGATTGATACCCGGCATGCGCCAGGGCGAGAAATTCCAACAGAGCGTGCGTACGCGCCTGAAGTTGCGCCAGCGTCAAGGATTGATCCGACACCGGAGCGGCGGCCAGGCGCGCTTCCGCGGCATGAATAATCGGATCAATAACCTCCTGATTGTACAATTTGAAAAAGGCGGCGCGCTGCCGTGAATTGACCGCACCCCCGAGGAATGACACCGGCTTGAAAATCCAGGGTACCGATAAGGGCTTGCGGACCAGGTCAAAACCCTGCTGATAAAAATTAGCCAGCGAATGACCCAGAATTTTATTCGTATGCCCCTGATACACATATTCCGCCACGCCACCGGAATTATCCTTGGGCACAATAATAGCCATGAATTGCGGACTCGATGACGTAAATACCTTGGCGGCAGCCTGCCAGTACTGGCGCGGCGCACCAATACTGTCTTTTAATTCGTAAAATGCGTAAAACGTGCTGCCCAGCAGAAGAATTACCGCGGCAAAACCTGCCGCAAGAACCGTCATTTTGCGCCGGCGCTGCTGCTGCATAGCATTACCGGCCCGCGTAACCAACCCGCGTTCCTTAAAGACTTTCTGCAGGAATAAATCGCGCAGGAAATAAGCCCGATCGCGCCGCCACACCCCGCTGGAAGGCAACGCATCAACCGACACGCCCAGTGCCTGCGCCAAGTCCGCATCCAGGGCTTTTCCCTCAGACATCGAACTGGTGAAATAAATGCCCCGCAGAAACAGCGGCTTGGCCGACCATTCCCCGGCGACAAAAATGGTTTCCAGATATTGCCGCAACCGCGGTGCGAGTTTGATAAGCGTTTCAGGAAATGCAAAAAGCGAATCGACCTGATCCATCCGATTGTGCGATGGATCTTCAGTATTCACCGGATCAGCCAGCAGACGTTTTCGCCGCTCCACCAGCCGATCATGAACCTGCCGCAGATGATCTTCAACCGCGTCCATGTTAAACGGATCATCCAGGGCCGCTGCATTGGACCAGCCCATGATCTGATGCTGCAGTTGTGGATCAGTGAGGTCATCAAAGAATTGACTGAAGCCCGTGAGGTAATCGGCTTTGGTTATCAGGACAAAAACCGGAAACCGCACACCCAGCAGGCGTTGGATCATATCCAACTGCTGGGCAATTTTTCCCGCGTTCCGGGCGATAACTTCTCCCGAATCTTTCAGCAGACTTTCAGCCGGAATCACCAGCAACATGCCGTTGATCGGGCAATTGGGGCGATGCGTGCGCAGCAGTTTAAGAAATTCCTGCCATTCACTCGTTGCCCCCGGAGCCACCTCCTCAAACATTAACCGCCCGGCGGTATCAAGGATAATGGCCTGATTGGTAAACCACCAATTCATGTTAATCGTGCCGCCCGAGCCTTGCAGTTGATCCTGCAACCCCGGCGGAAAACCCATGGCCGAATGTCGGATGGCTTCGGTTTTACCCGACCCGGGCTGCCCCACCAGCACGTACCAGGGCAGGCTGTATAAATCCTTGCCGGCGGCATGAAACTTTTCCACGCCCGTGGCAAACACCCGGCGCAGAGAG
Source organism: Planctomycetota bacterium (assembly GCA_021798635.1). Next base: position 1,499 of record JAJZGH010000144.1, on the reverse strand, counting down.
TCCAAATCCGCCAACTTTTTTGCACCGCTAAGCTGTTGCGGCGCGGCACCGGCATTACCAGCCAGGCTCTGCTCCATTGGGCGTGATTTGCGCTTTTGCCACCACCCTACCAACAGCCGAAATATCACGAAGGCCACAATCGCGATAACCACCAGCATCACTAGTAACAGCAGTAACTGCCAATGCCCGCTGATGGCCAAGGCCCCGGCACCGACCACGCCCCCGGTCGTACCAGCGGTTGCCACGAGCTTGCCGTTGGGGGAAAGACTGTTTAGAAAATCCAGAGGATTCATATTTTTACTCGCAGCGTTAACTTTTAATTTAATGCTCCCGGCCTTATGCGCCGGGCAGACTGTTATTGAGCCATGCCGCTATTTGCGCAGCACCATCGTCAGGGCTTGATTTAATTCCGACACGCTTCGATGAAACAGATAAAAATTAGCCACCAGAAGCGTGATAATGCACACCGCCAGCACCACCGCAATGCCCATGAGCTTAACGCCCGGCGGTTCAATCAAATCCGCGGTGTTGACGTTTTCATAACTGTCGGGACAGATTTTTCGAGAATCGGAATCCTGCGATCCCGAATCCAGGCGAAGGCGAATTTCCCGCGATTTTTTCCGCAAAAATTCAGGCTGTCCCGCGTACCAGCCCGTAAACCCCAGCCCCAGACACGTGTAAAACACAGCCAGACGGTCATTGGCCGCCGGGCTGGGGTCTTTCAGGGTTTCTTCCAGCAGATCAAAAAACTTCTCATCGCCGCCTAATTCGTTACGGTCAAAAGCCAGTTCCTTCCATTTTTTTGAAATGTTGTAAGCACCTTCTTTGACCATAAAATCCGCGAAAAAAATCAGCGGCAATTCGACCTTTTCATATTGACCGGCCAAGCCTGCCGTGGCTGCGGCTTTGGCTTTCATATCCGTCAGCAGTCCCTTTATTTCCGCGCGCACCAGATCAGCATCTAATTGGCCGCCGCCATGTGCCCAGCGATTAAGCCGGCATATATATTGAAAAAAAGGCTCGGTAAGTTCCGTAAGCGTCATGACCTTGAATCCTGTCAAAATTTCCTGACCATGCGGGGAATTGTACCATTACCCGGGAACCGTCATAAACAGCGTCAGAGAAAAATCGCTGTTCTCCATGCCCAGCCAGCGAATGGCAACGGATTTTTCTTCCTTAATGCGGTCCCACATGCGCTGACTTTCCTGCCGATTAATGCGGAAATAATGCTGGCCCGCCTGGGCCGGTAACTCCACCGGTGGATAGCGTTCTTCCTGAAGCTTTAAGCCAAAAATGCGTTTTCCCACCATGCTGGGCGCAGCCACCTGGAACTGATCCTGATTTTCCACCAGCTTGGCCAGGCCAATGGGGTCTTCCCGTGTCCGCACGGCAATGAAGTATTCGTTAGGTTGCGTAAATTGTTCCTCGGTCATGGCCGCCAGGAACATATTCTGCTGCGACTTAAACTCCACTTTCATAAATCGTGCCGTAACCGCACC
>JAJZGH010000143.1 GCA_021798635.1 Planctomycetota bacterium | reverse complement strand
CCGGCGGTAACTTAAACGGTATTCAAATACCGGATGTGTCACTTCGGTATCCATCCGCCGGCCCCATGCTCCAAAAAAAGCTCCCCGCCCTGCATCGGTTAACGAGCAACCCGCCGCGGTTTGTATAAAATGGCCTTGGGTTAATTCGTCGCGATTAAACGTGGAAATGGCGATCGAATCCGCAACCAATGGCCGGAAAGGCTCCATAAGATCCAGCGCCAAAGCCGGCTTGCCGGGCCGGGGCTTATGAAACGCGCCCATCATCGGCTCCAGCCCGGCCAGGCGCAATGCGGAAACACATTCATGCACCAGCACGGTGTATCCCCAGGAAAGTACGGCATTGATCGGATCAGGCGGTGGTCGGCGCTGTCGCCCATTGGCTTGGAACAGTTCGGAAAATGGCGGAGAGAATATCGCGCCGAAATTGCCGAAATAAATAGCCGCCGCCTGCCCCTCCAGACCCAACATGCTTTCGGCACTCTTGCACGTGCCCACCCGCTCGGCCAATGTTCGCAAATCATCCGAAGCGCGTTGATCAAGGTCTTTACGGTTGCGCATAAGAATTGTGCGTTGATTGCTTATTTTGGCAGCCACCAAAGCGCGCGATAATTCCAGTGCGGCAACCGGATCGGCAAATTTTTGCACCTGGGCCTGGCGAATCAACGCACTGACCGGATTCATGGGATCCGTCATGGTGATAAGCCGACCCGCTGCGGATAAAAATGCCACGGGAATATTCTGGTCCGCCAACGCACATAAAGCCTGCGTGGAAACTTGTACTCCACCGAGCACTCCCAGGGATTCCAGATTGGCCAGCGGAATTTCCCGTGCCAGTTTGCCGCCTTTGTCCGTCACGCGCAGCGACATTCCGCGCACGCCGATATGCACGCCTTCGCGCTGGGCCACAAGGTGAATGGCGTCATCCCGCGGCGGCCAGAGCTTCCGCGGGCTGATGGCAGTGGTGCGTTCAAAATTAACTTCATCGGGTAGACAAAACGGTTGCAGAGAACAGCGGGGACATTTGGCATCATTGACCAGGGGTGCGGGCCGTGGACCATCGGCGCAGGCACGGGCCGCTTGCAGGGTGGCCAACGCCTCGTGGCGTAAATCGTCCAGCACGGGCAATTCGATGCGGCGGCGTTCAGCGGCATAGTACAGCGTAACGCTGGGCACTTGATATCCCGCCTCCTCCAGCAGTATTGCCTGCAAACCGGCCTGCACGCGATCCGTCGGCCATGGAACCGCCGGCGGCAGCACCGAATCGGAATCGGATTCGCCGGGATCATCCGGCGGCGGGGGAGCAGATGTATATTGCGGGCGGCCTTTGCGGTATTCAACAGGGACAGCCACCGTGCCGTTGATTTCGGCAATATCCAGAGTTGCGGTCAGCCCCAGTTTCTGGCTGGTTAATGCCAAGCTGCGCACGGATTTTGGCTTATCCGGATCAGGTGGTAGAGCATCGCCATCGGGTTCGGTTCCGTGACCATTGTTGGCGGCGCTCGGTTTGTCCACGCGTTTATGCACCGCTTTACCTTTTTCCGTATCGGCGCTGGGGTAATAAATTCCTTCCACTTCCATGAGATAAAATAAACGCGGACAATAGGCGTATTCCGCGACATGCCGCGCCGGCCATAAATATTCGTCCATGTCCCAACCTCCGAAAGACCCATGGCTACGGAAAACAAAACGTGTTCGCGCCATGCGTTAAAAAATGCACCCGACAATTTCGGGCCGTCCGAGATTCTGGTAATGCGTATCCATATCAAGAATAGAACATGTGTGTGGGTAAGGGCAAATATTTTGCGATTATGGGACGGCAGGGGCCGATAATTGGGGCAGCGGGAGACGTGGGTGGTGATGTTTAACCGTAGGGGAACCACGACGAGACCCGCACCGCAGGCGGATGCGGCTAACCGGGGGGTTCGACGAAGGGCCAGGATTGCGGGGCAATGCCGGCGCGGCGGGGATTATTATTGACGTAGGCGATTGCCGGCCGCAGGTCCGGCGGATCGAGATAACGGTTCCAACTTTTTTTCGCCCAGATGGGCTGGTCGGGCCGAATGGCATTTTTCCCCAGTTCTTTGGTGGCCCGGCTGCGGAAGTGGCCGACGATGGTTTCAATGTCGCGGGGGTGCCGGCGCGTCACAAGATGGACGTGGTCGGGCATGATGGCGCAGGCCAGAACATGGAAGTCAGCGTCGTTGCACGCGACCGCAAATCCATTGGCAATGGATTGGATTTGCCGAAAATCAAAACGCATGGGCGGATAAAGAAGGGCATTTTTTCCGGCGTCGCGAACCGCACGATCATGGGCAGCACCCGCCACGGAACGCCGGGCACCACAGTGCGTGGCCGGCCCGGCGGCAAGGAACAATTCCCAGGCCCCGACAAAATCCGACCATGATCCGCGCGGATCATTGGGCAACCAGAACCCGTAAGCGCAGAAAATACTATGGTAGGCAACAATCATAAAACCCTCCCGGCGAACACGCCCCCGGTTAGCCGCATCCGCCTGCGGTGCGGGCAATATCACAATCCTTCAAAAATCCGCATCACGGGTGGCGGCATCCACTACGGCACAGACCCCAAACCCACAATGCCGCCCGGCACCAATGATCATGGGGCCGGGGACGGGGGTTGTGAATGTCAGGCGGGCATGAACCAGGGTGAATTTGTCCAGATGGTTTGGCCGGAAGTAACCGATATGACGGCCTTGCCGGTCATGTTTAAATGCGGGCAGGCTGTGCCGAAAATTGGGCATGGAACTCCATGTGAATTCACAGGGCTGTTCAACACCGCTTTGCCGCAATGCTGTGTCCAGCAGCTTTTTGGTTTTGGCCGGCTTATGGTCGTCATGGCCCGGTAAAATAATCGGGGTGACAGTTGCCCACGTCGCGGAACGGTCAGTGTATTGGCGGGTAACATTATCATCGCGGATTTGCTCGAGAATGGGCGCTTCGCCGCCGCCTTCGCGCTCGAACCGCCATCCGTTAAGTTGCTGGGCAAGATGGCGAAGGTTTGATTCCTGGTCGAATGGCGCAACGATCATAACGCGGCGGATATCGCAGTCCGCGTGGGGGTGCCCAATGGACGGCAGTGGCACATAGGAAAATTGGTGGTGATTGTCGTTGCCGTTGCGATGACCCGCCGCGGAGGTTTCTATCCATTTTGCCGGATCGGGCGCGCCGGGCGGCGGGCAGGCTCTCATCGCCGCAATGGCGGCGTGGCGGACCATTCCGGCGACGTGCATAAGTTTGGCTTGGGGTTCGCGTGATAATTCACCGGTGGTGGTACGGAGGGAAAATAATTGGCAAGGCCTGCCGAGCGGCCGCGCGGAATTAGTGTAAACCACGCGGTCAAATATTTTGGGGCGAATCGTGCCGCGTCGCTCGGTGAAATCAATAATGCGGCATACATTTTTCGAGTAGGCATAATGCAGGTCGCTAAGTGAACCTGCCCTAGGAACACGAAGGGCATCGGCACTCGGTAGAACCTGCGGGCGTGGCGTCCACCGAGTACCCTTAATGTCACTGACCTCGGCAGATGTGGCGAATAAAGCTCTGGCAAACGCAAAATCGACTGCCCATCCAAAACAACCGATGCAATTCACCAAATTGGTAAGTTCCCTGAACGGCAAGGTGCCCATGGTTTGAACGTCCCAGAGATAATGAACTGACACTTGGTGCGGAGACTCCCCGAGGAAGATTGACGGGTGAAATTTTCGAAATGAGCTTCGCCGATGTGAAAGCGAGTTATCGTTATCCGGGACAAAGTGGTTCCGCGTGGTGCCGATCTCGGTGTTAGCGGCGATTATCTCTGGTGTGGGATTTTTTTCGAACCATTGCAGCGTGGCCGAGACATCGTTTTTCGACCCCGTGCGCAAGCCGCTGGCAAGAAGGGTCTGGAATAAGCGGAAAGGGGATGGAGGCCATTCCGGAGTTTCCCCATCGGACTGAACGCCGTGGTAACGATCGGTTACCCATTGGACTGTTACGCAAAGATAATCGCCCATGATTAGCCCTCTTCCGCATCTGTATCAATGCTGGCGGTCTTGATGGCGGCGTTCATCGTGGCGGCGTCGAAATTTACCGTTTTTTCATCTTCTGTAATCTTGAATGTCCTTGCCGCATTTTCTGCATATTGCCGCGCATCATCATAAGTAAGATTGATCCCCGACTCAGTTCCATCACGTTTAACGAGGGCAAGGGCATATCGTCCATACTCATTTTCCTTCATTCGTTGTTCAGCGCGCTTTGGATCCAGAACGAGTTGGCAACCCTGACGCAGGTTAAAATCCTGCTCATAAAGGAGGGCGACAAGTGACAGACCCAACAAGTAAGAATGCATGTTATCGTCATCGCTTTTAGCCCCAGCCCTTGCTGCACGAAGGGTCACCAGATTGACGGCCGCATCGCGCCGAATATCGCCATTAACAAGAACTCCGCCGTGCACGCGAAATGCCAGTTCCTTATTCTTTTCTTTCGTCGGCATGGTCACGACAGGTACCGCAAGAAGCCCCTGACCCGAAAGTTTGTCATTCTTGGTCTTCGGGTCGATGATTGGCGTTTCTTTGTCGTCTACGACTTCCTTGTAGTCAAAGGGAGGCACGTATTGCGATGCCCGCGTCAAGACGTCGACGTTGGTTGCGCGGATCGTGGATTGCACCAATCGCGGAATCTTCTCGCCTCCGTCTCGCGAGTTCCACGCTCCGAAGACAATTGAGGTTGGCGCGATTCGGGCCAGCGAAGAGGCGTCGCCCTTGCCATACTGAAGGAGGGCTTGGCTGACCGTTTGGGCCCAATCTGAAAATCGGATGACCGCATCGGCGACGCGATGCCCAATTTCGAGCAGGCTCTTCGATTCTTCATTCTTCCCGGACTTCACTTTCACCGTCACTTTTGGAACCATTCGTGGCGAAAAGGTGTCGAATATCGGTTCGATTCGGTTCGACTGCGACGCGATACTGTCAATCAGGCAGATATTGCGCCCACCGGAAAGCGTATCTATGTTATACGGATGTCGCTGCTGCGAGGATGGCCTCATCGCAAATGTTGGTGGGAAGATGGGGGCGTCGTAGCCGTCGATAGGCCGCAAATATTGCCGCAACACGATTGCGACCACGTCGGAATCCTTGAGCCAAGATGACGGATTATCCTTATTCATGGTAGTCTCCAAATAAGTGAAACATTATCAGTAAATGCTTTGTAACGATTTCCAGTGTCCCGTGCCGCCAGCCTGAACTTGGCCTGTGCAGCGGCGACCGATGGTATCCCCCCTTTTGCGGCGGCAGCTGCGCACATTACAGGCAACGGAACCGACCATATTGAAAGGTCAAATAGCCCATCTGCCGCAGGCGCGACTGCGAAACGTTGCAGCCCGATCAGGCACAGAAACTCCGTCCACACTCGTGCGGTTAGGGCCTGGCCAATTTTATCGGGGGAATATCCGATGTCCTGCGCTGTTCCGGCCCGACCCGAGTCAAAGCTTAGTGGAGCCACGGGGGCACCGTCGGATTGCCGACGGATTACCGTCTCAAAGGCAAAAAGATCGTCAGCAACCTCTGGTTTCAGGGAGTTTTTAATTTCCCTGGCGATTACAGCCACTTCCTGCTTGCCAGCCCAGGTTTTCAAATCGGCCCCACCACACGCGTCGTTAAGCCACCAATCGACCCTAATGCTGAACGGGGAATCCAGGGTGAATCCGGAATAAATGCGGAGGGAGTTTAACCGCTTTCGCTCCGCTTCCTCAAACTTTGGTAGAACTCTGCCTCGTCGCTTCAGGTCATGTTGTTTTTGGACAAGGGTTTGCAGCCTTGCGGAGTCATCGGGAGGTATGGTTGGCCTGAGTGGGCAAGAAATAATCTCCTTCAGCAACTCGTCAAGTGTCTTGCGTGGGTCATCCGTACCCATGCAAAATTGCGTTTGTCCAAACCACCCCTCCGCGCCCGGCCAGAGGCGGTCGGCCAGTTCCAGCAGTCCGCAGCAGGCGAAGAATTGGCCGGGGTTGGTTAGGTCGACCGGGATGGTGATGTTTGGTGTTGGGTTAGGCATTTTTACCCCTGTCGTTTTCCGCCGAGGCCAGCGCGTCGGCGCAACGTAGTAAATTTTCCAGCCATGCTAACCGCCAATGGCCATATTTGCGCTGCAATCGCGCAAAGCGGCGCATCGCTTCGGTGGCTATATCGGGTGATTTTGTGCGGGCCTTCGGATCAAATCCGCCTTTGGGAAAGTGTGGCCGCGCGCGGCCATGGTGCGTGGCGATCAGGTGAGCCGCGAGGTCGAATATTTCCGGGTCAAGATTTTCGCGATGGCCGTCGCGAAACTCGCGCAGGGAACCGAACTCATGGCGATAATTGCCGGCAATGGGGCGCATGCGTCCGCTGGACTTCGCCAGTGGATTCTCCATGCTGCCGCCGACGGCATCTTGCCATATCACACGGTTTTTGCCGCAGTCGTGCCTTTTCGCTGCTAACTGAAGGGCGGCGGCAATGGGTGCTTCCAGCGCGAGCCGTCCGGCGATATCGTTGGCCTGCTTCTCGACTGCGGCGACGTGATCCGTGAGCCCCTGCGATTGTGATCCAAATTCCGGACGGTCGCGTTTTAGCACCACACTGATGAGTCGGCGCACGGAATCGTCGTCGGATGGTAGGTCCAGCACGAACTTGGGATAATCCTCGGAATCCTCCGGTGTTTCGCCGCAAAGCGCTTCCACTGATTCGTCCACTTTGATCTGCCGATACCTGCGGTTGTTTTCTGGTAGTTGTTCGTCGGCCACATCTGGGGCCATTGCGAGAGCCTCGGCACTGGAATCCGGCTCCAGCTTTGGTGCCGCTGGATCCAGCAAGCCCCAGTGGCGTTCAATGCCGCCGAAAGATGCCGGGAGAGTGAGATTGGCGTTAAGAATATCGCGCGCGTCCGGCGTCGGCTTCTTCCCGAGGCGCTCGAGTAATGTCTTGACCGCGATGGTTCGCAGGCCGCCTTGATCAATGACGCATGGACGGCTTTCGATATCTTTGCGGACTTTATCAGCCAGTTTCGCCCACCGTTCCGCCAGCAGTTTCGCGGCCTTATCCGCTGGAACGGTCAGTGTTTCATGCAGCAAGACCCGGTGGGCATCAAACCATTCTTCAATGTCATTAATGTCGAGGTCACCGAATCCGTCCACATCCAGTTCCGCCCTCCATGCGATGGTTGTTTGCGGCGGATCCTCGTCGGAGATACCGCGCAACCAGTCCGCCACCGGCGGCCGTCCGGGCATAGGCTGGGCGATCGTGGTCATGGACCAGGCGTCGAGGAGAATATCCGTCACTGGAACAACCATCGGTTTGGGCGTCAGGGCCTCGTCGGGTTTTTCCAGGTCGGCGAGGGCTTTCGGGCTGGCGTCAAATATTTCGTCCGATAGCTTGGGGAGTTGCATAAGTATTTCGACTGTTTTGAGTGCCGCTGTTTCATAGGTGTGAGCAGCGGAGCCGCCTTCCTCGCATTTCTCGGATTCTTTTTTCTTCCTGGGGTTGGCCGCAAAGAGATGCACGGTGGCGCAGGCTTCTCCCCGGCGATTTACGCGGCCCAGTCGCTGAATAATGGAATCCAGCGGTGCGGCATCGCAGACCAGATGGTCGGCGTTCAGGTCGAACCCGACCTCGCCCGCGCTGGTTGACACCAGAATTGCGGAGCCGGCATCAGGTTGATTTTCCGGTTTCAGAAACCGCTTCATCACTGGCTTTTCCATTAGTTCGTCACGTTCAAGGCCGCGCATGGTGCCCGTTAATACCTCTACGGCGTTCGCCGGAGTTTTCTTTTTCTCCATCGCTTTTTTTATCGCGTCGGCGACTTTCTGGGCATCATCCGGAGATCGCACAAAGACGACCACGCGGAAGCCATCCGTAGCGAGTTCTGTTGCCGCTTTTACTATTTCAGGTTTCACGTCCGCGGTGCCTTCGCTTATACGCAAGTGCTTTAACGCGTGATACCTTTTGACGATAACATTGCTCTCCCTGTCGCCCTCTAAATCAGAAGGCTCAAGGCGAAATGCGTCCTGGCGGTCCGTAACGGTCGTCGCGGACATGCGCACTACCCGCATGGGCTTGCCACCTTTTTGGAAAGGTCCGTCGCTTCCAATATCATGCAATAATCTTGCAAATGGTTGGCTTAGGTGGGCTTCATCGAGAATCAACAGCGAATCCTGCCCCAGCAACCCCGCGTCCAACGGGCGTTGCTTATAGGAACTGCGGTAGCCGCTGAAAAGCAATCGGCTGCCGATCATATCCACCGTTCCGATGATGATCGCAGGTTTTGACGGATCACAAGTCCACTCGCGGTTGTCTGCAAATTGGCCCCGGAGTGTGCTTATCGTGGGAGGGTCAAGGTCGGCCTCTGCGGCGCATTTCCGGATTTTCTCGGCCAACGCCGTTGCCTGATCTACTATTGTGCGCCGATCAACAACATAAACCAGACGTGTCGGCAAGCGGTGCGAATCCGTCTTGGCATCAGCACGAGCAATCAGCCAGATTGCAATAACTGCAGTCTTGCCCATGCCGGTGGGCAGGTCGATAATCGGATTTATTTTGTTTTCCCGCCACTGGGCATATAGCCGGCACTGCCACCGCAGCGGGTCATTGCCGGTTAGGGCCTTGAATTTCTCGTTAAATTCCATCATCGCCCAACCGTTACAAATTTGGTCGCCCCTTCTCTGGCGAATGTTCATCCCATATAAATGCCGTGTGAGTATGGGCGGGGTTCCGAGGTGTGTCAATTAAATTCTGGCAGCTTTCTCGGCCACTGACAAAAGTGTGTCAAAAGGGGCGACTTGGGTTGCGCGCCGCGGGTTCCAAATTCCAGAATTTGCTGGCGTTGCCTTGGAATCGCCGCGCGTTCTTGTGCCAACAAGAGGGGAGATGATCCGCATAAGTGAAAAACGTGTGCTGCCCAGCGCTCACGTAGCGCTTGGCGGGGCTGGCATGGGCGGGTATGATTTTGCACTCGGACAGGCTCCTTGGAGGGCTGTTGCGGTTTGACGTGCTTGCCTCCGAATAATGACTGCCGGAAGAGCCGCGCGCGGGCGGTGAACTAGCGTGCAGGCGGGAATTTTATGCTTTTGGCCGATAGAAATGCGGGCCGGAAAGGAACTCATGGGCGTCCCAATTTCTCAGATGTGGACTGTTGCAACTTATGTCATGTCCCAGCGGCTCAAAGGTCGGAAACGCTATCCGCTGGTCTTGATGCTCGAGCCGCTGTTCCGGTGCAATCTGGCCTGCGCGGGGTGTGGAAAAATTCAGTATCCGGCGCATATTCTTAAGTCGCAACTCACGCCCGAACAATGCTTTGACGCGGTTGAGCAATGCGGTGCCCCCATGGTCAGTATTCCCGGCGGTGAGCCGCTGCTGCACCCACAGATTAAAGAAATTGTTGAGGGGTTAATCGCCCGTAAAAAATATATCTATCTGTGCACCAATGCCTTACTGCTTAAGCAGAAAATTGATCTTTTCAAACCCTCGAAATACCTGACTTTCAGCGTCCATCTGGATGGCCAGAAGGAACACCATGATTTTTCCGTCTGCCGGGAAGGCGGATATGACATTGCCGTGGAAGGCATTAAGGAAGCGGTGAAGCGCGGGTTCCGGGTCACAACCAATACCACCTTGTTTGACGGTGCTGACCCGGCCAGCGTTCGTGGATTTTTTGATGAAATGATGCAACTGGGGGTGGAAGGCATGATGCTTTCACCCGGTTACAGCTATGACAAAGCACCGGATCAACAGCACTTTCTGGGACGGGCCAAAACTCGGACGCTTTTCAGCACGATTCTCAGCAACCGGGACAAAAAATGGCGGTTTAATCAAAGCCCGCTGTTTTTGGAATTTCTCATGGGAAAGCGGTCGTATGCCTGCACGCCATGGGGAATGCCCACCTACAACGTCTTCGGCTGGCAGAAGCCGTGTTACCTGCTGCAGGACGGCTACGCGGACACCTTTGGCGAATTGCTGGAAACCACCAACTGGGATCATTACGGGGCAGAATCGGGCAATCCGCGCTGCACCAATTGCATGGTTCACAGCGGTTATGAAGCCAGTGCGGTCAATGATACGTTTGGATCCCTGCGAGGCCTGCTGGCCACCGCGCGGGCCACACTTTTTGGCGGCAGTTATGTGAACCGTGAGGCACTTGAGGCGCTGCAGCAGCCGGTGCAAAACACGCGTCACAATTTCATCCCCTTAAGCGTCAGCGCCGGTAAGACGGCAGCATCCGACAATCACACGGAACGATCCGCTTCGCGGGCCAATGACGAGGTCGGCGTTTAATTTCAGACTCGTGCTTTTAACGGATTAAAATTTTAATATGACAACGCAAGAACCTATCTCTCCAGCCCCGGCTTCCACGGATAACGCACCGGCCACAGAGTATGAAAATCTGGAGGGGTACAACCCCCAGCTAGATTCCCTGCCGGTGGTCCGGGACGTGGTGGAAAAAGCCTTCAGCTATCGCGGCGATGTAACCATTGTTAATCGCCGGGGGGATGCGGTGGAAGGATATATTTTTGACCGGCAGGCGGAATCATCCGATACCGCTAAATGGAATCTGCGGATGATCATCAAAGATTCCACCGATCGCGCCACCATCCGATATGAGGATATTGCCAGCATTCAGTTTACCGGTAAAGACCCGGCGGCAGGTAAAAGCTTTCAGACGTGGCTGAAAAAATATCAGGAAAAAAAGGCGGCGGGCGAAAAAAATATCCGCATCGATCCTGAACCACTTTGACGTGATCCGCAATGTGACCATTACCGAGGCTTTTCATGTCAGTTCTCAAGCGACGGCGGTTGTGTTCACTGTTGGGAACCCCTCCTTTGCCGGCGGCGCGGCACGACACCGATGGCGGTGAACAGACGGGCCGGGAAAGGCGGCGCGGTACAATTAAAATCATCCATCATCGGCATACGGCGATCATGCTGGCGGCGGCCTTCTTTGCGGCCGGCGTTCTGGGCGGTTGTGAATCACCGTTGCAGTCGCGAAACTCCAATTCTTCCTGGGATAGCTATGCGCAATCGGTACTGGCGCACGACGTTAGTGATGGCCGAATTTACAACGTGCAGAAAAAGGTGACACCCGTCGATCAAGGGGTGCATGAAGCCATGATTCCCGCAGCGGATCATGGTGGGGCGGTGGTGCCGGCCGGTGCTACCGCCGCTGTGGCACCGGCGTCAAAGACAACATTGGGAAAATCAGCTTCGGCGTTATATCAAGGCGAACCGGTCTATCGACTGACGCTGCAGGATGCGGTGGCCATGGCGTTGGAACACAGCTTGGCGATAAAAGTGCAGGCGTATACCCCGGCCATTTCCCAGACGCTGCTGGTGCAGGCCGAAGCCGCCTTTGATGCGACGATTTTTGGTTCCACCGGCGTAACGCGAACCGATATTCCCACCACATCCGGTACGCAGTTCGGGGCCGGGGGAGCGGTGCCGGGGGCGGGTAACAGCAATACATTAGCCTGGGCGAATCAGGTAGGCGTCAGCAAGCCCCTGGGATGGGGCGGAACGGCCCAATTTTCCGCCACCAATGATTTTTTAAATGTTTCCGGAACACCGGGCTTTCAGCCGGATATCAATCCATCGAACGCGGATAATCTGGCGTTGGCTATTTCGCAGCCGCTGTTGCGGGGGTTTGGATCCGATGTGGTAAAGTCGGGCATTTATATTGCCCGGAGCAATAAGCGGATTTCCATGGCCGTATTTCGCAGTCAGGTGCAGGCGATCATCAAAAATGTCGAACTGACGTATTATCTTCTGGCGCAGGCGGATGCCAATTTGCGAATTGACCAGCGGTTGCTGGTCAGCACGCGCCGTACGCTGCAACAAATTAAAAAGCGCGGAATTTTTGACGCCAGTTCCGTGCAGGTGGCCCAGGCCGGTGACGCGGTGGCCCAAAGTCGCGTGGCGCTGATTACCGCTGAGGCGAATTTGCGCACCACATCCGATCAATTGAAATCTCTGCTCAATGATCCCCAGTTGAATCTTCGCGGTAACATCCTGCTGATTCCGACGGACAAACCCATCACCGAACCAGTCATGTTCAATGTGGCCCAGGAAATTTCAACCGCGCTTGCGCAGCGCAGCATTATGCGGGAAGACCGCCTGAGACTTCATGAGGCGGATATTAATGTTCGCGTTGCCGCCAATACCCTG
>JAJZGH010000399.1 GCA_021798635.1 Planctomycetota bacterium | reverse complement strand
AAAGGTCGGAGCCAATTGGCAGCTTCGCTATCGCGGCGTTATTTGCGCTAAGGCCGCCGGCGTCAATCCAGGCCGCTGGGTTGTCCATTGCGTACCGAAAGAGGTTAATCCCACCCGCATAGCCGATCGGATCGCGTTGAATCCATCGGCCGATAGCGGGCGCGTAATACCGATTGCGGACGTAATAATTTTGCGTTTCGGCATCAAAGCGGTAGCCGCAATAGATAATGCTGTTTGCGCCATAATTGGATTGAACGTCATCATCGGTGAACCAGACGCCATCCGCGCCGGGCGCGGTGAAGATCAGCGTGTTGCCGTAGGCATCCAAACCATCGCAAGCGGCGATATCGTCCGCCTCGCCGCCGGTTCGGCTGTGTCCAGTGCGTGAACATGTGATGCCGCAGGCAACCAGGACAATATTTCCACACAAAAAATGATTACCAATGAGCTTTCTCGCAACCACGTTGCACCCCGCCCACACAGGTCGGTCCGCTGCTGCGCCTGTACCATGCCCTGGCGAATCTGCGGACTACCGCGGTTCGATCGTGGTGGGTGCCAATCCCAACACCCGAGTCTTCAGCCAAGCCGGCTTGCCCTGCCCGCGAAGGCATTGCCATACCTGCCGTCGCGTCAGCTCCCGACTCAGCGACATCAGGACATCCTCATCGGATGTCCAAGGCGTGGTTGTATTCAAGAACCGTAGCGTGCCGTTGTTCGCGGCCGTGGTGGTAAAATAAGGAAAATCCGGGCCGAAATCCAGCTCCGTTACGTCCTTCGGCCTCAGCCAACTGGCACCACGCAATACCTTGGCGATTTGGCCAAAGGTCTCGCCCGGCGTCACCAGCGTCTCAAAAATCTCCTGTGCCGCCAGGAGCCTCCAGTACCGAGGGAGCTTTTGATTGTTTGCCAACGAAACCCAGAAGTCCGACGGCATCGGCTTAACGTGCAGAATTATGCGCTCCGGAGTCCAATGATCAGGGGCAGTGTCAATTTTGGGTTGGTAATGGGCCAAGGCCCATTCGTCCAGCGTCTGGCCGACCCGCGGGGTGCCGCTTACACTTGGCGCCAGCAAAAGCACCCCCTGCGATGCACCAGCCAGGCGCGGAACCGCGCCTCTTGGTGCGGACTTGCCGGTGGACACGGCCAGCCCGATACCGATGACAATTGAATCGGACAAAGATTTAACCTTCTGGCCTCGCAGATATACATACAATAGGGCAGAGGTCGTTTTCTGATTAAGTGCGATGAGAATTCGCCCACCCGGTTCGCCAGGGCTTTCTACACTGATGGAAAACAGGCGACCCGTTGCGAATGCCGCGCCCCCAGCCGATTTCAGCCGCTGGCGTTTCAGCCATGTGCAATCCCGAAATAACCTCACCAGTTGCCCCAGCCTGCTGCCCGGCCGGGCGTGGCCGACGAACAACTGGTATGCGGCAAACAGCCGCCAATTCGTCGGGGCGCGGGCATCGCTGGTAATGCTGTTCCAAAAATCAGCGGGTGCATTACGCAAGCTTATCGCGTTGGCGGCCTCGTTTAGCCGTCGCCTTAATACAACGGAGGACGTCCAATTGAGATCATTGTCCCGACGGCTCTGCTCCCAATTGTAAGGACGAAATGTTTCCTGTTTTTGGAGGATGACCGGCGCGGCGTGCATAATTACAACCGGTGCTGAGCCGCCCGCACGCAATACCTTCGCCGATATTGTTCTGCCCGGTGCCCATGCCACAACAAATAGAATTACCAAAAATTTATAAGTACGATATTCCATGGGTAATTCCCCCAGTTCCATCAGTGCTCGGGCTTAAGTTTAATCTGATCAAGCCCTCTGCTCCGGCACCATTCCCAGGACACCACCATTTGCCGAGAAACGACGTTACTGCCCCCAGGCAAATTCGGAGCATGCAAGCTCATCAACAAACTGCCCGCCATCGAATCGTGCTTTTTTTTAAATCCGGCCAAGCCGACCCCGAAATAGAACTGCGCAGACGCATCAATGGTTATCTTTCCGTTGGTGTGGTCGCCATAGCCCTTTGTGTGGATAAATTCATCATTCCATGCGAGCCATCCTGTAATGGGCCGCGGCACCGGGTTAGACGGAACGGCTGGCCAAGCCTCCCAATAGGTGACGTCTTTGCTGTCCTGCGGCAGCACCCGATTCGTGCGGGAGTCGACAACCGTTATCGTGACGTGGATTTTCTGGATCACATAAGCGCCTTTTCCCCGGGGAGGCTGCGGCGGCGAGGGCCGAATGTGCCATTGTATCAGCCATGGACCATATTTACCGTTATGCTTCCGCACTGGCAGCTGTTCGGTGCGATAGCTCAGGTGAAAATGGTCATTCGGCGTCAGCCCAACTGAATCGGATAACCCCGCCGGCCCGGATTCGACGTAACCGTAAAGATTAATCCCACCCTCATAGCCAATCGGATCACGTTGTATCCACCGGCCAAGAACCGGCGAATAATACCGATTGCGGACGTAATAAAGCTGTGTTTCCGGATCGAAGCGATAGCCACAATAAATGATTTCATTGGCACCGTAATTGGATTGCACGGCCGCATCGCCCCACCAATTCCCGCTTGTGTCTGGCGCGGTGAAGATCAATGTATTGCCGTAGGCATCAGTGTCATAGGCTTCCACAAATTGTCCGCTGGAATTGGTGAGTGCCACAGCACGGTACAACAAATCCTGCAACAGATAATATGCGCCCGCCGGCAGCCCCTGCGGCCCGGCCACCTGCAGCAGGTTCAACTGTATGCATTCATCGATATATTGCCCCCAAAC
>JAJZGH010000142.1 GCA_021798635.1 Planctomycetota bacterium | reverse complement strand
CGGTTGCGCTGTTCGGCATTGTGTGTTGTAACCATCGCCGCGGCAAGTTGCGGCAAAATAAAACCTTTGGTGGACAGCAGACTTCGTTGAGCATGTCGCCGCGTGCGCCAGCTATCCGATGCCAAAGCGCCAAGCTTGCGTGCCACGCGGCGCTGCAGGGCGGTGAAGACTGGTGAGGGTGCCTCGGCAGTGGTTGCGGCTTGTCCCGATGGGCCGTTGCTGCATATAAAGCTGACGGTCAGAGCCAGTGCCAGGATGATGTGCATCCAAGGGCGACCGACACGCGATATGTTGCTGCCATCGCCCGTCTGAGTGTTGCAATTCTTCCGCAGTAAGCCGCTGTTGGATTTTTGCGTTTGCATGTGCAATTCCTGAAATCCCGGCCATCAAGATCAGCTATGAACCAGTTTTAACATCCAATAGGCCAAGGGAGCTGCAAAAAGCGCAGAGTCCAGCAGATCCAATACGCCGCCAAATCCCGGTACCACGCCGGAATCCTTGACGCCTGCATCCCGTTTCAGCAGGCTTTCCAGCAAATCCCCCATTTGTCCTGCCGCACCCAGCACCATGCCTCCCAGCAGCCCTTCCCACCACGCCAACTCAGGTGAAAAATGCGACAGTAACGCGCCAATTAAAGCCGCCGCCGCCAAACCGCCGAAAAAGCCTTCCCATGTTTTCCCCGGAGAAAGCCATGCGATTAATTTATGCTTTCCCAGCCACCGCCCGACACCGTAGGCTCCCATATCCGCCCCTTTTACCATCAGCAGAATTGATACCACCATACCGGCGGAGTGCGTCAGGCGAATGGGCATAAAAAATCCCGGCATGACCCCGAGATACACAATAGCCAATAAGGACCCGCCCGCCGACGCCATGGCTCCGTCAATTTTCTGACTTCGGCTGTACATGACCACCGCACCCACCAGGCCCAGGGATAAAACCGTGGGCACCAAGTAGTACGGTTTAATGGTGTGAAACCACCAGGCCACACGCACCGCAATGGGGCTGGCACCCTGGGGATGGTTTAAGAGTATCTGGGACAGTTGCTCCAGCCAGGGCCAGATCATGCACAAAAGTGAGGCTGTTACGCACACGCGCATGGAAATCGCCACGCCCTCGGCCTTGAGCAAGCGGCGCATTTCCGCAGTGGCCAGGGGAATAATCCCCAGTAAACTTAACGCCATAAGTGTGCCGGGCGGAAAAGACATAGTTCGGCCTGGCCAGCCTGCGGATAGCGCTTGATCAAAATAGAACATCGTCAATAGCAGGCCCCCGAACAGCAGGCCATAGATCAGACGCAATTTGAACATAAGCGGCTTCCGTAAACCCCGATTATAGTACGGATACCGCACGCCGGCGTAAAATGGCCGCAGAAAATTTTTCTCGGACAGACTCGGGGGATGTCCACTTTGGAAATGATGGAAATCCGGTCGGGGCAAAAGTTTCGGCGGCAGCCGCTCTCATGTGCCAGCCGAATGTGCGCTACGGTTCACCTGTTCAACTCTCTCTACCCTAAACGGGCCGCAGCCCGATCGAGGCTTGAGCAGTAGAGAGTAGAAAGTAGACCGCAGGAGGCGCAGCGTTTGGGCGACAGCCACTCTCTATGTCCCAGCCGTATTTGCTCTACTGTTCACCTGTTCTACTCACACGTGCTCTAATCGGGCCGCAGCCCGATTCGCTCTACTGCTCACCTCTCTAAAACATCTGCTCTGATCGGGCGGCAGCCCGATCGGGCATTGAGAGTAGAAAGTAGAAAGTAGACCGCAGGAGGCTTTTTGTTACTGCGACAGCCACACTTTTGTGCCAGCCGAATGTGCTCTACTCTCTACTCTCTCCAAACTCCTGCTCTGAAAATTCGCCAGACCTTCGCAACAGCGAAAAAACATGGCGATTTTTCATCCTGCGCGGGTGAGGCTTCGCATCATGGGAGACTAACTTCTAACTCCTCCCTACTAAACGCACCTCACGCAGTCCCGGCTATGCTTTCCAGGCCGGCGGTGGCGCGGGCGAAAAGGTCCGTGCGCACGCATCGGTTGGCAATGGCCGGTACATCCGCGCTGGCCGCCAGATGACCCCAGCGAATCATCTGTTCAAGAAACCAGGTGACATGATCTACGCGGGGCGTGCAGTGCTCAAGTTGCCAGGAGCGGAAGTGCCAATTCAGCCCGCGCTGCCGCTGCACCTGTTCCAAGCCCAGATGTTGAGCCTCCAGACTGTGCATAATAAGTTCCTGGCTTTCATCGACATATTCCCGCTGCGAAAGCAGCTCCGCTAAAGCCAGGCGGTGTTCGGGAGCCTGGCAATAGGCGCAGGCCCGTATCAGTGCCCGGATGATCCGCGTGAGCTGTTCAGGCTTTTGACGAGCGCATAATTCGGTTGTCAGCAATACTTTTTCCGGATGATCCGGATATATATCCGTTGTCGCCAGGGCAATGCGTCCCCATCCGCGGCTTTCCGCCAGCGATCCCCACGGCTCGCCCACGCAAAACAGATCAACATAATGCTTGGCCATGTGGTCTGCCAGAAGTATGGGCTTAAGCTGTACCAGTTGAACATCACGGTCTGGATCAATGCCGCCACTGGCCAGCCAATCGCGCAGCAGATAATGGTGCATGGAAAAACTGGAAACGTGAGCACATATTATTTTGCGGCCCAGGCGGCCGGAATCAATGACTCTTCGCAACGTCTGCGGACAATCCACACCTAAGTCGGCTAATTCTGTGGAGACTACCAGCGTGCTTCCACCGGATCCCAGATTCATTACCGCCACCATTGGCTCAAAAAAATCGCTGCGGCCCAACTGACTCATGATCGACATGCCCAGAAGCGAATGGCTGGCATCCAGCAGGCCGTAGGTGAGCTTATCGCGCACGATCATCCAGCCGCCTTCGCGTTCGATTTCCACCGCCACGCCTTCATCATCAAAATAGCCGTTGGCGGACGCCACAACCAGGGGGGCTGCGTCAATGAGTCGCATGAAACCAATACGCATGAAAACCGAATTCCTTAAGGTCGGGACAAAGATTTACCACTACATGTATTGAGCAAAATCGTTGCCACAGAAATATTTTTTGAGCATTGTTCATTTTGGAATGGCTGCTTGTGCACCTTTCGTTCAATGAAATCGTGGGTTTCGCTGGTAAGAATAATTTCTGGGCAGATAATGGAACGCCAACCCGTTGTGTATAAGTTGTGCAAAAGTCCGTATGCTGCCCGCTGACCATGCACCAATGCGAAAAATCAGGTGGAAAAATTCTTGTCGATTAAATCACAGTGCCGATAAAACCTTCTTCACCGGGGCGACGGCGGCCTGTCGCCCCGGTGTTCTGTCGCGCGTAATTTGTAGGCTCGGCAGAGCACCCTTATAATCCCGTTGGGTAGACGGATGTGGTCACCGGTTGCCAGTCCGGAACGGCGGAGGTGGTTGTTATGGTAGTTGTTGTAACCGTACGCCGAAGGAGCCTGAAGAATGTCTTCAATTCACAAGTTTGTCGTCGTGCCGGCGATGCCGGAAAAACTGGCAGCGCTGCACGAGTTGGCCTATAACCTCTGGTCGTTATGGAATTATGAAGCGGCAAGTTTATTTAATCGTCTGGACCCGGATTTATGGGAAACCACCGGGCATAATCCGGTGCGGCTGCTGAATCTCATCGGTCAGGATAAACTGCGCGCTGCAGCGGAAGATGAGGGATTTCTCTCGCATCTCAACCGCATTACTTCTGATCTCAAATCCTACATGCAGCAGAACACCTGGTTTAAACAGCGCTATCCGGATCGCAAGCCGGTGATCGCGTATTTTTCAGCGGAGTTCGGACTGCATGAATCCCTGCCCATTTATTCCGGCGGCCTGGGAGTGCTGTCCGGTGATCATCTCAAAAGCGCCAGTGATCTGGGCATTCCGCTGGTGGCGGTGGGGCTGCTGTACCGTGAAGGATATTTCCATCAGCAGCTCAACGCTGATGGCTGGCAGCAGGAGTTGAATCCGGAAAATGATTTTTTCTCCATGAGCCTCACGCAGGTGAAAAATCAGGAAGGCCGGCAGGCGGTTATCACCGTGGATTACCCGGATTCCCAAGTCCGCGCCGCGGTCTGGCGGGTGCAGGTGGGCCGTGTAACGCTGTACCTGATGGATTGCAATCTGGAAATTAACAGTCCGCAGGATCGGGACATCACCGCGCGGCTATACGGCGGCGACCATGAAATGCGGATTCGCCAGGAAATACTGCTGGGTATTGGCGGTTTGCGGGCACTGGCGGCGGCGGGTATTACCCCCACGGTATGCCACATGAATGAGGGACATTCAGCGTTTCTGGCTCTGGAACGCTGCCGCGTGCTGATGGAACAGGAAAAGCTCACCTTTGCCGAAGCACGGGAAATGGTGGCCGCCAGCAATGTATTTACCACGCACACCCCGGTGCCGGCGGGCAATGATGCCTTTCATCGCGATCTTATTGAAAAATATTTTTCCGGCTATTGCCATAAACTCGGTATCAGCCCGGACGAACTCATGGCCATGGGACGGGTGAATCCGCAGGACAGCAGTGAGTTTTTTGGCGTTACGGTGCTGGCCCTGCGCATGGCGTGGCACGCCAATGGGGTCAGTAAACTTCATGGAGAAGTATCGCGGCGCATGTGGCAGCGGATATGGCCGGAAATTCCTGCTCCGGAAGTGCCTATCGGTCACATTACCAACGGCGTCCATACGCAGTCCTGGCTGGGTGAAGGCTTCGCCAGGCTGTATCAGGAATATCTTGGGGCCAACTGGAACGATCGCCCGGCTGACCACAGCATCTGGGGGCGCACAGATAAAATTCCGGACGTTGAAATATGGCGCGCTCATGAACGCCGCAAGGAACGGTTGATTCATTTCGCCCGCCAGAGACTGCGCCTCCAGCTTACGCGCCGGGGCCAATCTGCTCTGGATATTCAACGTGTGGACGAAGTGCTGGATTCCAAATCATTAATCATCGGCTTTGCGCGGCGCTTTGCCACGTACAAACGCGCCACACTGCTTTTGCGCAATCCGGATCGCTTAATAAAACTCCTTAAAGATTCCAATCAGCCCGTGCAGTTTGTTTTTGCGGGCAAGGCCCATCCGCGTGATGATGGGGGAAAACGCTTTATTCAGGAAATCATTCATTTTTGCCGACGCGAAGATGTCCGTACGCGTATGGTATTTCTGGAAGATTATGACATTGATGTCGCGCGCTATCTCACGCAGGGTGTGGATGTATGGCTGAATACCCCCCGCCGGCCCATGGAAGCTTCAGGCACCAGCGGTATGAAAGCGGCCATCAACGGGGCATTGAATTTAAGCATTCTGGACGGCTGGTGGTGCGAGGCGTCCGCCGAGGATAATGGCTTTGCCATTGGTGCCGGCGAAGATTACAACAACGATGAATATCAGGATGACATTGAAAGCCGCAAGCTTTTTGATCTTCTGGAGCGCGTGGTTGTGCCGCTGTATTATGACCGCAGCCTCGATGGCCTGCCGCGGAACTGGATTAAACGGATGAAGAATTCCATCCGCACCATCTGCCCCGTGTATAACACCAACCGCATGGTGCAGAATTATGCGGAAATGTTTTACCTGCCCGCCCATGATCTGTTCATGAAGCTCATGGAGGGCCACGGAGCCGGAGCCGCCGCCTTGGCCCAATGGAAACAGCGCATCAGCCAACTGTGGGATAATGTAAAGGTGTCGCACGTTGAATCGCCCAGTGCCGGCACCGTAAAGGCCGGCGAAAGCATCAAGGTTTTTGCCACCATTGAGCTAGGCAGCATTCCTGCGGATAACGTGCGGGTAGAGCTTTATTTTGGTTCACTGGATGCGTTCGGCAATATTCAAAATGCCCGTGTCCATGAAATGGCCCTTGGCACGAATATTCAACCCGGCGTGTTTCAGTATGTCGGTGCCATCAGTGCCGGAGCATGCGGTCAGCAGGGATATGCGGTTCGTGTGTTGCCCAATTATCCCAACATCGCCCTGCGCTTCGAACCGGGACTGGTGCGCTGGGGGTGATCGTATAATTTACGCTTCGGGTGCCAGTTCATCCAGCGTTTCCACCTGCTGGCGATGGTAGGTTCCACGCACCACCCAATACGCTCCCAGCAGATTCCAGCAGATGGGCAGGAAGCGAATGGCTTGCGCCAGCGCAAAGGCCTGACTGGCGGTATCCACGCCGCGCGTGACAAAAAAGTGCAATAGAATGGCATCCATCACGCCGATGCCCTGGGGCGGAACAATCGGCAGGCTGGCCGCCAGAGCCGCCACGGGAATGTATGCCATAAAACAACCGAACGATGCGTGCATGCCAAAGGCCCGGCCCGCCAGAAACCCCGCCAGCGGCAATACCGCCTGTGACAACACACTGGCCCCCAAGGTCATGGCTACCACGCCCGGATGATCACGATACACCCGCAGCGTGCGATCCGCATGTTTGATAAATTCCGGCAGCGGCAGGCGTTCAATCAGCGCATCCAGATGTAGAAGCTTTCGCAAGCGGACCGAAAAATAAACCACTCCGCCCACCAGCGTCAGGCCCAGCAGGCCGGTAATCAGCCACAACACACGCATCAGCACTGGATCAGAAACGTGTTGGCCGGCTGATGAAAAATGATTCGCCGCCAACTGCGCCGCCGCCGCCGCCCCCGCCACAATCATCAAACCAATTAAGCCGATGACCCGATCGAGAATCACCGTGACCGCACTTTTCGTTTTTTGCCCGGTGATGCGGCCGGTGTAAATAATTTTGACAATGTCCCCGCTGGTGGTACCGGGAAGAAAGGTGGAATAAAACTGCCCCACAAATGTCAGGGTCAGACATTTCCGGTAAGGCAAATTCATGCCCTGAACCAGCATAAGCTGCCGCCAGCGCCAGGCGGTAATAAAAAACGGCAACCCCAGCAGCAGCAACGCCGCCAGTAAGGGCAGAGCCTTGGCCCGTCGCAGCAAATCCGGCAGGCCCAGGGCCACCGATACTTTTCCGTGCACCGCTACCAGATAACTGCCCGGAACCGCCAGCAGTTTGGGAAATTTGATCGGTGCCTTCGTGGCAACAGCCGTTACCACTTGCCCGTGCGGCAATCGCGCCGACACCTTTTGACCTTGAAATTCCAGCGTATACAGTGGGCCGTTCCGCGCCAAAAGCGGCAGCGGCGTGTTGTGCAGAAACGTCACATTGCGGATGACCTGTCCTTTTTTGATCACCGCCTGATCATGCCAGGCGATATGCGAAATCACATACCAAAGGCCGATCACCGCAATCAGAATCTTGATGACGGTAATGGTCACTTTGCGCGCGGTGTGCGGTTTTGTCTGGGTCATGAAAGCCAATCTTCACAGGGAATTCAAAGTCAGATTCCCAGGTCGTGCCGGGTTAAAATGGACTCAAACATAAAGCCCGCAGCTTCAATATTTTCCCGCGCACCTTCCTGACGGTCGATCACTGCGATAATTTTTTCCACCTGGGCACCGGCGGCAAGTATGACCTTGGCCGCCTCCAGCACCTGCCCGCCGGTGGTGGCAATATCCTCCACCAGCAGCACCGTATCACCTGCCAGCAGGGATCCTTCAATAAGTTTGCCCGTGCCGTAATCCTTTTTGGAATTGCGCACAATAAAAAACGGCAGTCCTGCGGCCAGTGATGCCGCCGCCGCCAACGCCACCCCGCCCAGTTCCGCCCCCGCAATGCGCGTGGTCAGAGGTGAACGCGCCGCGGACATTCTCGCCCCCAGTGCCGCCAGAATGTCCGGCTGCGTTTCAAAAAGATATTTGTCCATGTAATATTTGGATTTCCGCCCGGACCGCAACGTAAAATCCCCCTCCAGATACGCCACTTCCTTAATCCGGGCCGCCAAGTGTAATTTATCCAGCATTAAAAACTCCTCAACAATATCGGAGTCGGATTATAGCGATTTTTCACCCGCAGGATATTGCCACCCGCCCCGCCGGGAATTTGAGATTTCAAATCTCAAATCTCAAATTTCAAATTTTCAATAATCGCCCATTCGCGCGTTCGCAATTATCCCATCCGACAGGCCCGTAGCTCAATGCGGCAGCGTTGAGTTCCCCGCGAAATCCGGATTGGTGACACGACACGCCCGGGACCGTCGCGATTGCTGTAGCGCGAGCCGGATCGAAGTGCGGATTGTTTCCGCGGCCGCGTTCCGCATCCAGCCATAACGCTTCCGCGTTAGGCTAACGGTTGCCGTTCGTGCGGTGATTGGGTGTGCGATCGCCGCGTGTGCTATTAGCTCAATGCGGCAGCGGCGCGGTTAACATTCGCACATCGGAAGTTGATCTACGATTAGACAACGCTCAAGACATCCGCATATACTGGAATACCATGGCTTTAAATTCCGATGAAACTGTTGTCTGGGCTATCGAAGCGGTTGCTGCCGCGGCCGCGATTCTTGCGCTCTCTACGGCATTGTTGCGTCGCGGCAAAAATAAAGCGGTGGGTAATATTTGCGACGGCTGTAGCGCATCCGGGGTCGATGGTCGAAAATTTCGCGTCGAGCGCATTCCGTTTCTTGGAAAGCGCGTTTATTGCGACAAATGCCACGCCAAGATGGAAGAATATCTTCTTTTCGGATTGTTCCTGGCCGATTTTGGTTTGGGTGTGCTTGGCGTCATCTACCTCCAGATATACCCCGCCTCAGCGGGTGCCCATGTCATCGTAAACATGCTTCTAAATGCGCCAGTTATTGTGTTTTCCGTCGTCGCCCACGAGTTCGCACACGCAATTGTCGGGAGGTGGGTCGGCTTGAAGGTCTCGGCGATCTGGATTGGTTGCGGTGACACATTTTTTCGCGCGAGGGTCTTAGGGTTCGCAACAGAATTTAAGAGGATTCAAATAGGCGGGCTGACATTTTTTACACATGACTCCGAGAATAAACTCCGGATCAGATATTTTCTAGCGGTATTGGCCGGGCCGGCAGTAAACGCCGTAATTCTTGCCATTGCTTGGCATTTCGTTTCATGGCGCTACAGCGATATCGCCAAATCCATTCAATTCTCAACAATCATTTTCCTTGCCCAAGCCGTACTTCTCGTTGCAGTTCTCATCCCGCGTCGGACCGGGAACGCAAATGAAAAAGGCCACTCGGACGGCCTGAACCTGCTTGAATTGCTTGCATTCCAATCTCCCCAACTTTTACGGGCGCGGCCTGATAAAAGCAAAGCTAATATCGCAGGCGTGCCTAAAACATGAGAGGAATGGCAGGTAGGCGAGAGGCGCAGGGGTTTTACAAATGAAAACCACGGCACCGAGTGCGAGGTATGTCGGATTTTTCTTGACTTGCGTCAATGTGACGAGTTACCCTTGGCAGCCATGAACCGGTTATTATACGGAATCACGCGGCTGGAACTAATTGTGGTGATGGTAATTGCGCTGCTGATTGCGTGCCCCATCCCGAACAATGAGGGCTTGCCGATGGACCTCCAAGAGCCTGCCATAATCGCAATTAGGTGGGGAGTTTTTGCATGAGCGCTGCCGAAAGCTTGGCTTATACTTACCGCTACGCATTCGCCTCCAGGCTGGTTTCCCAGGGCGACGGGCTGGGACTGCGCCTTGCGACCTGTGGCGGTCCGGAAGCGAATCCGCATTTCTTCCGCGGTAGATTGGCGCATCCCAAGGAAATTGCGGACCAATTGCTCACACTTGGCCATGTGGTCTCGTCGCGGTTTTATCTGCCCAATGCCATGCGGTTAATTGATCCGGTAGTGACCAGCAACGATAATATGTTGCGATTCGAAGGCTTTAGTTCCTGTTGCAGCGTCTATGCGCGGGCCGATATAAAAGCCGAGGCTTTCGAGATCGAATTCCATGGACGGGGCACGACCAATGTGGATTTCAACTCCGGGATGCGCACCGCGCTGGCACGAATTCGTCCACGGGACGAGGTACACCTGTCAGTTGGTGCCGATGAGTTGGCACTTGTGCGGGGGCAGCACACGGTTGTCGAGAGAAAAGTCCTGCTCCCGGTGCGTTGGCTCAGGGGGTTCACCGAGGTGCAAGCCTACCAACTGAAACTGCGGATGCGGTATAAAGTGTCTGCCCCCGACGCGCTGCGGTTCATTCAGGGCATGCCGCGCAGCGGAGGGCCTAAGCAGCCATCCTGGGTGGTGCCAATCGGGCACGGTATCCGACTCAGCCAGCGTGAGTCCAAAGATGGTGTGCGTGTTACCGGCACCGACCGGTTGCGGCTGTTGGAGGGATTGGTCGGCAGCGCCACGGAGCTTCATATCTGGGACGCCCCCGGGGCCGGAACCAGCGCCTGGGAACTGGTATTTCCCAGCGGTCGATTCACATTGATGCTTAGTCCGGAGCTTTCACGGGGATTCAGCGGCGAGGGGCAGATGTTGCGGCAATTGGCTGGCCCGAGATGGCAGCGCGCTCTACTGCAAGTGCGGGCCGAACTCCTCTGGCAATCCCGCATTGATGCGCCGGGAATCGCACAACGCTGCAACTTGTCGCTGCCCGAGGTACAAGGTGCCCTGGCAACGTTTGCGGCCCGCGGCTTGGTCGGATATGACGCGGCCGAAGAAACCTATTTTCATCGCGAATTACCATTCGACTTCACTGCCGTGGAATCATCACAACCGCGTCTGAAGAGCGCCCGCGTGCTGATAGCCGGTGGCGGGTTGCGGGTCCTACAGCGGCGAGGCACCGGTGATGCGATACAAGCCGTGGTAATGGTTCCCGGCACAGGTGTTGAGCACCGCGTGTATTTGTCTCCCGAAGGAGATAAATGCACCTGCCCGTGGCACGCGAAGAATCGGGGCGAAAGAGGACCTTGTAAGCATGTCTTGGCCGCGCGGATATTAGTGGAAAAGAATGGCGCGACCACGGTGATGGCTGAGGAATGCTCGTGATTAAGTTGGTGCGCCCATGACGACCAATGAACTTGAGCGGCTTGTCCGTCAAAACGACATACAGGAACTCGTCGCCGCTGTGGCGGAACTGCAGGAGCCTGAGCGGCGGAAATTGGCCAAAACAGCCGCGGGGTTATTTAAGGCGGCACGGGATGCAACATTGCACATCTGGCAGACCGTGGCACGCACACGCGGCATTTCGTCGGACGACCCGGAAATCCGCGCAGCCAATGCTGCGGAAAGCTCGGCGGCATTGGCGGTGCTCGCCCTTTGCGGGTGGTCTGAGGTACGCCGTATCGGCCCGCAAGTCTGGGGATACGATCTTTCGCTCTTGACTCTGGTTGAGCAGGTTCTTCGGACGCGCCGACCCGATTGGTTGGAGAAGTGGATCAATGCCGAATTGACCCCCAACCACGCGGGCCGTTGGGGAATCGTCCGCCAATTGGTTCGTGCCGGCGGCTGTGCCGCTCCCAACAGCGATGCGTACATCATCCAAATGATCCGCCAACGCGCCGGTCGGTTCCACTACGGCACGATCAGGATTACGCTGGCGGATGTCCTGCGTGGGGATCCGGATCTACTGAAGGATGAGATTTGGCGGATATTCGAGATTGATTATGGCCGCCAGTGCGTCCTATCAGTTGGGGATGGAGAAATCGGGTCAGCATGTTCCTGGGGCGCGGCGTTGGTCGAGTTGTCCAATTCCGGGGAGATTGACCGCCAGCGGCTCCTCTCGGCAAGCCTACTGGCCCTCAATCGCCGATTCCAAGTAAATAATGCCTCATGGTTTTGTCGCCTGCATGAAAAAATGGAACCAACTAAAGAGGAACGCCTTGCCCGCCAGGGACTTTATATGGATCTGCTGTCCAATACTTTCCCCGTTGTAGTCGGCTTTACGTTGGGCGCGATCAAGATCATCAACCATTACAGCCAACTGGATGTGGCTCGGTTTACTGAGGAGGTAGGTTCGGTTTTTGGATTGAGGTCGAAGACGCATCCGCTCACCGCTGTGCGAATTCTCAGACTGGCGGCGAAACAAACGCCCGAGCAAAACGGATTAATAGCGCGGGTAGCGGCCCGTGGCCTGGCCCATCGGTCGCCCGAAGTGCAAGAGGCGTGTGTGGACTTGATGGAGGCGATCGTGCGGGAACCGGACCCGGCCACCGCCGAGGCATTGGTTCTACATGCAAGCGAGGTGGCCGCTTCGCAGCGCCAGCGCGTGGCAGCCATCCTGAACCGGGTACGGCCTTATTCTCCCTCGATCCCCGGCCAGGTAACCGCAAGAGAGCAAAATCCGCCAGAATGCGACGCTGGCAGTCCTGCAGAGAATCGCACTATGGTGGATATCATGCTCGAAGGTCGGCGGGTTGCCGAAGCTTGGTGCCTGGCTGCA
>JAJZGH010000003.1 GCA_021798635.1 Planctomycetota bacterium | reverse complement strand
TGAAATGCCCCGCCTGCTTTGTTGTCGGATCTCGCAGACTCATTATTAAGAGTCGGCTCGATCCTCCGCCGCGCATACGGGACATTTCAGACCCATCGCAATCCCGGCCATTACTCGGACAGGCTCCGAGCACAAAACGCCAAACTCCTCGAACCGCCGGTCAAACCCTCTTAGTCGCTGCTCCACTTCCAGTTGCGAATTTCAGGCAGGTCCTGGCCATGCTGTTGAATATACCGCTTGTGTTCGATGAGCTTATCACGCACCATTTGTTTAAGATAGCCCGCACGTGTGCCTGCTTTTGGCACGCGATCAACCACATCCTGCACCAGATGAAAGCGGTCCATATCATTGAGCACCGTCATATCAAACGGCGTGGTGATAGTGCCTTGCTCCTTATAGCCGCGAACGTGAATGTTGCGATGGTTGTTGCGGCGGTACGTCAGGCGATGAATCAACCAGGGATAGGCGTGGAATGCGAATATCACCGGCTTATCCTTTGTGAATAGAGAATCAAAATCCAAATCGCTTAAACCATGGGGGTGTTCACTCTCTGGCTGAAGTTTCATGAGGTCCACCACATTAACAACCCGGATTTTCAGTTCCGGCAACCCATGCCGCAGAATGGAAACCGCAGCCAGTATTTCCAATGTCGGCACATCACCGGCGCAGGCCATAACCACGTCAGGATCAACGCCGTCGTCATTGCCCGCCCATTTCCAGATACCAATTCCTTCTTCGCAATGAATCGCTGCGTCTTCCATGGGCAACCATTGCGGTGCCGGATGTTTTCCTGCGACGATCACATTCACGTACTGTTTGCTGCGCAGGCAGTGGTCCATGACGGAAAGCAGGCAATTGGCATCCGGCGGCAGATACACCCGCACCACATCAGGGCTTTTATTCACCACCACATCCAGAAACCCCGGATCCTGATGCGTAAAGCCGTTATGATCCTGCCGCCAGACATGGGATGACAATAGATAATTCAAGGACGCAATATCCGCCCTCCATGGCAGTTTGTTTGTGACCTCCAGCCACTTGGCATGTTGATTAAACATGGAGTCAACAATATGAATAAATGCTTCATAGCAATTAAACACACCGTGCCGTCCGGTCAGCAGATACCCCTCCAGCCAACCTTCACATTGATGCTCGCTGAGCATGGAATCCAGTACGCCACCGGATATTGCCAGAAATTCGTCATTGGGCACGGTGCGCGCATCCCATTGCCGGTTGGTAAGATCAAAAACCGCTCCCAATCCATTGGAAAGCGTTTCATCCGGGCCAAAGAGTCGAAAATTTCGCGGCCTGCCATTAAGTTTTGCTACATCACGCAGAAAAGGCCCTAATACATGCGTGTCCCCAATGCCCATGATGCCGGGTTGCCTTACGGCCACCGCATAGTCGCGGAAGTCCGGCATCCGCAAGTCCCGCAGCAGCTTGCCGCCATTGGCATGACGGTTCGCTCCCATACGCCGCTGTCCCTTGGGTGCCAGATCCGCTATTTCCGGCTTGAGGCGGCCTTGATCATCAAAAAGTTCTTCCGGATGGTAGCTTTTCATCCACGCTTCAAGCATCTTGAGATGTTCGGGATTTTTGGCCGGATCAGACAACGGCACCTGATGCGCGCGGAACGTCCCTTCTACCGGCACGCCGTCAATGACGCGCGGCCCGGTCCAGCCTTTGGGAGACCGCAGAACAATCATCGGCCAGCGCGGGCGCATCGTATTGTCCTGCGTGCGGGCTTCCTGCTGAATTTGACAGATGCGTTCTATTGCCGCATCAAGCGCCGTCGCCATCGCTTCGTGCATAAGCGCCGGCTCATGCCCTTCAACAAAACGCGGATCCCATCCGTAACCGCGCAATAATTGTTCCAATTCATCGGGTTCAATGCGGGCCAATACCGTGGGGTTGGAAATCTTGTACCCATTCAGATGCAGAATCGGCAACACGGCTCCATCGGTCCTGGCATTGAGAAATTTATTGGAATGCCAGCTTGTCGCCAAAGGACCGGTTTCCGCTTCGCCGTCACCCACCACACACGCGGCAATCAGATCCGGATTATCAAACACCGCGCCAAAGGCATGGCTGATGCTATAGCCCAATTCGCCGCCCTCATGGATGGATCCCGGCGTTTCGGGTGCCGCGTGGCTGGGAATTCCACCGGGGAATGAAAACTGCTTGAAAAGTTTTTTCATCCCCGTCTCATCCTGACTGATATTTGGGTAGATCTCGCTGTAAGTCCCTTCCAGATATACATTTCCCACGACCGCCGGGCCGCCGTGGCCCGGGCCGGAAAGATAGATCATGTCCAGATCGTATTTGTTGATCACCCGGTTCAAGTGCGTGTAAATAAAGTTCTGTCCGGGCGTGGTGCCCCAATGGCCCAGCAACATCGGTTTAACGTGTTCGAGTTTCAACGGCTTCTTTAACAACGCATTATCATAAAGATAAATCTGTCCCACCGAGAGATAATTGCCCGCCCGCCAGTAGGCATCGAGTTTGGCGAGCATTTCCTTCGTCAGTGTTGTCGTGGCCATACGTTACCTTCCTTTCATTTTTATTTTAAGCAAAATAGAGCACGGACAACCGACCGGGCGATCATCAGTTCTTCGTCGGTATGTATGACGCGTACGGTAACCGCCGCCCCCGGCACTGAGATCAGTGGGGCGTTTCGGGCGTTGGCGGCAGAGTTTAGCCGGATACCCAGGAATGCCAGGTCGCGGCAGATGCTTCGGCGGATCACCGGTGCGTTTTCGCCAATGCCGCCGGCAAACACCATTGTATCCACGCCGCCTAATGCCGCCGCAAAAGAACCAATCCACTTTCGGACTTGATAGCAGAACATTTCAACGGCCAGGGCGCAATGTTTGTCGGTCGCTTGTCTCGCCAGCAGATCACGCACATCAGAGGTTACGGATGAAACGCCCAGCAGTCCGGATTGATGATTCACCATATTCTGAAATTGGCCTGCCGTCATGCCCTGCGTGCGCGACAGGTAACTGAAAACTCCCGGGTCTAAATCTCCGCAGCGGGTACTCATCATCAATCCGGCGGCGGGCGTAAAGCCCATGCTGGTGTCGAGGCTTTTCCCGTCGCGCACGGCCGCCAAACTGGCACCATTTCCCAAGTGCGCAAGAATCACGCGGCCTTTTTCAGCGGCCCGGTCTCCCAGTCGCACCAGTTCTTCCATCAGAAACGCATAAGATAATCCATGAAAACCATAGCGGCGCAAGCCCTCATGCGCATAACGCCGGGGGATGGGTAACACTTGCGCGATCATCGGCATGTTGCGGTGAAACGCCGTGTCAAAGCAGGCAACCTGGGGAAGTTTCGGATGCTTTTGGCGGAAGTTCCGGATAAGTTGAATTTCACCCGGCAAATGATCGGGATCATACACGGCAATGCGCCGTAGTTCGGCCAAGAGCGCGGCAGTGATGCGCTCCGGTTTCGAATAGCTCATGCCATGCACCACGCGGTGCCCGATTGCCCGCACCGCGGAAAATTCTTTTTGTTCACCGATAAAATTCAGCAGAAATTCCGCCGCAGAGCCATGATCTGCAGTATCGATATCGCGGCTGATCTGCTGCCGACCCTGTGAATCATGGGTTGTAAACCGTGTGCCCCGTCCGCCAATACGATCAATGTTTCCGCGCATCGTGCGTCGCAGTTCCCTACCCTTTTCAAACATCGCAAACTTGATGCTGGAAGACCCCGCGTTGACAGTCAAAATCAGGGGCGGTTGATGAGCTTTTATCACCGCGTGCGTGGCCCGTGCGGCACTTTTTCCGGAAACTTTTTCAGGATGCTGTGGCATTGACGTATTTCGCTTATAAAGTGCGGGTCATCCGCTTAACCAGCTAGTTCTGCCAGACAACCTCATACAGGGCGTTGTGAACATGAATGAGTGCATCGCCGCGTTGTGTCATAGCACACCTGTCACCATTTCCAATACTTTGCCCGCAGCTAATACCAATCATAGTGCCGGCACGTTCGCAGTCAAGGAATATGCGTGCGCCCCGCGAAACACAGGCGGCTTTGGCCGTCCGCGACCTTACCTGTGTCTCTTTGATCCGCATGTCTTTCCGCTGGCCTGCGCTGATCAGGGGTTGCCATGGCTTTTTGCGTTTAGAGAGTTCATAATGCTCCAACGAGCCGGTCCCAGCAATGGCCGGGACGTAGTTGCCGCAGTTACCGGTTATCATTTGGGCTTACTGTCTGCTGCGGCGCGTTTTTGGAGAATCGATGATGAAAAAAAGCTCTCTACGTCCCGTATACGGGCCGGCGGCAATGCTGGCGTTTTGTATGTTGATGTTCTCCGGCGCTGCAGGAATCAGGGCCGCTGCAATCAAAGGGCCGTTACGCATCGCCTTTATTTGTTCCGGCAGCGTGACCGATGGCGGATGGAATCAGGAAGGGAAAAATGCGATTCTCATGGTGAAGAAGAAACTCCACGCCCATATTTCAATTCTGGAACATATTTCCCCCGTTCGCGCTGTGGATGTTATGCGGTCGTACGCCATGCGGGGATACAATCTCATTATTGGGCATGGTTATGAGTTTCTCATTCCGGCTGCCCAAGTTGCGGCAACCGCCCATGAAACAAAATTTGCCGTCAGCGGGGCTGACACCACCAAGCCTGGGGTACTGACGCTGAATTTTGATCTCGCGCAGCCTTCGTATCAACTGGGAATATTAGCTGCCATGTTAAGCAAAACCGGAAAAATCGGTTTTATCGGTGGCGAAGCCATTCCGTCAGTCGTGGCGTGCTACCGTGGATTCGCGGCGGGGGCTAAGAGTGTCAATCGTACCATTAAAGTCGCCGCTGCTTACACCAGTTGGGATCAGCCGGCATTGTCTAAAAGTCAGGCCCAGGCGTTTATCCAGCAGGGCATTGATGTGATTTATCAAAATGTTGATGCCGCCAGCCGTGGCGTATTTGAGGCCGTTGCGCAAGCCAACACATTGGGCCATGGTCCGGTCTACGTGTTCGGGTCCAACAGCAATCAGAATAACAATCGCACCTGCGCCTCGTATACTCCCGCCAGTGCGGTGATCCGGCTGGATCGGGCCTTTCTGCGTGTCGCTGTACAGGTGAAGCGCGGAACGTTTAAGCCCGGCGTGGCACCGGAAAACCTGCAAAATGGCGTGTGCGTTGTGGTGTTAAACCCCAAGCTTATTGGATCGGTTATTACCCCGACGATGCAAAAGGCCGTGGCCCACGCCAGGCAGGAATTACTGGCCGGCAAAATAAAGGTTACACCATGATGCCGACGTGTGTCCAAGCCGGAAGGCCGCAGCCCGTCAATCGCGCACGAATGATGACCCAAACTGTAAAACGGAATCAATTATCTATGCAGGATCACATAGGCATACCTCGGCAGTGCCACGGGGATGGGGGGCTTGGATGACCACGGCGCATCCCGCTTTAGGCCTTACCGGCATCTGCAAATCGTTCGGCGGCGTTTGCGCCTTGGATGACGTCACGCTGGAGGTGCAGGCCGGGACTGTCCATGGCATTCTCGGCGAGAATGGAGCCGGCAAAACCACGCTCATGAATATCATCGCCGGACTGATGTGCCCGGATTCCGGACGCATGGAAATCATGGGTGTCCCGATTTCCACTGGCTCGGTACGCGCCGCCCGCTCGCATGGCATCGGTATGGTGCATCAGCACTTTAAGCTGGTAGAGAATCAAAGCGTTCTGGAGAACATTGTACTGGCGGCCGGTAAATCCTTGCTTCCGCGCCGCCCCCGCAAATTGCTTCAGGATATTGATTCCTGGTGCCGGAAATTAAACTGGCCGCTGGAACTTGATGCGCCGGTCGGAACTTTGGCCGTGGGGCGGCAGCAGCGCGTGGAGATTATTAAAGCGCTGTGCGGCGGCGGTAAAATTCTGATCCTCGATGAACCGACCGCAGCTTTGACTCCGGCCGAAGTGGACGAGTTGGCCGCCGCCGTTGCGAGCCTGGCGCGGGCCGGAATGACGGTATTATTTATCAGCCATAAGCTTCTTGAAGCCAGGCGAATATGCCAATCGATTTCCATCTTGCGGCGAGGGAAAGTGGTTTATTCCGGCAGTATCGCGGATTTATCCGTGGAAGAGATTGCGGAAAAAATGGTCGGAGCCAAAGTGGACGTGCCCCGACTCACGCCCTCGGCACGCCCGACTCAAGGTCCGCCAATGCTGGAACTTGTGGATGTGGATTACCGCATAGGAAAGCGTCGGCCGCCGGTGTTAAAGCAGATTAACCTGACGGTGCGTCCGTATGAAATTCTCGGCATCGCGGGTGTGGATGGCAATGGCCAGAGCGAACTGGCAGCTCTGATTTCCGGGGCGGTAAATCCCACGGCCGGGCGAATTGTGCGTCGCAGTGGCGGGAATGCCAGCGTACCGATCCGCGTTGGCTATATCCCGGAAGATCGGCACAAAGAAGCACTGGTACTTCCGCTGGCTGTTACTTCCAATTTGCTGCTGCGTCAGTATCGGCAGAGTCCGTTTGCCCGCTGGGGCTTTTGCCGCTATGGCACCTGGCGAAAACATTCCACTGATCTGGTGCGGCAGTACGATATTCGCTGCCGCCGCATAGAGGATGCCGCGGCGACGCTTTCCGGCGGCAATCAACAGAAAATTGTTCTGGCCAGAGAATTATCGCAACAGCCGGAATTAATTCTGGCGGTCAATCCCACGCGCGGACTGGATATCAGTGCAACGGCGTTTGTGCTGCGGCAATTACTGGAAGCTCGCGCGCGGGGCGCGGGCATTATCCTGATTCATGGTGATCTGGATGAATTGCTTTCCA
Organism: Planctomycetota bacterium; assembly: GCA_021798635.1. Next base: position 39,370 of record JAJZGH010000003.1, on the reverse strand, counting down.
TCAGTGATCGCGTGGCTGTTATCAACAGCGGAGCATTAACCGCAACCGCTTGGCCGCAAGCAACCCCGGTGGAAATCGGACGCCTGATGCTCGGGGGGGCCTGATGTTCAAGCGATTTTTCGGCAACATCTGGAGCGCTGCAATCGCGGTAGCCCTGGCCGCACTGGTGTGTGGCGTGGTATTGGCTCTGGCGATTGGTGCGGCAGCGCTGTTGGGGTATCCGCCTATACGCCTTGCGGATTTATGGCTCCGCGGCGCAGCGGGAAGTTGGTACGCCCTAAGCAGTTCCTGTGCCGATGCCTGCCCGTTGCTGTTGACGGGGCTGGCGGCGGGAGTTGCATTTCGTGCCGGCGTATTAAATATTGGTGCACAAGGCCAATTTCTGCTTGGCGCTTTGACCGCTGTCGCCTTAACCACGCGCATGATGATTTTTCATCAGCCGGCGCTGGTGATTCCAACCGCCTTGCTCGGCGGGGCGGTGGCGGGGGGCCTTTGGGGACTTGTCGCTCAATACCTTGAGCGTTACAGATCCGTACCCGTGGTGCTATCTACCATTCTCCTCAATTTTGTGGCCCTGTATCTGGCTCAGGCGGCTTTGCAGGGGCCGTTGCAGGCCCTGGGAACCGCAGCGGCCCAAAGCCCGGAAATTGCCGGTAAATATTGGCTGCCCCTGTTTGTCCCCTATACCGATTTTCACATTGGAATTATTCTCGCTCTGGTGCTTGCGGTGCTGCTGTGGGTAGTTCAACAACGGTCCATCTTCGGGTTTGAGGCACGGGTCGTTGGGCTAAATCCGGGTACGGCGCGAGCTATGAAAATGCCCGTAACGGCGCGACAATTTCAAATCATGTTCATCAGCGGAGCTTGCGCGGGCCTGGGCGGGGCCATTCAACTTCTGGGGCAGGTGCATTTTATGACCGCCCACATGGGAAATTATGGCTACGCCGGGATTGCCGTTGCGCTGTTGGGCCGCTTGAACCCGCTGGGAATTATTATCTCAGCTCTATTTTTTGGCTTTCTGGATACTGGCGCCTATCGCGTGGAGGAAAGCTCTTTGGCGCTGCCGCATAATATGGCCAATGTTATCAAGGCGCTAATAATCCTGGTCATGCTGGTGCTGGCCGGATTATCCCTGCGAAAATCGCGCCGTGCAGACCGCCGCGTAACGGCTCCAACGCAGGAGTCCGCGCCATGACCGCATCGCACAATATGATCACGTTTTTATCTCGCCAGGCCCTGACTGCGGCCACGCCTATGATTCTCGCCGGTGTCGGTGAACTCGTCGGGGAATTGTCCGGTGTTATTAATATTGGCATTGAAGGCACCATGCTCATGGGCTGCATCGCCGCCTACACCGTCACGGGGGTCAGTAATCATGGCACGGTCGGATTGTTGGCGGCCATAGCGGCGGGAATGATCATGGCAATGATATTCGCGGCGGCCTGCGTGTGGGGCAGGGCGGATCAGATTGTCGCCGGCACGGCTATGGACCTGCTGGGCGTGGGCCTAAGCGGCATGGTCTGGATGATGTACCAGAACTGGCGGGAAAATCTCGGCTTTTCCACGGCGTTGCCGCACGGCAGCGGCTTTTCGCGCGTGCCGATTCCTCTGTTGCATCAGATCGCATTTCTGGGACCGGTGTTCTTTGACCAGTATGCGCTATGTTACATCACACTATGTCTATGTGTTGTGGTTTGGTGGGTGCTGCGTCATACGCGCCTGGGGTTAATTATCGGTGCATTAGGTGACGCACCGGAGGCATGTCACGCGGCGGGCGTCCGGGTGCGAATGGGGCGGTCCCTGTGTTTGCTTTTCGCGGGGGCGTGCTCAGGTGCTGCCGGGGCATATTTAAGCATTATGCAAACCCATGCCTTCGCAACCAATATGACCGGTGGCCAGGGGTTTGTGGTTTTAGCGCTGGTGATTTTTGGTCGCTGGAAATTGCCGGGCATCATCGGTGGATGCCTGTTTTTCGGATTAATTAACAGCCTGCAACAGACCCTGCAAACCGCGCGTTACACCTCGCAAAATACCGCCCTCCACGCCCTGACCCATGTGCCCTTCCAATTTTTTCAGATGCTGCCCTATCTGGCCGCCATCGTCGCATTGGCTATCATGTCCCGCAAAGCCCCCGGCCCCCGTTATATCAACGTGCCGTGGCCGGAGGTTAAAACTTAAGCTGGAATTGCACAAATGATACAAGGTTCTGCGCATTGCTGACGATGTTCATGCTGCTGCTTGAAAGTGCTGCGGCATCAGGAATGTAGATAATCGCGGTTTGGATGCGGGCGTTCTCACCATAGAAATAATAATTTAGTCCCAGGCCATATTCCATCATTTGCCTGTTCCCTGATTCCGTCAGTAATTCTCCGGCGCGTCCGATGATCTGCCAGCGAGGCGGCACCAGAAAATACCCCATCTCTCCGTAGTAGGCGAACTCAAAAAGACTTCTGCGTCCAAACGCGGTCGCAAAACTGTCGGTCGAAGCGCCTGCGGGAGGCCGGTCATTGTATTGCTGGAAAAACGCGGTCACGTTGGCATCAAGACCTTCATATTTAATGTGGAAGTCCGTGGTGGCGCGGTAAATCGCACCATTGACCGGAATACCGGGATAGTAGCCCGCGCCAGCCGGTGTGGCCAGGCCGGGCAGGGTTAATGTCGTCTGTGGGGCGGGAAACGCGCTGGACGTGGAATTTTGTTCTTCATACCCCAGCCCCGCGCCCAGCATCCAGGCTAAACGTCGCCGCTCCCGAAAATCCGCTTCCCTGTGAAAACTTCGCACGCAACGATCGGACCACTGCGCACGCACGTAGTAGCCGAAACGGTTGTCCAGTGCCGTGGAGGTGCTGCCGGCTTTCGAGCCATTGTTGATCTGCATATCGTAACTGAAATGTCCCGCGATAAGCCATCCTGATAAATCCAGTCCCATGGAACGCTCAGCATTAAATGGTACCGACAGCAGGGGGTGTAAGCCGAAGTCATCCCCCGTGGCCGAATACTCATCTAAAAAAGTAAAAGGCACGGGTAATACGCCGGCTCGCAACTCTATCGCTTTATTAAAACAGTAACCGCCATAAGTAGTTTTAATCTGGAAATAGCCATAGGTATTGCTTGACCCCGCGAAATCTCCGGATATTTCATAGATAAGCTGCCGCTGAACAATATGCCCCGAAAAAATCAGCCGTGCCCGACGCAACGTAAATTTACTCGTGTCGCCCACGGCCGGCGGTACAGCTGGATTGCCGCTCAAATCGATGGTTTGGGCATTTCCTACCGTACTGCTGGCAAACGTATACTCCGCCTGCACATCGCCGCGAATCGTCAGGCAAAACAGATTCTTGTTGCCGACGATGTAAAAGCGATGATCGTGGCAGGTGGTGGCCTGCCGTTGCAGCACTTGAGCCTTGCGCTGCGCATCGTTGAGTACCGATTCCACAATCGCGTGTACCTGTTGCGTGGTGAAGCGGCTATCCCACCGCTTTTTCTGCTGTGTTTTAAGTGTCGCTACTTCTTGTTGCAGTGAGTTTAATTCCTGCTGGAGCTGTTGTAGGTTCGGAGGTCGGGTTTGCGGGTTATTGCTTTTTGGTGACGCGGCCGGGGCAGTGTTGGCCGACAGCACCGGCAGGGGGGCCGCAAGCAAGGTGCCCAGTACGCAGATTCCCTTGGCAAATCTGTACGCCATAAACCATCCCAATTTTATACTTTCATCATGACACGAGCCTGTCGCGTGGCATTCGGTATCTCGCTTCTCGCACTCTCCAAAAGCGAAGCGCTTCCAAACCCTCCTGACCCGTATCCCCACTGATACTCAAATAATACTACCAGTATGTCCAGAATGCGACTTGCCCCCGCTGCTCCACAACCCCACCTTCTGCATGGCCAAACACTCTGCCTGTCGTTCGATTTGCCCCCAGACCGCCGTCAGACTTGCCCGAAATTGCATTCCCCCGCAGAATACGCGATATGCACAGTGTGAAATCAGCCAAACATGAACCGCCCCACGCCATGCTGCTTGCCGGCCAAGCTGAGCTTCTGGCGTTATGTGATCAACTGAAAGCCGCCGCAGCTTTCGGTATTGATACCGAGTTTATCGGCGAAACATCCTATACGCCCATTCTTTGTCTGATCCAGATTTCCATCGGTGAACAGGTGCATCTTGTTGATCCCATGGCCCTGGATGATCTTACCCCTTTACTGGCTCTGCTTTCTGATCCGGCGATCTTAAAAATATGTCACGCCGGTGAACAGGATCTCGCCATTCTTGCTCAACGCAGCGGCTCCCGGCCTGCAAACGTCGTGGATACCCAGGTGCTTGCCGGGTTGGTCGGCTTGGGCTATCCGCTTTCTTATGCCCGGCTGGTGGAGTATTTCTGCGGCGTAACATTGGCCAAGGCTCACACCTACAGCGCCTGGGACCGCCGTCCCCTGACCCAGGCCCAGCATGAATATGCCATTGATGATGTCAAATATCTCTCCTCTATTTACGCTGCACTTTCACAACGTCTGTCGTCCCACAACCGCCACGCGTGGGCCGCCGCAGCGTGTGAGGAACGCTGCGATGCCGCGGTGCGGCCCAATGATCCGCAGTTGGCGTATCTGAAACTTAAAGCCCCCCGCAGTTTGAATTCCCTGCAACTGGCGGCGCTGCGTGAACTTTGTGCCTGGCGTGAACAACTGGCTTTTGAACACGATTTACCCGCCCGCACCATGCTGCCGGATAACGTCCTACGGGACATCGCCAAACAATTGCCCGCCAGGGCCTCGAGCCTTAACAACATTAAAGAGTTCCCGTCACGGGAATTGGCCTCTTATGCGGAATTTATTGTGTCGCTTATTTCGCGTCTGAAAAAGCAACCCGAATCCGCCTTTCCACCCGCTGCCGAGGAAATCGACGAATCCCCTGATGCGCGGGTATTTGGCGAAACCGCCTGGGCACTGGCGCAAACCATTTGCATTGCCAACCATGTCAGTACCGCTCTGGTCGCTTCTCAGACCGACGTGCTGGAATTCGCGCATCTCCTGCGTGGCGGCAAACCCCTGACCAACCATAAGCTTGCCGGCGGATGGCGGTATGAATGTCTGGGCAAAGCATTGCTGGATTGTCTGACCGCACAGCGCACCATCACTCTTAACTGCCGCAATGGTGTTCTTGAACCTTTGACACAGTGAGTTCTGGCCATGTGTGGTTTTGCCGGAATTATTCAATGGAATTCTCCCGCCGACAAGCCCGCGATTTCTGACGACACACTGAACACGGTTGATCAACTTCTCGCCCATCGCGGCCCGGATGGCGCGGGCCGCTGGCGCGACAGCCACAACCCCGCCTGCGTTTTATTGCACCGCCGCTTAAGCATTGTTGACCTCGCCGGCGGTACGCAACCCATGGGCAATGAAGATCAGAGCGTGCAGGTGGTTTTCAATGGCGAAATATATAATCACCGGGACTTGCGGTCGCAATTAAAACAATCGGGACACACCTTTGCCAGTGATCACAGCGATACCGAAGTGCTCGTGCATGGCTGGGAACAATGGAATTCGGCCATGCCCGAAAAATTAACCGGCATGTTCGCCTTCGCCGTTTGGGATACGCGCAGCCGGACGCTGTTTTTGGCCCGTGACCGCATGGGACAAAAGCCGCTGTTTTATCAGTGTGCGGACAACGTGCTTTATTTCGCCAGCACCGTTCCCGCGCTGCTGGCGCTTGGTGCCAGGGCGGTAGTATCCACGCGGTCCGTGGCGGGGTATCTGGCGCATGGCTACCTTCCGCCGCCGTTTACAATTTATGAAAACATTTTTCAATTATCGCCCGGAGAATGTTTGACTGCCCGTCAGGATCATCTCCACCGGCAATATTATTGGCAGCCCGCGCTGCCGGCCCCGCACGCGCCGGTACCGGGCGGCGCGGATATTTCATCAGTTATTAGCGCTGCGGTTGCTTCCCAGATGCACGCCGATGTTCCTATGGCGTGTTTTCTTTCGGGTGGAATTGATTCCACGATTATCGCCGGTCTTATGCAGCGCCACGCCGCCAACATTGGGTCAGACCGCATCAATACCATCAGCATCGGCTTTGCCGAGGCGGCCTTTGATGAAACCTCTTTTGCCCAGATCGCCGCGAATCATATTGGCTCGCAGCATCATACCTTTCAGGTCAACGCCGGTGCCGATGCTATGGAGACTCTGCAATGGCTGATGCGTTATACACTCGGGCAACCGTTTGCCGATTCCTCTATTTTGCCCACGTATTATTTGGCAAATTGCGCCCGCATGGTGGCCCCCTGTGCCATCAGCGGTGATGGCGGAGATGAGATCTTTGGCGGGTATGATCGGTATCGTGCCTTACAGCTCATCACCGACGCACCCCGTTTATCACGTCTTCTCGCGGCTGCCGGCATATTGGTAAATCCGCATCCGCGCATGCGCAGATTTCATGCCGCAACCCGGCAACCCTCCTGGCCTTTGCGGTATGCCGCATTAACCAGACTATTTTCGCCGGCAGATTTGCACGCGCTGCTGCCGGAGCTTTCGGATGATGATCTATTGTTAGCGTGGCCGGCCCCTGCAGATAAATCGTCCGATGCCGTTCGCTTAGCCATGCAGCTTGATCAACAGCATTATTTACCGGGCGATGTTCTGTGGAAGGTGGATAGCGCCTCCATGGCCAACGCCCTTGAAGTTCGCAGTCCATTTCTGGATCACCACGTGATAGCATCCGCCGCCGCCATACCCACGGCAGAACTGCTGAATTACCGCAGCGGAAAGCTGGCACTCAAAAGCAGTTTTGCCGATCTGCTCCCACCCGCCATAACCCACCGCTCCAAACAGGGTTTTGGTTTACCCATCGGCCAATGGTTCCGCCAACAGTTACGCGCTCCCCTGCACGACCTGTTAATTTCAAAAACCTCTTTTTTCCGGTCCGCACAAAGCCAGAAGTTTCTGCAGACATTACTTCAAGAACATCAGCAATCCCACCGCGATCATACCCATCGCCTGTTCGCCTGCCTGATGCTGGAACTATGGCACCAGCGATGAGGTTCCGGGTTGCAGAGCACCAGGCATTGATCTGTAACGCAGGCATCTTGCCGGCATCTCGGGCGGAAAAGATGTCTGGTACGAAGGGCACTTACGCCTTAAGGAAGTGCCTTTCGTACCAGACACCTCTTTTTATGCAAAGTCGGCCGCGCGGTCAAAACGGTAAGGGGGCCCCGAAGGGTTACTGTGTGCGGTTTCAAAAATTCCCCTCAGGGGGGTGTATTTTCCTATTAATAATTATTGGGTTATGCGGGCGAGAGGAGTCGAACCTCCACGTCTTTTGAACACTAGAACCTGAATCTAGCGCGTCTGCCAATTCCGCCACGCCCGCGGATGGAAGAACATATTAACGCCGAAATCGAAAAAAATCTACCGACCCATCGCGGCGGTCGGTTACGCCGGCTTCCCCCAGCAGGGGCGTTTAACGCAAGCGGCACTGCCGTGTCCGCGTTGCTGTAAAAAGTTTATATTCGGCGGGAATAAATAAGGCGATGACGTACACTATAAGGATAAGAAACGCAATTTTGTCTGATTGCGGCCAGGTCGTGGTCTTTAAGTAGAAAGGTCTCCCATGTTCAGTACATTGGAAAAATCAATCTTATCGGCTGGCGTTGCCATGGCGGCTACGGTGACGTTTGTTGGACCGGCAAACATCTACGCCGCCGAAACCGCCAGTGCGACAATCACTTTGGGTTCCCATAGTGCCGGTTCTTATACCTATGATTTATCGCTGACCAACACGGGCACTTCAGGCAGCACCATGGGTACATTCTGGTTCTCCTGGATTCCCGGCCAGAGTTACCTGGCCAGCAATCCCACAATCGTTTCTGCCCCCACCGGCTGGGAAGACGGGCCGGACTCACAGTCAGTTGGAGGAGCATTTGGAGAGAAAGGGGCTTCGATTGAGTGGCAAGCCACTAGCTCCGCGGGCTATCTGGATGCCGGAAAGACCCTATCGGGTTTCTCATTTACCACACCCGATCCCCCGGCTTCCGTATTCGGAAATTCCATTTATTCATTCAACGGAAGTCATCCATCCGTGCTCACAGCATTTGTGTATGCTGGTGCGCCGTTTAGTGACACAGGCGAACAGTTTCAAGTGCAGCCGGTGCCGGAGCCAAGCCCCGCCCTGTTGTTGGGGGCCTTGGGTGGGGCGGGATTACTGATCTTACGCCGTCGGCGAATGGTAGCAGCGAAGAATATATCGGCGTGCGCTTAGTCAATACGTCGGATATAACAGAATCGGCAATTCCGCCGGTCCAATAGATGGATGAAGATGGCTGTATGACTGATGCCGCCCTTAGCCGCACACTTTACGAACGCGCCGTCAAAGAGCATTCGCAAGAGCTGTTTCATTATGCAGTTCGGCTTTCCGGACGGGATGGCGGAGCGGAAGATTTAGTTCAGGAAACCTTCTTACACGCGTGGCGTTCAATCCACACCCTGCGGGATGAGAATGCTCTGCGAGGCTGGCTATTTCAGATTTTACGACGGCGGCATTTCCGCACCTTAAACAAGCGACGTGTTGCACGGACCGTCCCGCTGGAAGACGCCGCCGAATTGGCCGACAAAATGTGTACATCCACCGATATGGCCAATCGTGAAGTCCTGCAGGTGGGGTTGGACCGACTTGATATACGTTTCAAGCGGCCATTTCTTATGGTGTATTCAGAGGGGCTGAGCTGTGCAGCGGCTGCACGGGAATTGAATATTCCTCTGGGCACGCTGCTGTCGCGAATTTTTCGCGCCAAGCAATCGCTGCGGGCATCCATTGATGCCAATCCGCTTCATGCCGGTCAGGGCGCAGCGACAAGGAACGCCGGAAATACAGGAGTCGGATCATGAATTCCCATGAGCTTCGCACCATCATTGATCATTACTGCGTTCTTCCACCGGAGGATCCGCATCGCCGCGAACTAAGCCGCCTGGTAGCGGCAGCCCCGGAGGATGTCCGCGAATATTACTTCGCCGCGCTGGCGGAACAGGAAAAATTACGCTTGGCATTAGCCGCGGCACAGCCTGAACCATCGGACGATCTGGCTGAACGCTTGCTGAAAATTCCCGATGATAAATCCGGAAACGTCCAGTTCATGATTCGCCGCCTGGTACCCTGGGCGGTCGCTGCCGCTTTGCTGTTAGCCGCTTTGGCTGGTGTAAGATTCTGGATACACGTCCAGCGACGAAATCTGCTGAAATCTCTGGCATGGCAAAGCCTGGGGCTGTATCTTAACAAACCCATGTTAGCGCCGGGGCAAGTCACGACGGCATCATTCCAGAAGGCCTTGCCCGCCATGCCATTCCCGGTGGAGCTTTATAATTACGGCGGTTTCAAGCTCACAGGCTTCGCGGCCGTAACCGTTGCCGGCCAGCCGGCCGCTTTAACCCGGTGGCAGCGGGGGCCTGTAACATGCCTGATGCTGCAGTTTTCACCGCGCTTAATCCCCGGGGGCACCAGTCCATCAGGCACCGCTATTCACCTGTTGGCCCGCTTACCCGGAAACAGCAATACGACCGTACCTTACACCGTTACCGTATGGCCGGACCAGAGCGGGCGGTGCGGATGGGCGGTCGTGTTGTCAGGAAAACAGCGCTACCATCCCTTTGACCTCCATGGATGAAAATAGTCTCCACACGGCTGTGAAAGCAATCTCAGGCGCTTCAACCTCTCCAGCAAGGTCCAAAGCGTTATGGAGGAATCAGTCGGTTTACCTGCCAAGCAAAATAGAAGCGGCAGCGCTTCTAAAGACTAACTCCCCGGTTCCGGGTCCCAGATTCGGGCGTGGCAATTTTCCCGGGCGGGGTAAAAAAGCCGCCTTTTCACAGGAATGCTGAAGCCCACCGGGATAAACCCGGCGGCTCGCCGGTCGAGTTGATGCGCGGTGCCCGGAAACATTGCCACACCCCCAGATTCACGTCTTGGGGGGGAATTGCCGATAATCGTTGTTGTGAATTGCGGATTTTTACGGTTTTGCGCTTGGGGTACTTGATTATAGTGCTCTGCTATCCGTAGAATTCACACGGTTGCAGATTCCGCCGATGGTGCGGATGGCTCCCCTAGGAGTATATATGTACGAACGTTTTACAGATCGCGCACGAAAAGTTATGGCTCTGGCCAATCAGGAGGCGCAGAGATTTAATCATGAATATATTGGTACGGAGCATATTTTACTGGGACTGGTGAAGGAGGGGTCCGGGGTGGGGGCTACGGTATTGAAAAATCTGGATATAGATTTGCGCAAGGTTCGCCTGGAAGTTGAAAAACTGGTTAAGAGCGGACCGGATATGGTCACGATGGGGAAACTGCCGCAGACGCCGCGCGCTAAAAAGGTCATTGAGTATGCCATTGAGGAGGCGCGTAATCTGGGCCACAATTATGTGGGCACGGAACATCTGCTGCTGGGGCTGCTGCGTGAACGGGATGGCGTTGCGGCGCAGGTGCTGATGAATTTGGGCTTGAAACTGGAAGAAGTCCGCGAGGAAGTATTGAACCTGCTGGGGGCGGGCGTGGAAAGCGAAGGGTCCTCGGAAAGCAAGGAAGGCGGGAAAACCAAATCCCGCACACCGGCGCTGGATTCGTTTGGCCGGGATCTTACGGAACTGGCGCGGGAGGGGACGCTGGATCCGGTCATTGGGCGTAACAATGAAATTGAAAGGGTCATCCAGATTCTTTGCCGCCGCACCAAGAACAATCCTGTTTTGCTGGGTGAAGCGGGCGTGGGGAAAACAGCAATTGTTGAAGGCCTGGCCCAGAAAATTATCGGTAATGATGTTCCGGAAATTCTGGTGGACAAACGCATTGTGGTGCTGGACCTGGCCATGATGGTGGCAGGCACGAAATACCGCGGGCAATTTGAAGAGCGTATTAAAGCGGTGATGAACGAAGTTCGACGGGCCAAAAACGTGATGCTGTTTATTGATGAATTGCACACGCTGGTCGGGGCGGGCGGTGCGGAGGGGGCAATTGACGCCAGTAATGTGCTTAAGCCGTCGCTGGCCCGCGGTGAAATTCAGTGCATCGGTGCCACTACGCTGGATGAATACCGAAAATATGTGGAAAAAGACAGTGCCCTGGAACGGCGCTTCCAGACGGTAATGGTTGAGCCGCCCAGCAAGGAAGAGGCTCTGGAAATTCTCCGCGGTCTGCGGGATAAGTATGAAGCCCATCACCGCGTGCAGATTACCGATGAGGCGCTGCGGGCCGCCGTTGAGCTTTCCACACGGTATATAACGGGCCGCTGCCTGCCGGACAAAGCCATTGACGTTATTGATGAAGCCGGTGCGCGGATTCGCCTGAAAAGCATGACCAAGCCGCCGAATCTGACGGACGTGGAAGAACAGATTGAGCATCTGACCGGTGAAAAAGATGAGGCGGTAAAAAATGCGGATTACGAACGGGCCGCGGAATTGCGGGATCAGGCGGAGGCGCTGCGCCGCAAAAAAGATGAGGAGCAGAAAAAATGGCGTGAGCAGGCCAAGGAAGTCGATGGCGTGGTGGACGAAGAAACCGTCGCTGAAGTGGTCAGCCGGATGACGGGTGTCCCCCTTACGCGACTTGAAAATGCGGAAGCTTCGCGTCTGCTGGAATTGGAATCTGAGCTGCATCGGCGCGTGATCAGTCAGGATGATGCCATTAAAGCTGTGTCCCGGTCGATACGCCGTGCTCGATCCGGTTTGAAAGATCCGAATCGTCCGATGGGAACTTTCCTGTTCCTTGGGCCGTCGGGCGTGGGTAAAACGCTGTTGTCCAAGGCGATTGCGGAGTTCATGTTCGGCAATGAGGCTTCACTTATTCAGATCGATATGTCTGAATATATGGAGAAACACAATGTCAGCCGGTTGATTGGTGCACCTCCGGGCTATGTCGGATATGAAGAAGGCGGTCAGCTTACGGAGCGCATTCGTCGGCGGCCTTACGCGGTGGTGCTGCTGGATGAAATTGAAAAAGCCCATCCGGATGTCTTCAACATGCTGTTGCAGATTATGGAAGAGGGCCGCCTGACGGACAATGTGGGGCGGCAGGTGGACTTCAAGAATATCGTGCTGATCATGACCAGCAATATCGGTGCTGATTTGATTAAGAGCGGCGGCATTCAGGGCTTCGGCTACGGCAAGCGCGATCTGGATCAGAATTTTGAACAGATGAAACGCGGTCTACTGCGGGAAGTTGAAAAATTCTTCCGACCGGAGTTTATCAACCGTCTGGATGATACAATTATCTTCCGCCCGTTGAGCAAAGAAGATCTGTATCGCATTATTGATATTGAAATCCAGAAGGTTACGAAACGCCTGGTGGAGCAGGGGATTAAGCTGGAAACCACACTGGCGGCTCATGATCTGCTGATTGAAAAGGGATACAACCCGGACTTTGGTGCCCGGCCCTTACGCCGCGCTATTGAGCAATTTGTGGAAGATCCGTTGTCGGAATCCATATTGCGTGGCGAATATAAGCAGATGGCGATCGTCAGAATTGACCGTGACGGAGAATCGTTACGGTTTACCGGGGTTCCGAAGCATGTGGAACCTGCCGCGGCAAGTGCCGGTGGGGCGGTTGCTACGTGATGAGGCAGCCAACCACCGGGTTGTCACCACGGTGCTCTATGACCCAGTTCGCTTTGGTGAGCACCGGATGGTAATCCGGTGGTTGATCCAGTATCGCGAGCCAACCACCGGGTTGTCACCACGGTGCTCTCGGGGCTGTCGGTGCTGGTGCGACGTGGCAATTTTTCCGGCCAGCGCCGACATAACGCTAAATCAGGCGGAAATAACGACGTTTTTTACCGCTGCGCCAAGGGCCTGACAGAGGGTCTTTTATCCCGTGTTCCACCACTGGCAGAGCAGGCGGCTTTGTGGAGTTGCGGGGATCGATTTTCGGGATGTGGAGTATTGCCGCGCAGGGCGTGGGAGCGCGTTCGATTTGACGCAGCGCGGGCTTTGGCTTAATTTCAGGCACTTCGGCGGTGGTGCGGCGGGTTTTTTATCCGTCGGCGTGAGGTTGCAATGATAACAGGAGCGGTTTATGCGGAATTCCGGAAAGCTTCGCGACATTTGGCTACTCGTTTCCCTGGTGTGTTTTGGCTGGGCATTGTCGGCCACCGCGCCACGTGCCACCGCGGCTCGGGTACGTATTGCCTGTGTGGGTGACAGTATTACCTGGGGATATACTATTACCCATGATCGGCTGGCGCGGGCGTGGCCCGGGGTGTTGCAGAAATTGGTGGGGAAAAAGTACAAATCGGATAATTTTGGTCATAGCGGGGCTACGTTGCTGAAGAAGGGGAACCTTCCGTACTGGACGACGCCGGAGTTTAAGGCGGCCACCAAATTTGATCCCAATATCGTCATTATTATGCTGGGCACCAATGACACGAAGCCGAAAAACTGGAAGAAATACGGATCGCAGTTTACGGCGAATGCGGAATCATTGATCCGGCATTTTGAACATCTTCAGGCGCATCCGAAAATCTATATCTGCACGCCCCCGCCCGTGGTGCGAAATCAGAAACTCGGTATCGGAAACCCGTGGGGCATTAATGAAAAGGTGCTGGTTCATGGCGTCATACCGGCGATCAAACGGGCCGCACGGGCCATGCACATTCCGGTGGTACATCTGCACGGCTTGATGATGAAGCGGGCGACGGAACCCATGTATAAATATTTTGCCCATGATGGGGTGCATCCGGATCCGCTGGGGCAGGCGCTGATGGGAAAAATTATCTATCGGGCGGTTTTCCAATAATCGCTTTGTCAACGCCAGGAGTTCTATTTAATGCAGATGATCGCCCAACCTGCCCCCTGGGAACGTCGCCGTCCGCTGGTGCTGGCATTTCTGTGTATTATCTTTGCTGCATGGTTTGCCTGGGATGGCTGGTACGGCTGGCCGAATCATGATGACAAAGCGGTAAAACAGATGCTGCTTTCGCATCGGGTAACCGGCAAGGACAAGGCCATTGCGCGTTCCTGGCCCGGCTGGCAGCACGCGACCAACGCCCAGCGCCTGCGCTTTGATCATCTGGTGCACATGAATAATATTACGGGTTGGCATACCGTAACGGATATTCATAACCAGCGATGGATTGTTCTGGCGATCAGCCTCGTGGCGGCGGGGGGGATGATCTGGTTTCTGCGGGTGAAGTCCAAACGCATTGTGGCCGATGATCAGGGGCTGCATCTGCCCAATGGAAGTATGGTGGCGTATTCGGCGATGAAGGTTATTGATAATCGACGGTGGCCCGGTGCGGGGCTGGTCACCGTTGAATATGCCAATGATTCGGGGCAGAGTCATCATGCGGTTTTGGATGCTGTGATTTATGAAAATCTGCCATCGTTGTTAAACGAAGTCATCGCACGAGCCACGGCTGCGCAGGTGTTAAACCCACCGGAAAAGCCGGCAGCGGCAGCGGGCATGGAGAGTTAATATTATGGCATTGGCGGCGATCGTAACAGACTTGATATTCTCCACCAAAATTGTCGCCGAAGCGCGGGCGCAGCAACGGCAGGTTCGGGTGCTGCGCTCTTACAGCGTGTTGAGTGAGTTTCTCCATATAACGCCTCCGGACCTGCTGATTGTGGATATGAATTGCGGGGGCATTAACCCCCTGGCTGCGATAGCACTGGCAAAAAATACCAAGCCCGACTGTAAGATTGTCGCCTATCTATCGCATGCTCAGCAGGATTTGGCGCAACAGGCGATGGAGGCGGGTGCGCAACAGGTGGTGCCGCGCTCGGAATTCGTGACGTTGCTTCCGGCACTGGTGCAAGAATATGCCGAGGCTGCGACGTCTGCTGCAATGCCTGCAACACAGGCGGCATCCGGGACAAAAACGCGCACCGCGGACTTTCCATCGGAATCGCGGTAACCCGCGCTGGTGCTCTGGCACGGAGTTGGCATGTCCTGTGTATTAGGTATTGAAACAACATGTGATGAAACGGCATGCGCGGTTGTTGAAGATCGCCGCATCGTGCGGTCTAATGTTATTGGTACGCAAATTGATCTGCATCAGAAATATGGCGGGGTGGTGCCGGAAATTGCGGCGCGGGCGCACATTGAGTGGCTCAATGACATTATGGCACAGGCTATGAAAGTCGCCGGGGTGAGCGGGAAAGATATCTCGGGCGTTGCGGTGGCTAATTGCCCGGGACTTGTAGGGTGCCTGCTGGTAGGCGTGTCGGCGGCCAAGGCTTTGGCGTTTGCATGGGATAAGCCGCTGGTGGGTGTGAATCACGTGCATGCGCATTTGTACGCGGGATGTCTTGTTCCGGCTGAACGCGTGGGTCAAGAGGCGGGGGTACTGCCGGAATCGCCGCCGCTGCCGGCGTTGGGGCTGGTGATTTCCGGAGGGCATACCACGCTGTATGACGTGCAGGCATTTCATTGTCTGCATCGCCTGGGGTCCACCATAGATGATGCGGTGGGGGAGGCCTTTGATAAAGTTGCTGCGATACTGCAACTTGGATACCCCGGCGGTCCGTTGGTGGAGAATCTGGCCCGCAGCGGTCGGGCGGATGCCGTGAAATTCCCATTGTCTCTTCTGGGGAAGCAATCGTTGGATTTTTCCTTCAGCGGATTGAAAACAGCGGTTTTGTACCATGTGAACGGCCAGGGTGGAGCGCAACGCACCAGCGCGGATATAACACCGCAGCAGCGGGCGGACACGGCGGCGGCATTTCAGCGCGTGGTGGCGGAGGTGTTGGAAATTAAAGTGCGCCGGGCGATGGACGCCGTGAATCCCCGATCCTTGATTGTCGGGGGGGGCGTTTCGGCCAATGGGGCCATTCGGAACTGTTTACAGCGCGTGGCGGATACGGCGAAAATTCCACTATATTTGCCGCCCATGGCGTATTGTACAGACAACGCCGCCATGATCGCGGGCCTTGGATCGCAGCTATTGGAGGCCGGGCATTGTGCGGATCTGGATTTATCAGCGATAGCGACGGCGTAGGTTGGGCGAGAATGCAGGAGTTAGAAGTTAGGAGTTAGAAGGTTTTGGAAGCTGCGCTGCTGTTTTGTTAAATTCCGGGTTACGGGTTACAGAGGACAGGGGAGCGCTTCGCTTCAGTGAATAGTGGGTAATGAATAATGAGTAGAGACAGAGTTGGGCCAGCATTTAGGGGTTAGAATGCTTTGGAAGCGCTGCGCCTTTGTAAAATGCTTGATGCTAGATGCTAGGTTCCAGGTTCTGTCCGTGGGCGGGGAAATATTTTTTCAATATTAAGCTTGTATTAGCCGATCAAAAATGTTATGAAGAGGTTGTGACTTCGACTTCTCTTTTTTTTGGGAGGTTACCATGCCCCATCGGCGCACCAGTGGTTCTAAAGTTCGTTCCCATAAATTTGGATTTAATAAGGCGAGTTTCCAGCAGCGAAAGGTTGCGCGGCTCGAAGGGCGTCGCGCGCTATCGACGCTTCCGCGAGAAGAATAAATTGTCCCGTTGCTATATAATGCCGCCGGGTTTTGCAGTCCTCGTTTTATGCGGGACACTTTACCATGGAGGCCTTATATATGGCGGCACCGGTTCGCAGCAGCAATGATACGCATTTGCCCCGCAGCACCATTTTAGTCGTGGATGATAATCCGCCTAATGTTGAGCTGATTCAGGCGTATCTGGAATCCATGGACTGCACAACGGAGGTGGCGGTGGATGGCGTGGACGCTTTGGCGAAAATTCCTCAGGTCATGCCGGATTTAATTATTCTGGATGTCATGATGCCGCGCATGAGCGGGTTTGAAGTTTGCCGTAAGCTGAAATCCGATGCCCGTTATCGCGACATCCCTATCCTGATGCTTACCGCGTTGAACGAATTAGGGGATATTGAGCGGGGCGTGGAAAGCGGCACCGATGATTTTCTCACCAAGCCGGTCAATAAACTCGAGTTGCTCACGCGTGTGAAAAGTCTTTTGCGGGTGCGGCACTTGAAGGGGCAATTGGAGCGGACTTTGGCATATTTGCATGAAATTGAGGCCAATGAGCCTCGGCGGCCGCAAGGGTAGTGCTTTCACGGCTACAATTTTGACGGTGGGCCGGCGGGGAATTTTAGCCTGTTGCGGGCAGTGCATTGGGCGGCATTTCCAGCCAGACGTTTGACTGTTTTGCAAGTTCTAGGCTATAAAACACCGTGCGAATGCGGTTTATCCGCAGAAGCGTGCCGGTTGGGCGGCACACAATGAAGACGCCGGTTTAGGTAAGCGAGAAGTTGATGTTACGTTTTCAGGTATTCCGCGATGGCCAAGCGCCGACAGAGCTGGATTTAGGCTCGGCTTACCTGGTTGGTTCCGATAGCGTGCCAATCCGCGGTGAATTGGCGTATGTGGATGGTGAAATTCGCTGTCGTAAGCGCCCGGCCGGGCCGGCGGCGCTGGCGTTGATGTGGGAGGTACGCGGTTTTGGTTCCGTGATGCTTGAGACGGTTCGCCTGCCCGAACGCAGCCAGCCTTATGTGCTGAATGTTGAACTGGCCCGCAATCGCATGATGAAGCTCTTGCAGAAGCGGGAAGATTGGGGGCTGTTGGATATTCCTGAAGCGCAGGGGGTCAATCAGAAATTTAATGAAGCCCGTGATTTACTTGTCGAAGCCATGGAGAATCTGGAAAATCCGGCTTTAGCCGCCAAGTCTGCGGATAAATGTCTAACTATAGCCGTGCCTGCCTCCGAACAGACGGCACTGGTTCATGCGGAATTGCTGTTACAGCGCCGCATCGCCACGCGGGCCTTTCCCAAAAATGTTTTTGGTTGTGCCGCTGCACCGGAGCGTTCGGATGATGCGTATCGTCGGAAAGTGGTGGCCGCCGGCGAGTTTGTCTATCTCCCGATGACGTGGAAGTTTCTGGAGCCTCAGGAGCAGACCTTCAACGCTGCCCCTATGGACAATTGGGTGGAATACCTTCGGCAGTCTAAACTCCCCATCGTGGCCGGCCCGCTGGTGCATTTTTCCGAAGCGGCTATTCCTGATTGGCTTTATATCTGGGAGCATGATTACGAAACCGTGCGCGGCTTGCTGTATGAACATATTGAACGGGTGGTGCAGCGCTACGGTGCCAATGTTGTTCTTTGGAATGTCCTTAGCGGATTGCATGTGAATTCGCATTTTTCCTTTACCTTTGATCAACTCATGGATCTGACGCGCATGGCCATTACGCTGGTCAAAAAATTGATACCTACGGCCCAGACGATGATCGAAATTACGCAGCCGTGGGGCGAGTATTATGCCAAAAATCAGCGCAGCATTCCTCCGATGATTTATGCGGAAATGGCGGTACAAAGCGGTATTCCGTTTGATATTTTCGGCGTGCAGTTGTGTTTTGGCACACCGCGCGACGGCGGCTGGCAGCGCGATTTATTTCAGATCAGTGCGATGCTGGATCGTTTTTCGGCTTTGGGCAAACCGGTGGTCATAAGCCGCATGGGCGTGCCGAGCGTACAAAGCGAGAAGAATGCCGTCGCGGGTTTATGGCGCAAGCCCTGGAACGATCACCTGCAAAGCAAATGGCTTGAGGCATTGTCTAACATTGTGCTTTCCAAGCCCTTTGTAGAGGCGATGACATGGGCTGATGTTGTTGATTCGGAAACCGGGTCCGTGCCCGGCGGCGGTTTGCTTACTGCGGATTTGACCGCCAAACCAGCCATGCAGACGTGGCTGGCCATGCGGCGTGCCGTGATGGCCGTGCGGCAGGGGACACAGAAATCCGCATCGGCACCGGTAGCAGTTGCGGCCAATAAAGGCGTTCCCGGTACCACCGCGTAACACCTGTCTTAAGGTGAAAATTTGGCCGCGTAAAATTTTGGACACGCGGTTGTATAACTTATCCCATAGCGGGACGGTGCATGACGAGAGCAAATAATTCAGGTTCCTCGCAGCAGGGCGGCGTTCCAGACGGCACACCGCCTGCGGCTCGTCCAGAGCCTCATATACCGGATGATAACAGTGGCCTTTTCAGCAGCGCTGCACCGGGCTTCGGTGGAAAGTCACCGCCGGCACTATTTTCCATAGCCGTGGCGACGGCCATCGTGCTTATATCAATAGGCGACAGCATTACGCGGCGCGTTGCGGATAATCAATATTCGCCTGGGTTTGCTGCGCGTGTTACGGAAACCCGGATTGATCCCAACACAGCGAGTTGGGCTTCGTTGGTTCGGATTCCGAGCATCGGCCCGGCCCGTGCTGAAAAACTCCTTGCCTGGCGCAAGCGGCATAGGAGCCGGGCGACGCCGGTGGTATTTCAGAATATGCAGGACCTGCGACATGTTCCATCCTTCGGCCCCAAAACCCTTTTGAGCATTTCACCCTATTTGCGGTTTCCAATGCAAATATCTACCGGCGGGGTCTCCGTGGTCAAAAGTACTAACCAAGCTTCCGTTCCAGGGCCTTAACCAGCGCGTCCCGCGCGCTATTTAGCGGCCCAGGCAGGCGGCAGCCGGCGGCGCGGGCATGACCGCCGCCGCCAAATTCTCGGCACACCGCGTTCACATCAACCGTGTGTTTGCTGCGCAGGCTGGCGCGGATTTTCCCCTCGGGAGTTTCACTTAAAAATACCGAGCACACCACGCTTTCAACCATCATGGGAATATCAATAAGCCCCTCGGTTTCCCATGTTTCGGCTTGGGCTTGGGCAATGTCCTGATTCGATAATTCCATCGACGCGATGCGATCCTGGGCGTAAAACGCTATTCGGCCTACCGCGTGGCTTAACAGAACCAGCTTGGATTTTCTTTCGCTTTGCATCAGCCGTCCCCACAGCTCGGATGGCGAAGCACCGGCGGCCAATAATTTGGCGGCTACTTCATGCGTGCGCGGTGTTACGCTATCAAAGCGGAACCACCCTGTATCGCCGACCAATCCTGCCAGTAAAGCGGTCGCCATGTTCTTGCTGAAGGCAACGCCCAGTATTCCGCCGAGCTTTGCGACAATCTCCACGCACGCGGCCGCAGACGTGTCCCGGTAAATGAGGTCATGGCGTAAATCGCCGGAAATATGATGGTCGAGAATCAGCACCTTGGAAGCGCTTGATTCAAGAAATGCTGTGGCCGGCTCGAGTTGCTGGCGGGCGGAGGTATCCACCACCAGAATGCGGTCTGCGGAAATGTTGGCCGCTTTCTCAGGCGTATATTCAATGCAGGATCCCGGCAGCATATTAAGAAGAAATTGCAGTGGTTGCGGTATCGGCGGCAGACACATCACATAAACTTGTTTTCCCAGCGCTGCAAGCATCAGGCCGGCACCTACTTGAGAGCCGATGGCATCGGGGTCGGGGCGAGCGTGGGTGAAAATCGCCACACTTTTGGCATCATGCAATGCTTGGGCAATGGCGGACAGTTCATTATCTGACATCGTTTTCCTTTCGGCTGGTTTCACCACGGGGCATCTGATCTGGGGTATTGTTCACATTGCCCCGATCCGCAGGGCGGGTGTCTCCGCGCGTGCCGGATATCGGGCTTGCGGCACTATCCGGCGTATGCCGGCGTATCTGATCAATATCGCGCTTTATCTGTGCCTTGAGCGCTTCAATGCCGGAAAATTTATATTGATCCCGCAGCCAACGGGTAAATTGCAGGTCCACCTGCTTATCATATATTGAACCGGAAAAATCCAGTACAAAGGCTTCAACGGTTACCGCTGTCCCATTAAACGTGGGATTGCTTCCAACGCTTATGGCGGCTGCGTATGTCTGCCCGGCAATGACTGCGTTGCCCGCATAAACCCCCACGGCGGGCAGCAACTGTTCACACTGGATATTCAACGTGGGATAGCCCAGTGCCGCTCCCCGGCCGGCTCCGTGCACTACTATTCCGCGCAGGGTGCAGGGGCGGCCCATTAAACGATGGGCATCGGAGACGCGGCCGTGGCCGATCAGCCAGCGGATCAGACTGCTGCTGACATCCACCTGCGATAAATCCTGCAAGACCGCCTGCTGCGTGGGCACAAGGATCGTCTCCCAGCCGAAGCTTGGCCCCTTTTCCTGCAATGTCTTAACTGTGCCGTGTGCCCCCTTGCCAAAGGTAAAATTCCGTCCTTCGACAACAACTTTTGCGCCAATGGTATCAACCATCATCTTCTGCATAAATTGGTCGGCGGTTATATCAAGGAAATGCTGATCGGTTTGCACCACCCATAAGACATCCGGTTCAAAACTCTGGAGTATCTCCATACGCTGCGCAACGGTCATAAGGGGCTGGCGGGGAAGGTTGGGCCGCAGGATGTGCAGGGGGTGGGGATGAAACGTCATGATTACAAAATTCAGGTTCCATTTGCATGCGAGACTTTTTGCCCCGGCAAGCATCCGTTGGTGCCCCAAATGCACGCCATCAAAATTTCCCACACACAACACTGAAGGTTTTGCGGACTGGGGAAACTCGTTTGCATGATGTATCACCAACATGTCCGAGAGTATATGCAAGAGCGTTAAAGACGCAACGTCCCTTACAATGCAGGGTCAATCGGAAATCGAACTTAGGGAATCGGGTTTGTGAAAGACCGAGCCGGTCGATATAATATGGGCATGAAACTTAGCGATAGAATCACATTCAACCCCAGACAATGCGGCGGGCGGCCCTGCATTCGGGCAATGCGCATCCGCGTTAAGGATGTGCTGGATCTGCTGGCCGCCAGAGTGCCCGAAGCTGAAATCTTGGCCGATTATCCAGATCTTGAGGCGGAGGACATCCAAGCGTGCATAGCATACGCGGCGGAACAACTGGATCATCCCGTTCTGCTGGTCAGCCGGTGAAGTTCCTTATTGACGCCGGATGCGCGCAATCCCGCATTACTTTTTGCCGTCAATCCATTGATCCATTTCCGCCGCTGCCAGGGCATCGGGCCGTTGCACGGGCGGGTGCTTCATGAGCGCGGCGGAAACTTCCTCTAACGGACCGCCGGCCTTCCGATGCAAGGCCAACGCGGCGCAACGTACCGCGTCCACCACAATGCCGGCACTGTTGGGGGAATCATCAACGGATAACTTGAGGTCCAGTTCCATGGGCAGGCCGCCGAATCCGCGCACATTCATCCGGATATAACAGACCTTGTTATCAGCTAAAAATGGAACGTAATCCGAGGGGCCGATATGAATATGTTCCTGATCCAGTGCGGTTTTAAGTTGGCTGTTAACGGCTTGCGTTTTGCTGATTTTTTTGCTGCCCAGGCGGCTGCGTTCAAGCATATTAAGAAAATCGGTATTGCCGCCAACATTTAATTGATAACTTGAATCAATGGTAAATCCGCGGCTTTCCGCCAGGGCCATGAGTTGCCTATGAACGATGGTGGCGCCAAACTGGGATTTAATATCATCGCCGATTAAGGGAATGTTGGCTTTGGTAAAGCGCGCGGCCCAAAGGCTGTCGCTGGCGATAAATGCGGGTATGCAGTTCACCATGGCAATACCCGTATCCAGACAGGCTTGGGCATAAAGTTCCGAGGCTTTTTGTGAACCTACGGGCAAATAATTTACCAACACATTGGCGCGGGTTTCCTGCAAAACGTTAATCACGTCCGCCAGTGTTGCGGTGCCGGCATCAGAACTGGCCGCGACCCGATGTTGTGGATCAAAACTCTGCAGATGATCGGCGACGCCATCACCGATTGGCCCGGTAAACACGCGCGCGCCGTGATCCTCCGGATCGGCGCAGAACACCCGAGCGTTGTTCGGGGGGGCGAAAATGGCTTGAGCCAATGGCTTACCGATTTTCCGTTCATCCACATCAAATGCACAGGCCAAAGTAATATCGCCTGTGGAAAGCCCGGCGATTTGCGGGTGCATCAGGCCGATGGTGGATTCGCTCCGGCGATACCAGGTCAGGCCCTGAATCAACGAACTGGCGCAATTGCCCACGCCGACGATTGCCAGGCGTGGTGGTGAAATGGACATGAAAACTCCTGATGCGGGGGGCCGCTGCAAAATCTGTATCGTGAAGGGGCTGCCTTATCGATCCACGGTGTCCAAAACCAGACAGGCGTAGGATGTCACAAGCGGAGCGCTGAACTCCAGCCAGCGCGGGCTCCATTTATTCTTCCACGATCCGTTAGGATTCTGGAGGGAATTTAATTTTTTCCGTATTTCCGAGCGCCAATTGTGCACAATGCCGTTGTCATCGGTAATGGTTTTAATATGCAGGGCGTGAAGTGCCCGTGCGAACATCAGGTAATAATAAAACAGCCCCATCCGGCTGCCGCCCGTGCCGGGGTTGGAATTCAATGTCCAGTTGGCGCGTATCCACTTGACCGCGGCAATGACGCGCGGGTCCTTGGGCGTTAACCCGCAATATACCATGCTCTTCAGGCCGGAATAGGTCATGCTGCCGTAGGCTGTCCACTGACTGTTCAGCGTACCCTTGGCGTGCGATGCCCCGCGTAGCGTGTCGTGGTCTCCCATATCGCCGCCGCCGCCATTTACGGGAGTATAGATAAAACCGCCGTTATGCGTGCCCTTGGCCCAGGCCATGGAGTTGGTTTCGCTGTTTTCCTGACAGTGCGTTACGAAGACCAGAGCCGCCTTCATCGCGGGGTTGCTCGCGGGTACGCCGCTGTCGTGCAGCGCTTGAATGAAGAAAGAGGTGTTGGAAAGATCGGGCCGGTCCTGATAATAGCCGGTGCCTCCATACCAACTGCTGTTGCGGGTAACTAACTTTCCGGCGGCGTTTCTTTGCCCGGCTCGATGCTGAAGAGACATGAGGTAATGTTGTGCGGCTTTAATCTGGGCGGCATATTTCTGACGCGGTAGAATCGTCAATGTGGAAAGGACAATGGATGTATTATAATTCTGCAGAAGGTCATGAACGTAAAAGCCCCCATCCGGTTCGCGGGTGGTTTCGATAAACCTCATCGCCTTAACGATCACAGGATTGCTTGCCGGAATGCCCGCGCCTACCATCGCCTTGACCGCCAGCGCCGTGACGGCGGGGCCGACCTGCGTCACCCAACCGCCATTGGGGGCTTGCGTCGCCATCAGATATTTCAAGCCTTTCCCCAAAACCGCATCCGTTTTATAAAAAGGCTTGGCAGCGGCGAAAATGGGAGACGCAATGCCCAAAAACAATGTGCATAGGAAGGCCGTCATAAGTTTGCCGTTTTGCATTGTAAAACTCCTTAAAAAAAGCGGTGCTCGTATTCAACAATTATCGCGTCACCTGATCCAGCGATAAAACCGCGTAGGTTGTCGCCATCACCGGGTTACCCTCCAGCCAGGCGCTGCCGGTGCCATTTTTCCAACTGCCGTTGGCGCGGCGACGCCCGGCCAAGGCCACTACCAGATCGCGCCGCCAGTTATGGCTTACGCCATCCGCATCTATAACGCGTTCCCGGCCGGCGGCTCGCAAAACCCTGGCGAACACCACGTAGTAATAATATAACCCCTGCGAACCATTTTCTGCGGGATTGTAATTCAAGGCATAGTGGGTGGAGATCCAATGAGAGAGATGTACCACGCGCGGGTCGCGTGCCTGCAAACCGGCGTAAATCATGCTCTTGAGTTGGGCGTAGGTGATTGAGCCGTATTGTCTTAATACCGCATCAGCACCGCGTTCCCGCGGATCCAGCATCTTGCCGGATATCCATAAGCCTGAGGTGATCTGATGCGAAACCGTTTTTTCCGACTGCGCGAACCGGTTGCCGGGCACCTGCAACCGGAAAAGCGAGCGGTGCATATACCAAGCTGCATCAGAGCCGGGATCTGCGACGGATGTCCGCAGTTGTTGATGCAAAAACGCCAAGCCCCGGCGTGCCTGTCTTTGATAACGGGGTTCCGGCAGCATGGAAAGCGTACGCAGGACAATGGCGGTGTTGTACGCCGGTTCGACATTGTTATAAAATCCCCCGTCCGATCGGCGGTTACTTTCAATAAACCGCAAGCCGCGTTTAACGTGAATGTTGCCCGCAGATACGCCGGCCTCCAAAAATCCACGCACCACCATCGCAGTAACTGCTGGTCCATAGCGCCCCAGCCACGCACCGCTGGCGTTTTGTCGTCGCCCCAAATAGGCCAACCCGCTACGCGCAAGTTGGCGAGCCTCCTGATGAATCGTGCCGCTCTTTGGCTGGGCACCGTTAGCGGTGGATAAGGACTTTGCCGGCGACGCCAATGTGATCATGGAGGCCGGCATAAGTATCAGCATCGTTCCTGCAACGGCCCCAACGTACCACCTCCCCGAGCAGTCCGCCGTGGTGCTATTACCCTGCGTCAGAAGACGGTTCATGCGCAAATAAAAGTCGGATCGGCGGCCAAATAGTGCCGTGGCGGGAAAGAATGCATCGGGGTGGTTTTTTATTCCCCGTGCCAGTTGCAGCATGGCGGTGATATAGGTGGCGGGGGATTCGGCCAGTGCTGCGGCTGAATGGTCCGCTAAGAATTCCTGGTTCAGTCGGATGCGGCGGGAAAGAATCCACAGCAGGGGGTGAAAAAACAGCGGCACCGCGGCTAAGGCAAGGATCACCCGCCAGATGGTGTCACCACGGACAATATGCGTCAGTTCATGCGTCAAGGCCATGCGAACCATGGTCACATCCGCGCCGCAAAAACTTTTGGGCAGTAAAATTACCGGATGTAACATGCCAAAGGCCATGGGTGTTTGTATCTCTTCGGATATCCTTACGACCGTGGATTTTAGATTTCTGCGCAGCGGGCCGGCGGAAGCAAGTGATTCGATATGAAAATCCGCGGAAAAAGGCGTCGCTTTCGCGGACGCTTTCCGTAACAGTTGCCAGCCCAGAACCAACCTTCCAGCCATCAATACCACGCCGAGAAAATAGGCTCTGCTGATATATTCCGGCCACCAGTGCAGGCAGCTTCGCCAAAACGAGCCTCTTTTATTCTGCAACTGCGGTCGGCGGAGAATCGGTATTATATTACTGCGGCGGCCGGTGTTTTTCTGTGGTGTCAGCCCGATATGAAAGGTTTCCACGGTAAGGGAAGACTTGGCGGTATCGGCAGCCGGCAACCATCGCAGGAATACGTGCGGAAGCCCCGGTAGCGCTGTGAGCATCATGGCGGCCAAAGCCCCGATCACGGCTAGTTCACCGACCCGCTGCTGTCGCGCCGGATTCCGGAGCATCAGCATGGCTGCAAAGCCCGACGCGAGCACAATGCTGACGATCAAGGTGCTATCCAGAAGCCATAGGTCAAAGCTAATCATAAAGGCGCCCGTTGATCCAATCCGGAATCAGCCTGCCGCGAACTTCGGGCGGCCCGCAATTTCTTTTCCAGGTCTTCAATTTCCTCAATTGAAAGTCCCGCAATTTCCACGGCATTGAGCACCAGTTGGTCTACCGCACCGTCAAATATCCGGTTGAGAAACCGCGCCAGCACTTTGCCCCGGCTGTAGAGCGGACGATAGACAAAAGCCCTGCCCTGCAGTTTGTGGGAGACCAGCCCTTTTTCCTCCATCATTCGGAGAAAGGTCTGGACCGTGTTCTGGGCGATGTCTTCGCGCTGACGCATATATTCGTAGACGCGCCGCACGGTGGCTTGACGCATATTCCAGAGGATTTTGAGGATTTCCAGCTCACGCTCAGTGGGACCGTCGCTATTTGCCATACTAATCACCTAGAAAATTAGGTTATCAAAACAATTCCGCCATGTCAATAACACCTCGCTCAAAAATTAACGCTGACTCGAACCATCGCGATTAATGCGGCCGGATATATCCCGCCGCCCGTATTGGTGAAGTACTGCGCGTCAGGTTGAACCGTCACGCCCTGGCCAAGGTAATATTCGTAGAAGCACTCGGTCGCCATCTCATAAGGCTTTGGCAGTTGCGCATGCGAACTTGTATGCGCCCAATCAAGACCCACCGCGATTTTATCTTCGGGCCGGTCAGGAATGATTCCAGCCCCCAGCAAGCCCGCTTGAATGGAATAGTCGATCTCGCTTACGCGGGGGTCATTACCCGTGAAGTTTCCCCAGACTGCCACGCGATGATCCGCCTTCGCGGTCTGCCATAATGTTTGATCGATAAAAGCCCAGCCACCGCCCGTGCCGGATTGTGTGCCACCATTGAGGGTCGGCAATTGGCCGGTGCGCCAGAACGCCCCGACTCCCACCGTTCCCGGCATATTGGCCGCGATATGATAATTATGATCCAATTCAACATTCAGCGATGTTCCATTGGGTTCATCGATGGTAGCGAGCGTATTGAGCATCGCATCCAGAGCCGTCGGATGGGAGCGACCATTAAAAAATGCACCGAGAATCAAGGTGGTTCCAGGTATCGCCGTGACAAATGCCGCCAAGCCGGGTGCCTGCGAGGGTGGGGCGTTTTGCAATGTCAACGGAGCATCGGATGCCGATGGATTGATGAAATCAGTGGCGTCCACCGGAATATCAAAAATATTATTGGCGTCCATCCGTCCCGCCTGCAGGGTCAGTTTATCTCCCAGCAGTGTCTGCTTGAAATACAATTCATATAATTGGGTTGTCGGCGGGTTGTCATCAATATAGCTAAATCCCTGCAGCGATCCCAATTGGATGTCATTGCCGTTCGGGCCAAAATGAAAACGCACGCTGGATACCACGGTCCCACCCGCCCAGCCGAAGAGTTTGTCCGTGTCCAGGTTCATCCCCAACGTCAGACGGGCGCGGGAGACAAAATTGTGGGTGCTTTTTCCGCCGCGAAGATTCCAACTATTGTCATTGACCCCGTAGCCGTTGAAACTAATGCCGTGATCCGCCAGTCCGGTGCGCAGACCGAACCAGTCGCCGGTGAATGTGTTGGAATAGGCACCGGATCCCGTGGGAGACGCTGATGTCGCCGGCGCGACCGGTGCAGGTGCAGTCGCGGCGATATCGGGAGCGGAGACAACATGGACCGGTGGCGGCGTGGCCGGGAGGGCAAGCATGAAAATCTCCTTTAATAACCGGTCGCTATATTACCTATTAAACAAGGCTTAAAACTTTAGGTTATGTGAGCTCGGAAATCCTGTCAAGCAGTAAGGCCGCAAAGCAAAAACCCGATATTGCGGGACCAGACCCCTCCTCGTCCCACGCGCCCCCTTCCACATTGTGTCAATAACACAACATGGTTGGAGGTGGAATGTCACGGAAAATATCCGCACCGCAATTCGGCAGGCGCGTACCAATCGCGACGGGCCGAAACGCGTCGTGCCATCAAATTGTAATTCCGCGCCCAACTCAACGCTGCCGCATTGAGCTAACGGACTCCATCACCTGGCGCTGATTGGAATCATGTTTTGGGAATTCGGGAAACTGCTTGGCGTACCGCTTTTGGAGCGGTAGAATCTGCGTAGGGCATAGAACCTCGGGACAGGTTGATTGCCTGACGCGGATGGCGCGATCGTGCCGATCTAGTCGATCCCAACGGAGGTCCAAGGATGGACGCATTGAGTTTGAGCCAAAGCCGAAAATCTGACGCTCCCGTCAGCAATTTGCCGCCGGTCCACACCACTGAAGACTTGGCTGTCATTAATGAATTTCTTACGTATATCGAAATTGAGCTGGGTCTGGCGGACAATACGCTTGCGGCCTATCGCTCGGACCTGATGCAGTTTGCGGCATTTTGTGACCGGAAGTGTTCGCGACCGATGGTTCGCGTGGACCGCATAGTAATCGGCGAATATCTTAAGCATATGCAGTCGCAACGCAACTTGCGCACCAGCAGCGTGCTGCGGCATACTGCATCGCTGAAAATGTTTTATCGCTTTGCAGTAGCGCGCGGGAAAATCCCGGAAAACCCCACCGAGCATCTGGAAACGGCGCATGGCTGGCGCAAGCTGCCGGATGTGATGAACCGTCCGCAAATTGAGGCACTTCTGAAGGCGGTGGATCCGGCCCACCCGCTGGCGCTACGGGATCAGGCGATTATCGAATTGTTTTACGCCTGCGGCCTGCGGGCCAGTGAACTTGCTGATCTGACGGAACGAAATGTTCATGCGGAACTTGGCGTTATTCGTGTGATCGGCAAGGGACGGAAGGAACGCATCATTCCGGTGGGAAAACCGGCCCGTGCGGCCATGGAAAAATATATGCGCGAATTGCGTCCTAAACTTCTGGCGGTGTCGAAAAGCCGGGTTCCGAACGTTTTTGTTTCCCGTTCGGGTCAAAGGATTAATCGCATTGTGCTGTGGCAGCGACTTGATCGCATTTCCCGAGCTGCGGGCTTGAAGCATATTCACCCGCACAAACTCCGCCACACCTTTGCAACGCATCTACTCTCGGGCGGGGCTGATTTGCGCATCGTACAGGAACTCCTGGGGCATTCCGATATTGGTACGACCCAGATATATACTCATGTTGATGCGGATCGGTTAAAGAATGTTCACCGGCAGCATCATCCGCGGCCCTGAAGGTCACGCCGATTCCTCTTTGCGTTCATTCCCGCGATGGCCGCGGATCAACAGCCGGATGGGAACTTCATGCAGCACGGTGCGCTCCCGCAACTGATGGGCGAAAAAGCGTTTGTATTCCTCGGTAATCAGGCGGGGATGATTGACAAAAAGCACGATGGTGGGGGGGCGGACATCAATTTGCGTGGCATAATAAACTTTTACCATTTTGCCTTCCTGGCTGCTGGGGCCGCGCAATTGCAGAATATCTTCCACCGCTTTATTTAACTGCCCGGTGGTTAATCGTGTGGAGGCCTGCTCAAAGAGGGAAAAGGCCAGACGTACAATCTGCGATTGATCGCTGTCGGTTTTCGCGCTGATGCACGCCACGGGTGCATGCTTCAATTGCGGGAACCGTTTGGCGGCATAGGCGCCGTAACTTTCCACCGTGGCCTGCTCACCCACAAGGTCCCATTTGTTAATGACCAGAATCACCGGGCGGAATTCCTCCTGCACATACGCGGCGAGTTTCTGGTCCACATCACTGATATCAGCCGTTGAATCAATTAACAGCAGCACGACATCCGCCCGGCGGATGGAACGCTGCGCGCGGTGAAAACTGTAAAACTCCAGATCGTTGTTGGTCATGCGGGCACGCTTCCGCACGCCGGCGGTGTCAATAACGGTAATGGTGCGGCCCTCAATTTCGATGCGAACGTCAATGCTGTCACGGGTCGTGCCGGGCACCTCGGAAACAATCACGCGTTCGCCGCCTGCCAGCGTGTTAATCAAGGTGCTTTTGCCGGCATTACGCTTTCCCACCACCGCCAGTTTCAGTTCAGATTCTGCCGGTATTATTTTCGCGCTGCGGCCAAGATGCCGGAAAATGCCCTTCAGCAATTCATCCCCGCCCCGGCGATGCTGGCAGGAAATCATGACCATTTCGTCAAAGCCCAATTTGAAAAATTCAGTGGCATTGGATGCCAGATTCGGCCCATCCACTTTATTAACGGTCAGAATCACCGGTTTGGCAAACGGGCGAATCAGGCGAGCCACGGCGGTATCTAACGGCACCGGGCCGTTTTTAGCATCCACAACAAACAGCAGCACTGCTGCGGATTCAATGGCCCGGCGAATCTGATCCTGAATCTGCTCGGTGAGATTATCCGGATCTTCTATGCCGTAGCCGCCGGTATCAACAAGTTCAAAACTTCGTCCCTCGCTTTCCACAATATTGGATACGCGGTCGCGGGTGACGCCCGCAGTAGGGTCCACGATGGAGATGCGCTTTCCCGATAGCATATTAAGCAAACTGGATTTGCCGACGTTGGGGCGGCCGACGATGGCGACAATGGGTATGGGCATACAAGTTCCTTCGGTATCAGGCGGTGCGTCCGCAACAGTGTTTATATTTCTTTCCACTGCCGCAGGGGCAGGGATCATTGCGGCCGACTTTCGGTCCGGCGTTGACAATGGGATCAAACGCGGGTTCCTGATCATCAACGTCCGCCTCGGGGGTTAAAGTTTCCTCCGGGGGTGCCTGCAGTTCGCGGGCGGCGGCGCTTTCGGCAACGCCATAAGATTCATTGGCGTCGAAGAGTTCTTCCTGGCCTTCATACACATTGCGCATATCACCGGCGCTGGCGATTCTCATGCGGAAAATGACATCCGTGACTTTTTCGCGCAGATTTTTCAGAAATTCTTCAAACAACCGCGAGCCTTCCCGCTTATATTCAATCACCGGGTCGCGTTGTGCAATACCGCGTAAGCCGATGGTGTCACGCAGTTGATCCATGGCGTAAAGGTGATCCTTCCAGGTGACATCATAAATTTGTAAAAGCACGGTGCGTTCCAACTCGGTGAGTTCCCGGCGCAGAAACGCATGGGCTAACTCGGCGATGCGCTCGCGGCGTTCCTCCGGCGGTTCACCGTCAAATTCATCGGCTGAGGCCTGCGTGACAAACCGGTCTGACACCCAGGCGGCCAACATGCGGGATTCCTGAAGTTTGGTTACCGCCTCATTTATCTGCTGGTCGATGGATTCATGGGCCTGTCGCGAAATATCAATGAGCCGTTGCCGCAATTTATCCAGTGACAGAGATCGGATTTCATCACCGGAAATGGGCGTTCCGAATTTGGCCTTTACCCATACCGCCAACTGCTCCGAGGCGTAAACATTTTCGACGCCGCCGGCACCGCTCGTCGCTTCCAGGGCATAATCCACCGGGTAACTGATTTCCCGCTGCTGATAGGCCTGCCGGGCGTTGTTAAGAATTAATTCCACCGCCTGATCCTGAGTTTTTCCCGTCAGATCCGCCACGGGAATCGTGAAGTCAAATTTATCATTGGACCACTGCGCTAATTGTTGCTGCGGATATCCCTTCACCAGATATTTGGCCAGGGGGCCGACATCCTTATGGTCAATAAGATCCAGTGCCTTTTCCACCAGCGTGTCGATAATATCATCGCGCTGCATGGTCTTTAATTGCGTCTGACTGATCTGAACTTTGAACTGACTCATCGCCCAGGAGGACATGCCGGCATAATCATAATCTTCGCTCTGCGCGTCGGGATCCATGAATTCCGAGATAGCGCTGTGAATGTTACTGCGGGCATCTTCCCGGGCTTTGTCTTTAATGGTCATTTCCAGCACAGGGAGTTCCGTATCCCGCAAATCCTGTGGATCAATAACCGTGTTAAACGTCAGACGGACCCATTCGGCCACGCATGTCGCCACATAATCTTTATCCAGATAATGTCCCACCGCATCGCGTACGGAGTCGCCGATTGTATCGAAAATAATTACCTGCAGGTTGCGCCCCTCCAGAATGGCCTGACGGGACGTGTAAAAGAAATTGCGTTGATAATTACGAACTTCATCATATTCCAGCAGGTTTTTCCGGATGCCGAAGTTGCGTTCCTCCACCTTCTTCTGTGCCCGGGCCACGGCCTTGGAGACCATGCCATGTTCAATGGCTTCATCTTCTTTCATGCCCAGACTCTGAAGGGCCTTGAGCATAAAATCGCCGGCAAAGAGCCGCATGAGTTCATCTTCAAGGCTTAGAAAAAACCGTGACATGCCCGGATCGCCCTGGCGTCCGGAGCGCCCGCGTAACTGATTATCAATGCGGCGCGATTCATGACGTTCGGTGCCCAGGACAAATAATCCGCCTGCTTCCAGCACGCCTGAACCCAGAGAAATATCCGTACCGCGGCCCGCCATATTCGTAGCAATGGTCACGCGCCCCACGGTCTGGTTGAGCTTGCCGGCCTGCTGGGTTCCGGCTTTGGCGATAATTTCCGCTTCCCGTTCATGATTCTTCGCGTTGAGAACTTCGTGTTCGATTCCATGCTGCTGCGTGAGAATATGTGAAAGCCGTTCGGATTTTTCAACGCTGGTGGTGCCCACCAGTACGGGTTGTCCGCGTTCGGTGGCTTCCTTGATCTGTTCGACAATCGCGGCCCATTTGGCGTTTTCATTCATGAAAATGAGATCTTCAAAATCCTGCCGCGTCAGGGGACGATTGGTGGGAATAGTTACCACTTCAAGGGTGTATATTTTTCCGAATTCTTCGGATTCGGTCATGGCTGTGCCGGTCATGCCGGCGATGCGTTTGTACAGTTTGAAGAAGTTCTGCAGGGTGATGGTGGCCATGGTCTGCGTTTCGGGCTTTACCGTAACGCGTTCCTTGGCTTCCACCGCCTGATGCAGGCCGTCGCTCCATTGCCGGCCCACCATCAGGCGGCCCGTGGATTCATCGACGATAATCACTTCACCTTTTTGCACCACGTAGTCTTTGTCAATTTCATAGACGACATGGGCACGCAAGGACTGCTCCAGCAGGTGCGGCCAATCCATGTTGCCGCCGACATAAAATGATCCGACGCCTGCAAATTCCTGCGCCTTGCGAATACCCTCATGGGTTAAATGGGCGGTTTTGCGGTCCAGTTCCACTTCATAGAGCTGCATTTGTTTGGCCAGATCAGCTTCGGCAATTTCCAGTTCTTTCTGGGCTTCGGCGATGGAGGTTTGAAGGGCGGAAAGTTTTCCGGAATCGCCGCGCGCCAATTTCATATCACCCTCGGAACCTTTGATCTTCCGCTTAAGCGATTCAACGCGGGCGTTGGCGATGTCCCAGGGCTTTTGAGCGGCCATCAGTTTGCGCGTCACTTCATCGGCCTGCCGATAGCGCGGAGAATCATCATGCGCCGGGCCGCTGATAATCAGAGGCGTGCGGGCTTCATCAATCAGCACGCTATCCACTTCATCAACAATGGCAAAATCCAGCGGTCCCTGCACCTGTTCCGCCAGTGATTGCTTCATGTTATCGCGCAGATAGTCAAAGCCGAATTCACTGTTGGTGCCGTAGGTCACGGTGCACTGATACGCTTTTTGCCGCGGTTCATTGTCCATGTGAGATTGCACAAATCCCACCGACATGCCCAGCGCGTAAAACGCCGGCGCCACCCACGCCGCATCACGGCGTACCAGATAATCATTGACCGTTACAACATGGCAATGCTTGCCGGAAAGTCCCATGAGGAAACAAGACAGCGGTGCCACGAAAGTTTTACCTTCGCCGGTGGCCATTTCCGCGATTTTTCCATCATACAAAACCATTCCGCCGATTAACTGCACGTCAAACGGCCGCGCGCGGTAGGGGGGGCGGGCGTCCGGGACGCAGGCGCGGATGGCCTCATAAAGTTCCGGGGGAATTTCCACAAATCGCCAATCATGCTCCCCGACGCATTTGGCCTTAATTTGCTGGTACTGCCCCTGCGCTTCCGGGGAAAGCTTGCCGGCATCAAAGGGATACGCCGGGTTGAAGGCATTGCGCAGCCCAATGTTGCGATCCATGGATTCCCGCATCAGGG
Source organism: Planctomycetota bacterium (assembly GCA_021798635.1). Next base: position 5,203 of record JAJZGH010000003.1, on the reverse strand, counting down.
CAAACGCTTCCGGCAACAGGGCCAAATCGGCTTCGCCGTCCGCCATGCGCTTGCGTAATTCATCCGCCTTGGCCCGCATTTGTGCATCGGTGAGCACCCGCATGGCCGGTTCGAATGCGTTAATTGCTGTGACCCGCTGGCGGTAAGATTTAATGAGGCGGCCGTTGCGGGATCCGAAAATTTTCGTCATGGATTTATTGAGAAACTCTGTGACCATAAGGCCCTCTTTATAATGCTGACAGGGACAATATCTGCCCGAATTTGCCGATAAAAATAACGGATGTTTTGCTCAGGGAATCAGAGGATGCAGGGCGGAGGGCGAGCGGCGAGCACGCGCAGAAAGCCAACGTGCGGCGAACGCGGTGCGTAAGCCGCTGACAAGGACTCAATAGTACAAAGACTGGGAAGTTTGACGCCTGTTTTGATTGTCCTGGCCGGGCAACCATGCTGCCACGCATAAAGCACATGAATGCTGGCCACCGCCCACAAATTTAGTGTGTGCGGTAGGAGTCGATTAGAGTGCCGGTTTGCAGAATTGCCAGTTGCACCTGCCCCGCGCCGTTTTGCTGACGCATGAAACGGGGCCGCCGGAATCGCCAGCAACCGACCAATCCAGGTAACCGCTCTAACCGTTTCCGGTGCCTGGGCGGCATGAATACCCTGCGCAGCGGGCATCCAAACCATCGCCATGAGGCATGAAATGGCGGTAATCGCTGGAGAATGTCTACTTAGCCGGTGCATACACCCGTCGTTTCCAATACAATCCTACGAGCCTGTCCAAGTAATCGCCGCTCCTTGGCAGGTGCCAAAAATCGCGCCGTCGCAAAGCGTCGATTACTCGGACAGGACTTCCTATTATACGCGGAAAAATCGCCAATGCCTACCGCGCAGTTAGAAACTAGAATTTAGGCGTTAGGAGTTAGGAGTTAGAAGAACGAATCAGGACGGGGGCTTCTTCTGCCGGGCGGAGAGTTCTACTTTCACGTTGAATACTTTTTCAAACATATCGGCTTTGTGCCGTGCGGCCCAGAGTTCCAGTTCACAATCGGCGTGACTGGTCAAGGCGAAAAACGCTTTACGATTGCGCACCGCCACGCGTACGGCATGAACATTTTTATAGTGCCCGCGATCCATGCCATCCGCTACGCGCAAAATTGCTGCCAGTTTATCGACCACGATCCGTTCCGGCGGCGTAAGCGACATATACGGCCCGTGGCTTTTTTTGGGCATGCTCCGCCGATGGTACCGCGCCACATTGCCGATTATTTCCAGTTCGACCGGTGAAAAGCCTTCCAAATCTCCGTTTTTGATCAGGTAATAGCTGTGCTTATGATGTCCGCTATGACCGATATGCCAGCCGATATCATGCAGCATGGCCGCATATTCTAATGATTCCCGCGCGCTGTTATCCAGATGGTGCAGCCGCCTGGTCTGATCAAAAATACTCAACGCCAGTTTTGCCACCTGCCCATGATGAGGTTCATCATAATTGCACCGGCGGCCAAGCTCGATAACGCTGCGGCGGCGCGGCTCGGTAATTTCCACAGATAGCCGCACCTTGGGCCAGTGGGTTTGCATGTAGTCAATGATCATGCCTTCCCGCATGGCGCGGTCGGATATTTCAATCACCGGAATATCCAGTTGTTCAAAGAGATAATTGACCAGCACGGCCCCGGAAATGATCTGCCCCGCCCGGCCCGGATCCAGCCCCGGCATTTTCAGGCGATCCTTCAGCGTGGAGCGTATAAGCCGACGGCAAATAATATCAAAATCTTCATACCGCATTTCGCTGTTCACGCGGTGCCGCGCCACTTCCTGATTATGCTGCCCGACGCACATGGCGGCAAGATTTTCCAAGGTTCCTGATGTGCCGATAAATTTCGTCGCATGCAAAGATCGAATGCGGGAGATCAGGCCCTTAAGGGTGCGGTGGATATGCTTATGCAGATCCCGCAGTTCAGTTTTATTCGGTGGATCATGTTCAATAAACTGCTGCGTAAGCCGACTGGCACCAAGCTTGCGGCTTTCCAGCAGCAACGCCTTATCTGAAGTCCCAACAATTAATTCCGCCGACCCACCGCCGATATCAATAATCAGAGCCGGTCCTTCTTCCATGCCCACCGCCTGCCGGACCGCCAGGTAAATCAGACGCGCCTCCTCCTGACTGCTGATCACCCGGATATCCAGCCCCAGTTGGGTTTTGGCCATCAGGACAAAATCGCCGCCATTGACGCTTTCCCGCACGGCACTGGTTGCGAACGCCAGAACGCGATCGCACTCCAGGCTTTGCGCCACGCGCATATATCGGCTCAATACGCCCAGAGTGTGATTCATGGCGGGCCTTGGCAGAATATGGCGAACCAGCGATTCTCTCCCCAGTTGCGTTAATTCCTTTTCCGAACTTAACACCTTAAAGCCCATGGTCTCTGTGACTTCCACAATTACCATGTGCAAGCTGTTGGTGCCGATATCGATAGCCGCAATTCGCAGCCCGTGTGGTGTACTGGGCGGGGTATTGGGCGGTGTACGGGGGCGAGGAGTTTTACCGCCGACGATTCGCACACTGGCCTTGGGCCGGGGGAGCGAAACAGTGCCTGACACTCTTTTTATCGAGGAACCGCCCGTTCTGGTCGTGTGCGAACTTTTCATAGCACAGATTATGCTGGCCGCAGAGCGTAATGTCCATGGGGTGAAAATGGCGACACGCGGGCGGGCGTGGCAATATTTCCGGGTCATGCAACCGTGGGGGGAAACTTCACATAGCCGCTGGCTTTGCCGGTGGTGGCGAGCACCCCACAAGTATCCCGCCGCGCTAGCCCAACCCCGGGAGACACCCCGAAAAGCAAGCACAACATTGACCCCCGACCAGATGCAGGCACCACGCTCCGACGGATGCGGTGGGCACCTGTTCAGCACATTATAAAGATGAAAAACGCGCCAAAATTCTCGCTTGTTTAAGGACTAGATATCCCACTCGCTGTCACCGGTCAGCAGGCCTTTATTTTTCATCAGGTTCAAAATGGCATCCACGCTCTGCTCAACGGTCCACTGGTGGGTGGGCACAATAAGATCCGGTGCGCTGGGCGTTTCATAAGCGGCGCTGACGCCGGGGAATGATTTAATCTGCCCTTCTTCGGCCAGCTTATACATGCCGCTTTGATCACGCTGCTTGCACACCTCCAGCGGTGCCGACAGATGTACTTCCAGAAATCGGCCTTCCCCAATAAGTCTCCGGACCTTTTCCCGCACTGCGGCATGGGGTGCCAGCATGGCGCAAATACAGATCAGCCCACTGTCATTAAATATGCGCGCGACTTCCGCGGCACGGCGGAGATTTTCCGAGCGATCATCAGCGGAAAATCCAAGGTCATTGGTCATGCCGCGCCGCAGGTCCTGCCCGTGCAAAACCGTGGCGATTTTCCCCAGCTCAAAAAGTTTCTCCTCCAGAGCATAGGCAATCGTGGCCTTCCCAGAACCGGTTAATCCGGTAAGCAGAAGCGTGGCGGGTTTTTGGCTTAGTCGTTGCTGGCGCTGCAATGGTGAAATACGGCTTTGCGGGCGATTGCGCGGGGCTTCGGTGCTGCCCCAGGGATCAACGGCAGCTTTGGGCTGTTCACGTTCCAGAATCATACCGCAACCAACCGTATTAAAGCTCTGACGGTCAATGACAATAAAAGATCCCGTCGCCCGATTGCGGCGATACGCATCAAAAGCCAGCGGCTGGGTTACCGATATGCTGCATCGCCCAACTTCATTGAGATGCAGCGTCTCAAGAGGTTTGTCATCCAGGGTATTAATATCAATTCCATTAAGCAGCGTGATTTCCCCGGGCGTGGTACGGGTGGTCTGTTTGATTAAATAGCCGGCGGTTAAATCCAGGGGCTTTTCACTTAGCCACACAATCCGCGCCGGAAAATCCTGCCCGAACTGCGGCGGCGTCTGGGCGTGCACCAGCATATCGCCGCGACTGATATCCACTTCATCTTCCAGGGTCAGCGTAACAGCCATCGGGCAATGGGCTTCGGTAAGTTTGCCATCCAGGGTAACAATGGATCGGATGGTGCTTTTCCGCCCCGACGGCAACACCATAATCTCATCCCCTTGCCGCACTGTGCCGGAGGCGATCGTGCCGGCAAAACCGCGGAAATCCAGGTTGGGTCGCAGCACCATCTGAACCGGGAATCGGAAATCCTGCATATTACGATCGGACGCAATATGGACCGTTTCCAGATGATTCAGCAGGGGGCCGCTTTTATGCCAGGGCATATTCGCACTGACTTCTACGACGTTGTCCCCTTTTAAAGCGCTGATGGGGATAAAGTGTACATCTTTGATGTCCAGCTTGGCGGCAAATTCGGTGTACTGGGCCTTGATCTGGTTAAACCGCTCCTGCGACCAGTCCACGAGATCCATTTTGTTGATGGTCACCACAACATGCTGAATTCCCAGCAAAGAGCAGATAAAACTGTGGCGTTTGGTTTGCGCTACAACTCCATGCCGCGCATCGACCAGAATGATGGCCAACTGGCAGGTTGATGCGCCGGTGGCCATATTGCGCGTGTATTGCTCATGGCCCGGCGTATCGGCGATGATAAATTTGCGCTTATCCGTTGAGAAATACCGGTACGCCACGTCAATGGTAATGCCCTGCTCGCGCTCGGCTTTCAGCCCGTCGGTCAACAAGGCTAAGTCAAGGTCTCCACCGGTGGTGCCGTGGCGCACGCTGTCGCGGCGTATCGCCGCAAGTTGATCTTCATAAATCATTTTCGTGTCATGCAGCAATCGACCAATCAGCGTGCTTTTGCCGTCATCCACGCTGCCGCAGGTCAGGAAACGCAACATTTCCTTGGCCTGGTTGCGTTCCAGATACGTGTTGATGTCTTCATGCAAGGCGGATTCGATGGCGGTCATGCGGATAAACTCCTGGCTATTTGTTTCTCATGCCATTATGAGGCGGATAATCGTAACGTATTATGTTCATGCGTTCACGGGGTTGTACCGCCCGCGTTGCGGCGGCGGTATCAACCGATTGCAGGCCATTAAAAATATCCTTCGCGTTTTTTCTGTTCCATGGAGCCTTGCTCATCATGATCAATCGCCCGGCCTGAACGTTCCGACTGCCGGAACAGCAGCATTTCTTCAATAATTTTGGGCAAAGTATCCGCCTGGGATTCAATGGCTCCGGTCAGCGGGTAACAGCCCA
>JAJZGH010000141.1 GCA_021798635.1 Planctomycetota bacterium | reverse complement strand
CGATTGGCCACGCGCGGCGTGCCGCGCGCCCGGCGGGCAACGAGTTCCAGGGCTTCGCGTTGAGCCGGCAGGTCCAATACTCCCGCCGAGCGCGTGGCAATTTGTAAAAGGTCAGGCAGGTCGTAATAGGTCAAATGATGCACAATGCCAAAGCGCGACCGCATAGGCCCGGAAAGCAGCCCGGCACGCGTGGTAGCGCCAATGAGCGTGAAGGGCTGAATTTCCATGTGCAGAGAATTGGCGTGCGTGCCGGCACCCATCACCACATCAATGCAGAAATCCTCCATGGCAGGATACAGATATTCTTCCACAGCCGCGGGAATGCGATGGATTTCATCGATAAACAGCACATCGCCGCGCTGCATGTTGGTTAACATGCTCACCAGTTCCGTGGGCCGCGCCAGAGCCGGACCGCTGGTAATTTTCGGAATGGTACCATTAAGTTCTGAGGCAATAATGTGCGCCAAGGTGGTTTTGCCGAGTCCCGGCGGCCCGTGCAGCAGAACATGTTCCATGGCCTCGCTGCGCTGGCGGGCCGCGGCAATACTGATGCGCAGCTTTTCAATGAGTTCCCGCTGCCCGATGTAATCATCAAGCTTCTTAGGGCGCAGGGTGGGTTGATTCTGGGTTGCCGCCTGATCTTCCGGTAGCGGCTGGCCGGTAATAATGCGTTCACGCGCCATTATCCACCTGCCTTGAGGCGATAGGCAGCTTTCATGATGCCGGCCGATGCGGCCAGTGTTGGATCAGCGCGGCAGGCCCGGTCGACCCAATTCTCCGCCTCGGCCGAGCGTTCACCTAATGAAATCATGGCTTCAATGGCGGCGGTTTGGGCGTCGGTTCGGGCAGCGGGAGCGCTAGCGCCCCCGCCGGACGTTGCAAATTGATCTACCTTTCCGGAAAGCTCGGCGATGATCTGCTCGGCTGTGCGCTTGCCGATTTCCGGCAGGCTGGTGAGGAATCTCGTGTCTTTCTGATTGATGGCGGTGGCAATGCGCTCCACGCTTTGGGTCAAGGCTCTTAAAGCCCGGCGCGGCCCGATGCCCTTAACGGTGATAAACCGCTCAAAAAAATCTTTGTCCTGCTGGCGAATAAACCCGATGAGCCGGGGGGCAAGCTGGCCGAACGAGGCATTCCCTTCAAGGTAATGCAGGGTAACAAACGTGATCCGTTGGCCGATATGCTGTTGCAGGTGCGCAATATCCACAGCGGGCGTGAGCACCTCATAGCTGATATCTCCAACGGAAATAATCGCGGCCGTCTCATTGACTGAATCGATCCGACCCTGAATTCTGGCAATCATGCGTAAGCCAATCCATTCAAGCTTCCAACTGTGCCAACCCCGTGTGACATCCAAGCCTGTTAGTATACCCGTAATGCGGGCCGGCTGTAAGGGTACTGTCAGGGCCTGACTGTTTAGGGCGTGGCAGGTTTTCCGGGCGCGACTGAAGTACGGCGAAATCATGGGCAACTCGCACCGTTTGGCCCAGCGGCAGCGGGGTGCGAACGTGGTGCATTCCACCACCGGCAGAGCCGGCGGCTATGTGAAGTTTATCCGCACGGCGCGTTGCCCGGAAAAATTGCCACGGCCATCCGTCGGATACTTCAAAAGCCGCCGTTGTTGACATGGGAGTTGGTGTGCAGCGCCACATCAGGTAAAATATGCAGCAAAAGTGCACAAAGGGACTTATATCGTCCCGATATGCAGTTGTAATGCAGGTAAACTATGAAAGCGAACGGATTAGGTACTTGGGTTGATACTCTGCAGGCTTCGGGCCGCTATTGCTTTCTGCGCTCGGAAGCGATTCAAGCAACGGGTCTGTCTGCGGAAGCCGCCAAGAAGGCGTTTCAACGACTGATCGCGAATAAGCGCCTTTTAAAGGTTAAAAAGTATTTCTTTGTGGTCGTCCCAATTGAATATCGGCATCTCGGATCTCCGCCCGCATCTTGGTTTGTAGACCAACTCATGGGTGCTATGCAAATGCCTTATTATGTGGGACTACTTAGTGCCGCGTCCCTGCACGGGGCGTCACATCAGCAACCACAGGAATTTCAAATCGTAACGCCAAAGTCACTGCGCCCCCTGATTGTGGCTCGCCAACGCCTTCACTTCATCATTAAGCGGCGTTTAGAAAGTACGGTTCGACTTTCAACGAAGACGCCGACGGGGCTAATCAAGGTGTCGAGTGTGGAGGCGACAGCTCTTGACCTTGTCGAATTTAGCAGGGCGGCAGGAGGGCTTAGTAATGTTGCCACAATTCTGACAGAACTTGCGGGCAAAATGGCACCGGATCGACTAATCGCCGCGGCAAATCGCGTCGATGAGCACACGATTGTTCAACGGCTGGGTTTTTTGCTGGATTCCATCGGCGAGCGCCGCTTGAGCGATCCCTTGGCGGAATGGCTTGCCCGAAAAAAAGCTCGCTTCGTGCCGCTGGTACCCAGCGCAACCATCCGCAATGGGCAACGGGATGTGCGATGGAAATTATTGGTTAATGAGGTCCTTGAGGTGGAAGTTTGATTCCCCAAGCTTACATCGCCGCCTGGCGAAAATTCGCACCCTGGCCGGATGACGCCCAGATCGAATACGCAGTATATGCGCTCGGAAGGGCACGATGTTTCACGCGCGGAATTTGAGCGGAACCTGTATGAAAAGTCGCTCGACAGAACTTTTCTTACTGATATCAAGCCATTGTTGGCTGCCGGTGTCGAATACGACGCCTCGACGGCTTTGCAGGCTGTGCGGAAATCTTTGATAGAGGCCTTGCCCGGCGCGGCTTGGGCGGGAATGCCGGAAGAGTGATGCCGCAGGATGGTATATGCGGTTGGGCCTATGACGGTACATGACAAGGTACAGTTACAGTTATTCCAGGTTCCAAGCTCCCAATCGATCGTGGTCAGTGTGGCTGTGCACAGTTGCTTCGAATAATTGTGCTGCATTACGATGCGGTGACGTGCAGAATTGCGGAGGCGGAAGCCAAGCCCGGCGCGGAGGCGGTGATGCGGATTTTTCCGGGCTTTCTTCCTGCGCGCACCAGCAACATGCATAAACCATTGAAGGCACTGCGATAGTCAGCTTGGTTTGGCTCATGGCAACTTGGATCACCATTGGCAACGCCGGCCAGAGTTCCGGATCCGGTAACGGCAAAGCGAACCTGATTGCGGGCGGTGGGCACTAATCTGCCTGCCGAATCTGTTATGGCAACGGCTATAGGAGTTATATCCTGGCCATCCGCGATCAGTTTCTGACAATCTGGTGTAAGGATGATCCCCTGTGGCGCGCCGGTGGTCTCAATACGATGCGAGGCGGTCATAATGTTGTTTTTATACCCGAGAGCTTCAATCACACCGCGTTGGTAGGGCACGGCCCAATGCAGGTGTAAAAACCGCGGCATTTTTTTTCGGCCTAGACTTTTCCCGTTCACCCGCAACTCAACGGCATCACAGTTGCTGTAACACCAGACATCCACACGTTTGCCCTCCTGCCCGGAGAAGTTCCAATGCGGAAAAATATGCACCAGCGGGGTTTTATTCCACCATGCTTTGTAATACATCGCGTTATCTTTTGGAAAGCCGCACATATCCAGTATGCCAAAATGTGAATTGATACAGGGCCATTTATAGGGCACCGGTTCACCGCGGAAATCAAAACCGGTCCAGACAAATCCACCGGCCATATAGGGGCGCTGCGCTATGGGCCGCCAGGCGGATTCCGGATTGCCATGATACGCATCCATGTATCCGGCGGCGGGCCGGCTGGTGTAAATACCACGGTCACTGGTGTTACTTCCTATTTCACCGGCAAGCATGGGCTGGCGCGGAAATGCAATGTGAAAGTTGTCATAGTTTTGCGGATCAAAATCCAGGCCATCCACATCAGAATAACGCGCAAAACCCCGCAAATGAGCATATTGCGCGTCCCAGCCGTTGCCGCGTACCCCGCCCGCGCTCATGGAACAGGAAATCGGCCGCGTGGCGTCATGACGTAAAATGACTTGCTTGAGCGTGTGAAAAACTTTGGCTCCATAGGCTGAGTTCTGAACCAAATGCTCATCATTGCATACGGACCAGATGATCACACTGGGATGATTGCGGTCGCGCAATACCATATCTTCCACGTGCTGCGTATGCGCATACGGATCACCGACATGCGTGGTTGGATGATATGTGTCGCCCAGCCGGCGATTTTCATCCATCACCAACATGCCAAGTCGATCACAGGCTTCATAAAGCGCCGGGGCCATCATGTTTTTGGTGCAGTGAATGGCGTTGCATCCCAATTCCTTTAATTTGCGCACGCGCCAGAACCAGAGGCTGTCGGAAGCGCCTATGCCCACGCCCGGAAAATCCTGGTGATTGCACGTGCCTTGTATTTTCACGGATCGACCATTCAGAAAAAATCCCTGATCAGCATCAAACTGGATGGTGCGAACTCCAAAAATCTGTTCATGCCGATCAACCAGCCGCCCGTGGCGATAAATGCTGGTTCGCAAGGTATAAAGATTCCGCTTTTCCAGCGACCACAAATCTACATGTTTCAACGTGACGATCGGTTTGATTCCCGCCTCTGCACCGGCGGGAATGTGAACATCCGATGATACATCCGCGACGGACTGCCCTGCGGCATTGACCACTTCGGAAGTGGTTGTGCACGATTGATCCGCATCCGACGCGTTGGTAATTCGGATGTCAATGGTCAACTCCGCCGACGCACGGAAGGCGTGATGCTGCACATCACTGATAACGTAAACACCCCAGGGAGCGACATGCAGCGGATCGGCAACATTCAGCCGGACATGCCGATAAATGCCGCCGCCCTCATACCACCACCCTTCAAATTCCCGCGGATCCACGTAGACCGCAAGAATATTATTCCCGCCATAGTTGGCATAGGGTGCAACATCCACGCGAAACGGTGTATAACCGCCCCGATGCCGTGTGAGAAAATGACCGTTAAGATAGACGTGCGCGTCCCGGTATACGCCTTCAAAATCAATCCAGACAGAATTTCCGCGATCGGCCGCCGGCAGATAAAAATGCCGACGGTACCACGCCGGATACAGCCGAAGAAATCCATGGTTGGCATTGGCCCGGGAATCAAAATTTCCCGCCACAATATAGTCATGTGGAAGATCCACCAGATGCCATGACGAATCATCAAAACCTGCGGAGGCCGGCCCGGTTTTTAGAACGATTTGCGAGGACGTTGGCCGTGGCGGAGCATCGACCGCCGGGGCAAAACGCCAATGAGCATCAAGCAGCTCGCGGCGACGCGGGACGTGTCTGCTGGACAGCTTAGTGGTGGTGGAACCAGAACCATCCGCCAACTTTCCCGCCACCAGGGATGCAGTGGCGGCCAAGGTTGTCGTGAGAACGTCACGACGCTTTGCATAAGCCATAAGCCACCTCATGGATGCCGCGGCGAAATCGGGTGCGCGGGGTTTCAGCCGGCTGCAGGAACCAGTTCATAGTGGTGCGGCCTGGGCTGATTGGCCTTAAATTCGCGCTTTGCAATGGCATTGCCAAGCTTATTCATGGCTTTGACCACACCGGCCACGGCGCGGGCCGCCGCAGGATCATTTTCCGTAGTTACCGGCATATTGGGCTTGCGCCAGTTGTAGTTTTCCATCATGGTTTGCACGCCATGCCAAGCCACAAAATGGGCTTCAATTTCTTCCCACACAATATTGTTGACGTTATACGCCTGCCGGAGCATGGGCGTAAAATAGCGGGACAGATTCACGCCTGCCGAGAGTTCCTGCGGCGTAAATTCTCCAATGAGCTTGCCATCAATCAATAGTTTGTAATGCGGAGCCGAAAGCCCTTTTACCGTCAGCATTTCCCGATCCAACTGATGCGTAAAGCCGCAGAGCTTGTCAATAAGCGCGGTTACCGGGTTGGTATATTTGGGATTGGGCTGCGGCGGCAAAAATAGATCTTCCGGCGGAAACTGCTGCCAGTTTTCATGCAGGGCAATTATGGGCATGGGAAGTGAACGATCCAATTGCGTCCAAGTCAATGAACCGTTGCTGGATTTTAAGCTGCTGACAGTGGTGTTGACGCTGCGAAGGACGCTGCCCGAAGCGGCACTGATACTGACCTTGGTGACGGTCGCAGGTGCCCCCCAAGCCTTCAGCAGGGCCTGGGCCATCATCATCTCGGCTGCAGGGCTGGGATGAACACGGCCGGGGAGAATCTTTTTGGCCAAAGCGGGGTTGATTTTTTCCGCCTTTTTCAGCACGCTGACCATGGGTGTATTGAAATCAACATATAAAAGGTGGTTCCTGGCCGCCAGATGCTGCACAAAGATGTTGTAGCGCACCAGCACCGCGTTATAACCGCCGGGAAAGCCGGGCTTCTGTGTTACATCGTCATAGGGAGAAGTTCCAAGAAGGACAATGCGTACGCCTGGGAGATGGCGCTTTAAAGAGCGGATAATATGCTCGTAGCCCTTTTCAAAGGTATTAAAGATTCCCTGATTGAATGGGCGATAGCTGGCGTCATTCATAGCCAGCATGATCGTGACGACATTGGGTTTGAACGGAAATACATCGCGCTTAAGGCGAACATTAATGGGTCCCGCCCATCCGCCACCAACCTTATCCCCGCCCACGCCGGCATCCACAAACCGGACTTGGAGTTTGGGAAATCGTGTTAAAACATAGGTTTGCACATCGGCGGCGTAAAAGCGCTGTTCGGTAATGCTGTCACCATAAAAGCAGACGCGATCACCATTTTTAAGGGCAAACTTTGGTTTTGCCGCCATGGCCGGGGAAGCCGCCGCCCCCAGCAACAACGCGACCGCCGACAGATACTGCCATGATTTCATATCCTACTCCAAAAATTGTGCCGCCAAAAGATTATTACATCGCCCGTAACACCCCCGCCATGGGGCCGTAACGAAAAGGATTTTTATACCACAGGGGCAGGTGTGTCAAGCGGTGCGCACTGGCCCCTATCGCTTTCCCTCCAGGGCGATTTGCGCCAGCATGCGCAGGTGAATTAAGCCGGAGGCGGCGGCGATGCGCACGCGAGCGTTGGGGTCGGTGAGCATTTTTTCCAATCGCTGGGCATTGGATGAAACAGGAATGGACCCCAGCGCCAATGCCCCTAATGCCCGTAGATGGGAGTTGGGATTTTTGGATGCCTGCACCGCTATTTTTTCGCCCAGCGTGCTGCCGCGCTGCCCCAACCCGCGCGCGGCGATTAATTGCGCCGGCGGTGCCGGGTCTTTCAGGCCCGCCAACAGCACGTTGACGGCAATGGGATTTTGTAACGTGCGGCACGTGGAAAGTGCCGCAAGATGATCCCCGGCGTACGGGCTTAAGCTCAAGGCCACGATGGAATTCACCGCCCGGCGGTATCCCAGCCGCGCCAGGGCGGAAGTCACCGCCAGCTTAACGGCGTGGCTATGATCAGAAGCATCGGTACGCAGCAAGGCAATCGCGGATTTGTCGCCCAGGCGGCCCAGCACAAAGGCGGCATTGGCACGGACAATGGGATTTTTGGAAGTCAGCATGGTCGGCAAGGTATTCATATACGTGTCATCACCGAGCCGGGCTAACGCGTAAATGGCCGCGGGCCGCACGCTGACGGCAGGGCCGTGCGCTAAATCAATAAGTGGTTTTTTCAACACGGCTATCTTCTGATCACCCGCGACCATCGCGGCGGTAAATTCCACCATGGGAGATGAATCAGACAAACCGCGCTTGACCAACTGCAGGGCCAGCGGACTGTGTAAATGCTTGAGGCTTTCCAGGGTAATGGCACGGGTGGAGGGATTCGGATTGGAAAAGCCCGCACGCAACACTGCTTCCGGTCCCTGTAAATGGATTTGCGGCGGAGCTGTGGAGGTTGCGGTGGCGGAGCATCCCCCCATCATTAAAGCCACAGGCGCTGCAAGGGCGGCAATTAGCGCTCTGGAAAAGTTTTGAAGCGTTCCGTTAATATGATGCGTGAACCGCATAAGCCACTCTCCGTAAAACAATCAGGAGTCATTCCCAATACCAGCAGCGGCGGGCGGAGAATTTTTATTCCGCGAGGTGGCAAAGCTGCGGAGGTAAAGCCGCCGGCCCGTCCCCATCACCACTGCCAGAACCGCCAGTATAACCAGCCACTGCATAAAGATATTGCCAACGCGCGAAAATAATGTGATTCGGGTATCCAACGGCAGTCGGGCTACGGCTATTCCGCTGGTAAAAGCGCTGTGACCATCGACTTTCACCAGTTTGGTTATCTCGCCGTCGGAATTGACAAACCCGCAATATCCGCCATTGACGCACCGCGCTATGGGCACGCGATTCTCCACCGCCCGCACCTGATCCGACTGCAGGTGTTGCTGCAATTCCGGGCGGCTGTCATACCAGCCATCGTTGCTGATGCTCATCAAAAACGCTGCACCCTTTTTGCCGTTGTGCAGACGCGCAAACATACGGGCCGGATGAGACATAACATCCTCATAACAAATCGGCACACCAAAACGCCACACGTGTTTTCCCGCATCAAGCGTAAAGTGGCTCCATCGCGTTCCCGGCGTAAGCGAATAATCATCATTGGGACCGAAGGGCGTAAGCCCCAGCAAAAAGCGATGCAACGCGGGGCAGCTTGTTTTAAAGGGGACATATTCACCGAAAGGCACCAGATGCCGCTTGGCGTAATACCGGGGTAACTCACCGGCAGTCGGCGTAAAAAGCACGGCTATGTTCTGCATTTTCCGCGTTTTTCCGGACGCGGTGAAGTGAATACCGCTGGAACCCACCAGTAAATTAACCTTATGATGCATGGCAAAACGTGCCAATTGCAATACAAAAAGCTGATCCGCTTCCAGCAGGTGCCGCCCAGACCGGGAAAATTCATCCGGACTTTGGCCCAGCCACGCAGCATTCAAGAAGCCCGGTACGGAAGTCTCCGGCCAAGCGATGAGGTCGGGGTTCTGCTTGGCCGCCTGCCGGGACATGGCGAGATAGGTATTGACCATCGCTTTTTCCTGGGCCGTGTCCGGCGAATTTTTAAGATTCTGTGGAATGTAGCGCTGCAGGACCGCGATTTTCGGGCCATGCGGGTTCAGCGGTTGGGAAAGCCGATAAAAGCCATACGTGCCGGCCGCGAGGAAAACGATCACCGCCGCCGCCGGGGAAATCCAGCGGCGCGTGCGGCCGGTGGCAAAGCCATCGGCAATAGCGCCGGCGGAAATTCCTGCCAGAAACGTCAGACCATACATACCGAAAAGATCAGCCGATTGCAGCAACAGCGTCGCCGGTGCCAACGCCACGCCCAGGCTGAACCATGGAAAGCCGGTAAACAGTGTGCCGCGTAAAAATTCCAGCACCGTCCAGGCCACCGGCACCGCGATGATGGCGGGAATTTTTAATTCGCCGACGAAGATCCGAAGCATAAAAATAAACAGCGGAAAAATCAGCGCCAGATAAAAGCACAGGACAATATATCCCGGCAGCGTGACGATGATCAGCCAATATAAATTCACCGCGAAATAGATGTACCCAAGCAGATAATACCATGCCCACCAGCGCCAGCCGATCTTGCCCCGCAAAGCGCAGATGGACAAGGGTGCCAGCGCTACCAATGCCAGTGGCCAGAGGTAGAAAGGTGGAAAAGCCAACGTAAGGAATATCGGCGTCAGCAATGAAAGCCAGAGCATGGTTCGAGCGCTAAGCAGAGAATCTTTGCTGGTCAATTCCATGGCCTCTGATCTTACGCGAACCAACGCGCATCGTCGCGGTATTGCTTTGCGCACCGCCAAGCCGGGCACCACACCGGGCCATCGCGGCTATTTGTAGAGCACCGGATGACAATCCGGTGGTTGATCCACTGTCGCCAACCCGCCACCGGGTTATCACCACGGTGCTCTTTGACGCGATGATTCCCACGAGGCCAATAATCACGCCGTTGCAACCGGGCGATTACTCGGACAGGCTCCTGATCCGTCACGGGCTGCCGGGCCATGCGCCGGATCCGGTTAACGGATAATGCGGGCGCTGCCCCCATTAAATACGTGCATCAGCTCGGAAAGGTTGATCTGACTGGTGTCGCCACGCGTGCTTTGCAGCAAGGCACCGTGCGCCGCGCCAAGGTCAACGGCATCCTGCGGCGACATTCCTGTAAGCAAGCCATACGCCAGGCCGGAGCAGAAACCATCGCCGCCGCCTACACGATCTTCAATTTCCAGCCCGTCATAGCGGCGGCTGTGATAAAACTTGCCTTCGAGCCACAGAATCGCAGACCAGTTATTTACAAGGCCGGACTTAACTTCACGCAATGTGGTACCGACAGCCTGGATGTTGGGATATTTTTTTACAACCTGCTCGACCATTTTTTCGTAGGCTGCGGTGTTCAAATCAGAAAGATTTTCATCCACGCCCGGCACTTCAAATCCCAGCACCTTCTGGAAATCCTCTTCATTACCTATTAAGACATCCACATTGTTGATCAGACCGGTGGTGACACTCTGGGCTTTTTTGCTGCTCCAGAGTTTGGATCGGAAATTCAGATCATAGGAAACAATGGTGCCGGATTCTTTTGCAGCCTGAAGCGCTTCGGCGACCACGCCGGCGGTGCCATCGGACAACGCGGTAAAAATACCGCCCGTGTGCAGCCAGCGAACACCCTTTTTGAAAATCCGTTTGAAATCAATCATGCCGGGCTGCATATTCATCGATGCAGAGTGGCCGCGATCATACATGGTCACCGATGCCCGCACGCTGGTGCCCACCTCGGTGAAGTTCAGACCGATGCGGTCCCGCCGGCCAACGCCGTCATATTCGGCCATGGCTACGTGGCTCATATCCACGCCCGCCGACCGGCCATGATTCATAATCAGCCGCCCCACCGGATTATCGACCAGCCGGCCCGCAAACGCGGTGCGCAAGCCCAGTCGCGCCAGACCGTAGGCCACATTGTATTCTCCACCACCCACCCAGACTTCCAGCGAATTGGCAAATTCGATGCGGCCATGTCCCGGAGGCGAAAGCCGTACCATGCACTCGCCGAGGCTCATCTGATCGATTGCGGATTTACCAACTGATTTGATTTTCATTTTCATATTCATACTCCTTTTAGAGCGTTATCATCTTCCGACGGGATAATTCCGGCGATGCTCCGCCCGTCCGCAGGCCATCACCAAGTGGAAAAGATTAACGGAGATTATTGCAAATGCAAGCTGCACAATTTTTATATTGTGCGCACAATTATTGGGTCTGGTGCCGGTCTGAGTAATGGCCGCGTTGCGATCCCGGCGCGCCGGGACGATTTTTAGCGCTCGGCGGAGCATCGCATTAAAGAGCACCGCAGTGATAACCCGGTGGTTGGTTCGCGGCATTGGATCAACCACCGGATTAATCATCCGGTGCTCTCGTTAGAATCGCGTCGAAGAGCACCGTGGCGGCAAAATGCGGTTCGACTAACTTTTAGATAATCGCTAAAATTTCCGAAAGTATGAGAAAAAATACAAAACGCTTTGCAGGTAATACAACCCATCAGCCGTCGCCCAAAAACGCGGACGCCCACAAATCATTAAGAACATCGGGCAAAAGCACCCAGCGACCAGATGAGCCAAGTTCGCATTGGGGGCATGTTGGCTCCTGGTACGATGATCTGATCGGGCAGGATGGCAGCGATCATCATCAAAAGCTTATTATTCCCGGGGTTTTGCGAATGCTGAATCTTAAGCCGGGCGATCATTTACTTGATGTCGCCTGCGGGCAGGGCGTTTTGGGCCGGGCCGCAGCAAAGGTCGGCGTGCAAACTACTGGTTTGGATATGGCGGCCACCTTGATTCAGGCGGCTTTGGCACGCCGGGAAGATACCGCTCTGGAGCACTATTATCAGGGCGATGCGCGAAATCTGGCGGCGTGTGCCGCGATAACCCCCGCAGTCTTTGACGCTGCGGCATGTGTGCTGGCTATTGCCAATATCACGCCGCTTTCTCCCGTATGGCAGGGTATTTACAACGCTTTAAAGCCCGGCGGGAAACTGGTTGTCGTATTGCTGCACCCCTGCTTTCGGATTCCCAAAAAATCAGACTGGCAATGGGATCAGCAAAACGCGGCTCAACATCGCCGGGTGGAGGGATATTTAACATCAGAAAAAATCCCAATCGCCATGCACCCCGGCCGCGACGACGGCCTGACAACCATCACATTTCACCGCCCCCTGCAGGCTTACATCAATACGCTGGGGTCAGCCGGGCTTTGGATCGACCATACGGAAGAGTGGATCAGCGGAAAAATGCCGCCGCACGGAATCCGTTTTGCCGCCCTGGACAAAAGTCGCCGCGAAATTCCCCTGTTTCTAGCGCTCCGCGCCATCAAATCGCAATGAATCACCCTAGGAGCCTGTCCAAGTAATAC
>JAJZGH010000140.1 GCA_021798635.1 Planctomycetota bacterium | reverse complement strand
TATTGATTGCCGGGTGCTGTATCTGCATCCGGTGCTGGTCAATTTTGTGGCCGCCTGCGTGCCGGTGTCGCTGGCGTTTGATTTTGGCAGCCGCGTATTTAAACGCGAAGCGTTCCGGGCGGTTGGGGCGTGGAATATGGTGGTCGCGGCCTTGTTCGTACCGCTGGTGGTCTTTTTCGGTTGGCTTTACTGGGGCAGTAATGATGATGGCAAATCCATGGCCATTCATTTCTGGCTGGGAAATTCACTGGCCATTGTCATTATCGGCTTGGCGATCTGGCGATGGCGTCTATATGCCAAATCCCGCCCGGCCAGCGCGCTTTATCTGGTGGTGACATCCATCACGCTGGTGGCGCTGGCCATTCAGGGGCATATCGGTGGAAGCCAGTAGCGAATCGGGCTGCTGCCCGATTAGAGCAGGAGTTTTGAGAGAGTAGAGAGTAGAAAGGCTTTATGCATAGACTGCGTACGCTTCAAGCGGGACTTTGAGCCACAGTTCCGGCTCGGGCATCTGGGCAGCCAGCATATCCCGCAGTTCCTGATCGTGCAGGGCCTGGAAGCAGGAAGCACAGTGGTAGTTGCCTTGAGAATCCCGGGTGCGTAAGCGACCGGCGACATTTAAGCCGCATTGGCAGCATACTTTGGTTACGCGACCGTTTAACGCTGACGTGTTAAGGCTTACCATCTTCTCTCTCCTTAAAGTTACTGAACCGAACTGAACTGTCTTAACTATAGCCCCAACTTTAACAATTTCCAAGAAAAATTCCTCGATTTTTCAGGTATCGGACGGTACCGGATTTCCGATAACACAACGGTGTGATAAAAAGACGTTAGAATACCGATATTTACATCCGCGTTGGAGATTTAAATGGCGGCGGCAAAACGAAATATACTGGTTACCTCGGCGTTACCCTACGCCAATGGGGCCATTCATATCGGGCATCTGGTGGAATACATTCAGACCGACATCTGGGTTCGCTTTCAGCGACTGATGGGAAATCGTGTGGTGTATCTTTGCGGCGACGATGCTCATGGCACGCCCATTATGCTGCGTGCGCGCAGTGAAGGCCTGGCACCGGAACAATTTATCGCGCGGATGAACCAGGAGCATCGCGAGGATTTTGCCCGGTTTGGCGTACAGTTTGACTGCTATTACTCCACACATTCGCCGGAAAATGAGGCGCTCTGCTATTTGTTTTATGAACGGCTGAAGGCCGGCGGCCATATTGTGCATCGGGATGTTGAGCAGTTTTTTGACCCGGTGGAAAATATTTTTCTGCCCGATCGCTTTATCCGCGGGCAATGTCCGAATTGCAAGGCACCGGATCAATATGGTGATTCCTGCGAAGTTTGCGGCAAGCATTACAACCCTACAGATCTGATTAATCCCAAAAGTGCCGTCAGCGGAGCGGCACCGGAACGCCGTTCCAGTCGGCATTTCTTTTTGCGCCTGGAGGATTTTCGTGACCAGCTTCTGGCCCTGATGCGCGGCGGGCTGGTGGATTCCGGGGTGGCTAATAAACTGGAGGAATGGTTCGGCAAGGAATTAAAGGATTGGGATATTTCCCGCGATGCGCCTTTTTTCGGATTTCCAATTCCCTCTGAGCAGAATAAATATTTTTATAACTGGCTTGACGCCCCCATTGGGTATCTGGCGGCCCTGGCGAAGAATCTCGGCGGCTCCGCCGCGGATGCTGAAGAATATTGGAAAATGGATGATCTGGAAGTGTACCACTTTATTGGCAAGGATATTATCTATTTCCACGCCTTATTCTGGCCCGCCATGCTCATGGGTGCGGGCCTTAAGCCGCCGACAAAATTATGCGTGCATGGACATTTGACCATCAATGGCGAAAAAATGTCCAAGAGCCGGGGCACATTTATCAACGCGGCCCAATATGCCCGTCATCTGGATCCGCAGTGGCTGCGCTATTATTTTGCCACGCGGCTGTCGGCGTCACCGGCGGATATCGACTTGAGCTTTGAGGATTTCTGCAACCGCGTCAACAGCGAACTGGTGGGCAAACTGGCTAATCTTATCAGCCGGGCCGCACCGATCTTAACACGCCTGCTGGACGGCCGCACCGGAATTGTAACAGTCGACGCCCTGCCGGTACTTAATGAATTCCGCAATGCGGAATCACAGATTGCGATGGATTATGACCAGCGGAACTTTGCGGCAGTAACGCGCCGGATTTGCGCTCTGGCGGATAAGGCCAATAAATTTGTGGAAGAACAGGCCCCCTGGGCGCTGGTGAAAACAGATGAAGAAGCGGCAAGGGGCGTATTAACGGCCGCTCTGGAATGCGGACGGATCTTGATGATTTATCTAAAGCCCATCGTCCCGGATATGGCAGCGCGTGTGGAAAAATGCCTGAATATCCGTCCACAATCGTGGCGTGACATACAAAATTCCATGGAATCGCATGTGATTAACCCATTTGAACATTTAACCGGACGTGTTGAAGAAAGGAAAATACAGGCCATGCTTGAGGAAAATAAGACCGATACAACCGCTGCGGCCACAGCCGGAATTCCAGCGACGCCGGCGGCCCTTGAGGAACCGCTGGCTCCGGAATGCAGCATAGAGCAATTTTCCGCCGTGGACTTACGCGTCGGACGAGTGATCCATGCGGAGGCCATTGAGGCTACCGATAAACTTATGAAAGTGGAAATTGATGCCGGGCCGCTGGGCAAGCGGACTGTTCTGGCGGGTATTAAAAAGGCCTGTACGCCGGAAGAGCTTACCGGACGGCTGGTGATCTTCTGCGCCAATCTGGCCCCGCGAAAAATGAAATTCGGCACCAGTGAAGGAATGATTCTGGCCAGCGGGCCGGGCGGCAAGGATGTATTTTTATTGTCCGTTGATCCGCGGGCCACACCGGGGCAGCGTGTGCATTAAAAGCTTCCGTATTTCTGAACAATTTCGCCCCGATTGCCGACAAGACCATATAATCCCCTGCGGGAGGGTTGGCGGATGAGGACCGGGTGTTCCGGGCCAGGCGCTGTATGGGGACTGGGGCGAGGTTATTTAACAGGCGGAGTATTTGTGGCCGTTGCATGCGCGATTGTCGGACTTGATCCGATGCAAAAAGATTGGATTGAGGCATTAAAACTGGCCCATGGAACTGACTGGTTCAAAATAGTGGTCGTAGGTGAGCGCAATTTGTCGTTAGCGCGCGAGGTGGGACAGATTTTTGATGTCCCTTTTTACGGCGATCTGCGAAGGATGTTGCTGGAAACTCCTCCTCAGATGGTGCTTTTGGACCGACCCGCGGACATGTCACTGGACTTCGTTGAAGCCTGTGTGCAGCAGAACATTGGTATATTGAGCGTTGGGCCGCCGGTGCAAACGCTGGAAGAAGCGCACCGCCTGAGCATTCATCTGGAACCCAGAACGCATTTATTATACACCGCCCCCCGCTTTTCCGGATCATGGGGATTTAGCCAGGCGCAGCAAACGGAAAATTTCTTTCGCGGGGTGCAATTCCTTTCCGGCGATTGGTCCGCCGCCAATCATGCGATTGCACGGGTGCGAAACATCCAGCACGGCGCGGTGCGGTCGTTATCGGTTCTGGCGTGGGATGCGTTTCGTACGGCGATTGAAATTCTCGGCCTGCCGGCAGCGCTTTACGCGTCCATTGATGGCAACAGCGGACAACAGGATAACTTTACGGATGTCACGGGCAATGTCGGCGTGGTAATGAAAACGCTTGAGGGAGCCACCGCGGTTCTGCGGATTTCTGATCAGGAAGCATCCTTGAAACGGGAACTCTGCGCTGCGAATCGGGACGGCCGGGTGAAACTTTCCGAATTCAGCTATCGGTGGGCCTCGAGCCGGGACGAACTGATAGAAGAAGATTCTACCGCACCAACCACGCCCGCCGCGCAGGCGTTAAAGGAACTGGAAAATTTCTGTCGGCAGTTTACCACGGCCTCTTCTTCCCATCCCGGCTGGCCGCACCTGCTGTCGGAAACCGCCGCCATGATGACGGCGATGATCGTTTCTCACCGCACGGGTATGGCGGAATCTCCGCAGCACTTCCGCGGATTGAACCGGTAATGACCGTTTTAGGACGCATGAGCAGTGGTGCTGCGAAGTATCTCTTCCACCAGCGCGGCCACCATACCGGGAATATCATGGTGCCGGGCTTCAAGGGTGGCGGGCCATCCAAGTTCGGCCAAGGCACGGGAAGTCGTCGGGCCGATGGAAAGGCGCTTACATTTTCCGACGGTGGAGCGCAAATTTTCGGGCAACATGGTGAAAAGATTTTTGGCGGTGGAGGCGCTGGTAAAAGTTATCCACTTTACGGTGCCATTTTGCAAAGCTTCGATCGCATCTTCCGGCAAGCTCTCGGGAATGCGCGTCTGATAAATCGGTACATCGTCCACGGCAGCGCCAGCGTTACGCAACATTTCCACCAGCGATGGACGGGCGATTTCGGCGCGCAAAAGCAGGAAGCGGTTCCCGCTTAAATCCAATGTTGCACTGTCCGGTTCCTTGGTCGGATCAGCACGACCGAAATAACTGATCAATTCAACGGCGAGTTCTTCACTCACTGCATCCGGGGAAACAATATCGGGAATAATACCAATCGAGTTTAACGCATCAGCCGTGGCCGGGCCGATGGCCGCTACAACGGCCGCGAAATCACGGGCGTCCAATTCCAACGCAATCATGGCCTGGTGCGCGGACTGCACCCCATTGGCGCTGGTGAACACCACACAGTCATATTCTCCCATGTCTTCAATGGCGGTCAAAGCGGCCTGCCGGTCTGTGGGCTTGGCTATTTCAATGGTGGGGGCTTCAATAACCCGTGCCCCGAGTTGCAGAAGTTGATCACTAAGTGTGCTGGCCTGCTGCCGCGTGCGGGTTACGAGCATGGTTTGACCAAACAGCGGCCGGGATTCAAACCAGTTCATCTGCTCGCGAACGGATACCACCTTGCCGATGATGGTAATGGCCGGGGCCTTGATTTCAGCTTTTTGCGCGAGTTGGGCAATCGTTTTCACCGTGCCTACGACGGTTTGTTGCTCGGGATGTGTGGCCATGCGAACCACCGCAGCCGGGGTGTCGGCGGGCAGGCCGCAATCCATGAGGCGTTGGGTAATATGCGGCAGATTCTTCACGCCCATATAAAAAACCAGCGTGCCGCCGAGTTTGGCCAAGGCGGCGTAGTCCACATTTGAAATTTCATCCCCGGACTCTCCCGAGGACGGCTTATCCGACGAATCCTCCTGCTGATGCCCGGTGATAAACGTTACGGTACTGGTAAAATCCCGGTGCGTGACCGGGATACCGGCATACGCCGGCCCGGCAATGCCAGCGGTGATACCGGGAATAACCGCAAATGGAATTTGTGCCTGCGTCAAGGCCTGGGCTTCTTCGCCGCCGCGACCGAAAACAAAGGGATCGCCTCCCTTTAACCGCACAACACACCGGCTGGGACAATCGGGCCGAGCCATAAATTCCCGGCACTTTTCGACCAGCAGGGCGTTGATTTCCGTTTGTGTAAGGGTGTGGCGGCGGTCGCGCTTGCCAACATAGATGAGTTCTGCCTCCGGAGAGCAAAACGCCAGTAAATCGGGATTGGCCAGGGCGTCGTAAATGACCACCGCGGCCAAAGCCAGTGCCCGCGCGCCGGCGAGGGTAAAAAGTCCTATATCACCGGGGCCGGCACCGACCAGTACGGCAATCGGGAGAGGATGTTCGGGAGTGAAAAAGGGGGTGGTTGCCATAGGGTTACTCCAGCGGACCAAATCCGAAAGCAATAATGAGGATTATTACCTCAGCAAGCCCTATTGGCGCGGAAAAGACAAAAATATTCAAGTGTCCGGCAGATCTTGCCGATGAGAAAGGTGGTCGCAGTTGTAGTTTTCCTCCCATAACCTGAGCCGCCTGCTGTGCGTTGCAGCAGGCGGCTCTATTTAGTTATAAGATTATACCAGATTGAATTCCCCGCCCGCGGCGAGAACCACCGGGTTAATCTGCTTTTCCCGCAAGCGCTGTCCAAAGGCGGCGGCATCCTGTTTGATCGGGGGGAATGTGTTGTAATGAATCGGCATGACATGCGATGCCTTTAGCATTTCCGCAGCCAGCAGGGCGTGATCCGGCCCCATGGTAAAGTGATCGCCAATGGGCAAAAAGGCTAAATCAATATTCCATAACTTGCCAAACAAAGCCATATCGCCAAACAGGGCCGTATCCCCCGCGAAATAAATCGTTTTGCCGCCGATCTGCAGGATCCAGCCGCCCGGTGCACCGCCCGCGGCACCATCAGGAAAGGTGCTGGTATGAAAAGCCTGGACAAGATTGGCCCGGCCAAAAGCAAAGGCGCTGCCGCCGCCGGTATTCATACCCACGGTTTTGAGGCCGCGGCTTTCGTAATAGGTCGCCATTTCAAAGTTGGCTACGATAATTGCGCCATTCCGCTTGGCGATGCGTTCGGCATCATCGACATGATCAAAATGGGCGTGGCTTAAAAAGATAAATTGCGGGTCAGGTTGATCCGATTTTACATCCGCCAGAGGGTTGGAATCATAAAAGGGATCAATCTGAATTCGGTGTCCATCGGCATGAAGTTCCACATTGGAATGACCGTGATAGATGACCTTTACCGCCATGATGTGCTCCTTATTTAACGACCTACATGCTACGTTCACGTAAGCAAGTTTATTATATGCTCCAAGAGCCCGACCGACTTATTCAGTATATCCGTCTGGGAGCCTGTCCGAGTAATGGGTGTCCTGGCGCACCGTGCGATTGTGCGCGAAACGTCTCAGGCCGGAATATTACCTATGTGTCAGGCCTTGGCCAAGGTGTCGTAAAGGGCATCCGGTGCGAGGTCTGCTCCGTTTGGCCAGCATACTGCACCGAACTGGTCGACATAAACCTGTTCAAACAGACTATAATCCCGCAACGGTTCAAATACCGGTCCAAAGAGACGTTGCGAAACATCCAGTCGCCCGCACAAGCCGTCCGTGAATTCGATTTCCAACTCGAACCCACCGCATGGCTGTACCCTTTTAACGATCTTACCCATCTTTACCTACTCCAACGGTTCAATCTTGTTCAGAGGCCTGTGTTCTGCCGCCAAAGTCCAATCTGTGTACAGTTCCTCGCGGTGCGCGGCCGCCCATTCGAGTACCATCGCCATGGCGCGGCGCGGGAGGTACCCGTCACGGATGGCCAATGTATCAAGCGGATTCATCATCGGATATAACAGCGGTTATCTCGGGTATGCGTTCGCGTATATTTTTTTCCAAGCCCAGACGCAGCGTGGCTTGCGAGCTTGGGCACCCCACACAGGCACCGTGAAAACGCACGGAAACTACTCCATTTTCATTGACGCCCAGCAATTCCACATCGCCGCCATCCCACTGAATCATGGGCCGTAAGCTGTCCAGCACCACCTGCACACGTTGAATTAACGTGGTCTGTGGCGTTTGCGGGACCTGGGAAAGGTTAATATCCATCATTCTACTCACATAAAGAGTATAGGTTAGCCGGAGTTGCGCATCAACCGTTGATGTTACCGGGGTACTGGGAATTTGTTGGTAAATACGGTAATATAATGGAATGAACGCATTTTCCACGAGCCAGTTTCAGGTGCATCTGACGCCTCCCTAGTGAGCCTCATGAGTATGCTCGTCCACCGCGAAATAACGCGGCAAGCACGATAAAACGAATAATCCCTCGTTACTTTAAAATCTCTCGCTTTGAAAGTCCTTATGTTTTCCGATGAAATCGCCCGCCGCCGCACTTTTGCCATCATTTCCCATCCGGATGCCGGTAAAACCACGTTGACTGAAAAGCTGCTGCTTTATGGCGGCGCGGTGCAGTTGGCAGGCTCGGTGACCGCCCGCAAATCGCAACGTGCCACCACCTCCGACTGGATGGAACTGGAACGGCAGCGCGGTATTTCCGTAAGTTCCACGGTTTTACAGTTTGATTACAACGGCTATCGGCTCAATTTGCTCGATACACCGGGACACAAGGACTTTTCCGAAGATACGTACCGGGTGCTGACCGCCGTTGATGCGGTGATTATGATTATTGATGCGGGAAAAGGTATTGAACCGCAGACCCGAAAACTTTTTGAAATTTGCCGGCGCCGCGGCGTGCCGATCTTTACGTTCATGAACAAACTGGATCGCCCCGCGCGTGAGCCGCTGGATTTACTGGATGAACTGGAGCGCGTGCTGGGCCTGCAGGTTTTTGCCATGAACTGGCCACTGGGTAACGGCAAAGAATTCCGCGGCGTATTTGACCGCGTGCGAAAAGCGGTGCATTTATTTGAACGCACTCCGCATGGGGCATATCGGGCACCGGTGGCGGTGTCGCAATTTGATGATCCATCGGTGCAGGCTACTCTGGGAGACAACTTATATTCGCAGTGCCATGAGGAGTTGACGCTCTTGGAGGGAGCTGGAGCAGAGTTAAATGCGGCGGAGGTACATTCCGGCAAGCTGACGCCCGTGTTCTTTGGCAGTGCCGCCAATAATTTTGGTGTGCAGATGCTGCTGGATGCGTTTTTACACTATGCCGTTGCCCCGCAACCGCGCAAGTCCGGAGATCAACTTGTGGCGTTGGATCAACCCGCATTTTCCGGCTTTGTCTTTAAAATACAGGCCAATATGGACCCACGGCACCGGGATCGCATTGCCTTTGTGCGTGTTTGCTCAGGAAAATTCACACGCGATATGAGCGTGATTCATGCCCAAAGTGGTCGCAAGGTCAGGCTGTCAAGTTCGCATAAACTTTTTGGCCGCGATCGGGAAACGGTGGATGAAGCCTATCCCGGTGATGTTATTGGCTTGGTCGGGCATGATGAATTTGGTATTGGGGACACGCTGACCGAAGACCCGGCGATTGTCTATCAGGAGATACCGCAATTCCTACCGGAATGCTTCGCCTACATCCATTCCACCAACACGTCGCAGTTCAAACGTTTCCGCGAGGGACTGGATCAGCTACTACAGGAGGGCGTCACGCAGGCCTTACAGGTCGTGCACTCTCACACCCGGCTGCCCCTGCTGGCCGCGGTCGGGCCGCTGCAATTTGAAGTGGTGCAATATCGCCTGCAAAGTGAATATGGAGCTGAAACGCGTTTTGAGAAAACACCATGGACGGTGATGCGCTGGCTGGCCGCCGAGTCCCCGGCGGAGAAGGTGGAACAGGCCGTGCAGTACAAACGCATTGGACAAGCACTGGACGACCGGCAACAGCGCGTGCTGCTGTTTCCCGATGAATGGGCGCTGAAATATTTTCAACGCGAACACGCCGATCTAGTACTCTACGAATCCCCGCCGGGGAAATAGAGTGGTTTTGCCGCACATTGTGGCATGTGCGCTTTGACAGATCAGCGGGTTTCAAACATGATCGGAGGCTATGGATAATGGCACAGACGATCATTTGGAATCGCCCGCCAGGCCTGCGGATTTCGCGCACAGGTTGTGGGCTTCGGGGCAGGACTTGCTGGCGGCGGGAAGGTACGTTGCGGCGCGGCGGGAATTGGAGGCGGCAGAGCGACAGGCCTTTCGTAAGCGGGATGCGGCTTTGCTGGCACGGATATATCTGCCGCTGCTGGAAGCCACGCGGCAAATTCGGCAGTTCTGTTGCGATGGGATCATCGCCATTACGCCCGGCGATACAGCTATCCAGCGTGCGGCGTTGCGCGACGTATTCGGTTCCGGCGGCGTGTGGCTCCGTATTCAAGGTGCCAGGATAAATAAACCCAGCACGCTATCTATTACTCCCGATGCGCCGATGGAATTATTGAACGTTGTGCAGTATCGCGAACATTGGCACATTACAAGCCCGGTGTGCAAAGGCGGAATTGGACGGCAGCGGGAGCGAAGCAGCGTTCTGATGCACTGGACACATGATCCTGGAAGATTTATTTCGCCGGCCCCACCCGAGGCGCTCGTGGCGCTACTTCCGCCGCCGGGAGTTTATCATCCAAGCAATCCGCAACATGGGCAGGCGCGCGAAACAGTGCTTTTAACTTTTGAGGCCCTGGCGATGGGATGGCTGGTACGGCAGGAAAAGGTTTCCACCGGTTGGGCCGAACTGGCGCTGTTGCGCCAAGCCAGAAATATAGACCCTGCCTGTGAACAGATATTCATGCGGATGATGACCGTGGCTCAAGGGCTTATCTGACGGCCGGGAGCCTGTCCCCGTAACGGCAGCCTCGTGCCAACGTAATTTCTGGCCCTTCCCCGGAAATTGGGATTGACCGTCGAGCATTCAACATCTGGCATTTCGCATTTCCTGGAAGTGCTGCGGCCGACATTTTTTGTCCGGCTGTCAGAACGGATAGTTTTTGCCGCGCAGCGTCTGCAATAAATGGGCGTTGGCTCTTCCAATGGTGCCATCTTCCGCCCGGATGCTACTGGCGATGCGTTCGCTGATTACCGGCAAATCTTTTTTACCCGCCATGTCATACGCCTGACTGAAAAGTTCTCTGGCTCTGGCCGGCTGGCCGGCTGGCCCGCCAGCACCATCAGATTCCCCTTGCCCGCCAATGCCCAGAAGTCGCCGGTGCTTTGCGCCCTGGCAGCGGCCAGGTACGGCTTGGTCATTTCGACATCCCCTTGTATTAATCAGGGCGTTGATCACGATAATAGACAATTTCCCAGTGGAATTAAGCGATTATTACGTGACCGCGGAGGCTCCATGGCACTATTGGGTTCCATCACCCGACGGCCAGCCGCGGGGTCACTTGGGCGCATCAACGGCCGACCATTTTCTGTAGGTTTTCCGGATAGCGTGCACCTTGAACCGGGATTTTTGATGCCGCGGCTTCCAGATCACTTATTTCCGCCGGTGAAAGCTGAACCAAACCCGCTCCGATATTTTCTTTCAGGCGATTCGGCTTGGTGGTGCCGGGAATGGGTACAATCCACGGTTTTTTGGCCAGCAGCCAGGCCAAGGCAATTTGTGCGGACGTCGCTTTTTCCTGTGCTGCAAATTTTCCAATAACATCGACCAGCATCTGATTGGCCTTGCGATTCTCTTCACTGAAGCGTGGAACCTTCAGGCGAAAATCATCACCGCTGAACTTGGTGTCCGCGTTAATGGCACCTGTGAGGAAGCCTTTGCCCAAGGGGCTGAACGGAACCAAGCCGATCCCCAATTCTTCCAGTGTCGGCAACACTTGAGCTTCCGGTTCCCGCCACCACAGTGAATATTCACTTTGCAGTGCGGTCACGGGTTGAATGCGGTGCGCTCGGCGAATGGTTTGCACACCGGCTTCAGACAGGCCGAAATACTTCACCTTGCCGGCTTGAATCAATTCTTTTACGGTGCCCGCCACATCTTCAATGGGTACGTTGGGATCAACGCGATGTTGGTAGAGCAAATCAATCGTATCAGTCCTGAGCCGTTTGAGCGAACCTTCCACCGCCTGCCTGATGTGATCCGGGCGACTATTCAAGCCCGCGGCTCCCGGACGATGGTCCGTGCCGCTTAAGTCGAATCCAAATTTTGTGGCAATGACCACGTGCTTGCGGAACGGTGCCAGCGCTTCGCCTACGAGTTCTTCATTGGTGAACGGGCCGTATACTTCAGCGGTATCAAAAAATGTAATTCCCTGATTCACCGCGGACTGAATTAGTGCGATCATTTCCTGTTTGTCGGCAGCCGGCCCGAGACCAAAGCTCATACCCATACAGCCAAGGCCCAAAGCGGATACTTCCAAGCCACTACTACCCAATTTGCGCGTTTGCATAAAAAACTCCTTACAGCGGTGCGATTGCCGCTACCTATGATTTTAGTGAAGCCATATCAATACTGAAGCGGTACTTCACATCCGATTTTAGCAGGCGATCATACGCCTCGTTGATTTTCTGAATCGGAATAATTTCCACATCTGATGTAACTTGGTGCTGGCCGCAGAAATCCAGCATTTCCTGGGTTTCGGCAATCCCGCCGATGGCGGAGCCGGAGAGGCTTCTCCGGGCTACAATCAGTCCAAAAGCGCTCACCGCCAAGGGCTTTTGGGGAGCGCCCACCAAGGTCAGATTGCCGTCCCGCTTGAGCAGATTAATATAGGCTGCAATATCATGATCGGCGGAAACCGCGTCGAGAATAAAATCAAAGCTCGATGCGTGCGCCGCCATTCCATTAGAATTTCCGGATATGACTACTTCATCGGCCCCCAGCCGCAGGGCGTCGTCTTTCTTTCCCGGTGATGTCGTAAACACCACCACATGGGCACCCAATGCATGGGCAAACTTTACCCCCATGTGCCCCAACCCGCCTAACCCCACCACGCCTACTTTTTTACCCTTCGTTACATTCCAATGCCGCATGGGCGAATATGTGGTAATGCCGGCACACAGCAGTGGCGCGGCCCCGGCCAAATCGAGATTTTGTGGAACATGCAGC
>JAJZGH010000398.1 GCA_021798635.1 Planctomycetota bacterium | reverse complement strand
CACATTTCGCGGAGAACTCAACGCTGCAGCATTGAGCTGACAACATGCGTGACCGGTGAATGCGAAATGCCGGGGTGGTTAAATTGCGCTCTCCTGCCTGGCTATGCCGATTCCAAAATCGCTGCCCGTCCGACTCCGTGCCCATCATGTTTTGGCGGTATACTACCCGTATGAATCAGATGCCAACATCCAAGCATGATGTCGCGGCCACGCCGCACGCGGGCGGGGGACATGTCAGGACGGAGCCGCTTTCTGTACCGCTGCTGGCCACGTGGGCAACCTGTGGATTGTACATGTTGTTGCCGGCGGCCATGACGTTGGGTCCGCGCTGGTTGCTGTTGATTATTGTTACCGCGGTGCTGATCCCACTGATTATTTTCAGGTTGCAGCAACGCTTTTTCCCAAGCCACGTATGTGGCCACATTTCCGCAGCGATTATTACGCTGTTTTCGGGTTATTCGCTAATGACACTGGTGCGGGATTTGCCTCGGCATCATGATGCGCCGGTACAGATGCTCATGGCGGCGGGCGTGCTTTGGATGATTAATGTCTTGATTTTCGCCTTCTGGTACTGGCGGCTTGATGGCGGGGGGCCGCACGCGCGGGCATCGCGCGGCCATTATCAAACGGGGTGTTTTTTGTTTCCGCAAATGACCATGAAAAACAGCGATCCATCCTGGTCGCCGCTTTTTTTGGATTATTTGTTCGTCGCCTTCACCACCAGCACCGCTTTCTCCCCAACCGATACGCCAGTACTTTCCCGCTGGGCGAAATTGTTGACGATGTTGCAGGCCATTATTTCTCTGGGCATTGTGGTATTAATTGCCGGTCGGGCCATCAATATTATTTAAGTGCCGACCGGCCGCAGCTTAACTTTTCCAGCCGCCGGATATTTCCGCCATTGATTCTCCGCCCTCTCGGCGCTACCATCTTGAGTGTATTGGAGAAATGAACCAATACCGACTGCCACCGATGCGTGACGGATTGTCGCTGGCAGAACGTACATTCGTATTGTAGAACGTGATGAGGATAAACATGGTCAATGCCCCTGCCGCGCGTACCGTAGCTGAATTAAAAAAAATGTCGTATCAACCCTGTTCGGTCAAAGACGAACTGCGGCGTAATGTCATTGCTGCTCTGCGCAGCGGTAAACCGTTATTCCCCGGTATTGTGGGCTATCGGGAAACGGTTATTCCGGAAATGGTGAATGGTCTTTTGAGTCGGCATGACATGCTGTTTCTGGGACTGCGCGGGCAGGCCAAAACGCGGCTTTTGCGTATGCTGCCGGATTTACTGGATCCCTGGATTCCGGTTCTTGCCGCGTGTGAAATACCGGATGATCCGCTGGATCCGCATTTAGCTACCGGAAAAAAGATCATCGCCGAGCAAGGCGATAAGGCCGCGATAGAATGGGTGCATCGCAGCAACCGTTACCATGAAAAACTGGCCACACCGGATGTGACGATCGCTGATTTGATCGGAGAAATTGATCTGGTGCGCCATGCGCAGGGACGCTATTTATCTGATGAAAGCACCATGCACTTTGGCTTAATTCCGCGCTGCAACCGCGGCATATTTGCCATGAACGAGCTGCCTGATCTGGCCCCTAAAATTCAAGTCGGGCTTTTCAATGTGCTGGAAGAGCGTGATGTGCAGATTCGCGGTTACCCCATTCGCCTGGATTTGGACCTGTGCATGGTATTTTCCGCCAACCCTGAAGATTACACCAATCGCGGCCGCATTGTCACCCCGTTGAAAGACCGTATCGGCACGGTGGTGCGAACGCATTATCCGCATACCATTGGGGAAGCAATTAAAATAACGCGGGAAAATGCGTGGCTGGAACGCGACAGCGGCATCAAGGTGGCGATTCCGCTTTATATGCACGAAATTCTGGAGGAATTTGTCCGCCTGGCGCGCCACAGTCCGCATATCAATCAGGCCAGCGGCGTAAGCGTTCGGTGCTCCATCACCAATTCAGAAAATCTGGTCAGCTCTGCCGAACGTCGCGGCATTGTTCATGGGGAAAACGCAGTTGTTGCCCGGACGGATGATCTGCCGTTTATCCATGCCAGTTGCCGGGGAAAAATTGAACTCATGCTGGCGGAAGGCGAATCGGCGGAAGATAAACTCGTGACATCTCTGATCGGCGAAGCGGTGAAACTGGTCTTCAGCCGGCAGGGCGAGTTGGATGCCTTTGATGACATTTGCCTGCAATTCAAGGGAGGCTTAACGCTGCAGGTGGGTGATGAGGTTTCCACCGCCACTATGCTGGAAAATTACGCGCATATCAAAGGCCTGAAAGCCGCCGCGGCTCGCATGGCCGGCAAATTGGATATGTCCCCGGATGATCCGGCAGCGCTGGTAAGTGCCGGCGAATTTATTCTGGAAGGGTTGTATGTGAATAACCGCTTAAGCAAAGTGAATCTGCCGGGAAAAACGTTTTTTCGGAAATGAGCGTAGGCCGGAAAGAAAAACCGCGGATTACGCGGATTACGGGGATAAACGACGGGCTTTCATTCGCCGTCGCCTATCGCCTGACGGCCGGCTCATGGCAACAAACGCAAGCGTCATACGGCTGGATCGCGCAAGGCTTCGTAATCTGCCTGAACCCCGCCAAGGGAAATGCAATCCAAAATGAACTGAAAAAAAACCGCGGATTACGCGGATGACGCGGATAAACGCCGGGCCTTCCGTTTCGGCGGGAGCCACTCTTATGTTCTATGTTGATCATCCGGATTTGGGTTATCCGGCGATTTTTCACAGCTCCGATCCCACGGTTCTGGCGTTTGCGTGGGGGACCGTGGCAACGGTACCTCTGGC
>JAJZGH010000139.1 GCA_021798635.1 Planctomycetota bacterium | reverse complement strand
AAGCTGTACAATTATTGTGTTGTGCGCACAATTATTCATGTGCCGGGAGCCTACCGGACCCCATCGCGCCTTCAATGTCGCTTGTCCGTGGGGCCAGAGCATGAGAAAATGCGGTTCGACTAACTTTTGGATAGCCGCTAAAATTTCCAACCGTATGAGAAAAAATACCAAACGATTTGAAGCTAATAGAACACGCCCGTCAACGCCCAGAAGCGCGGAGGCGGAAAAATCGTTCAGGCCTCAAACAAAACACGGCAAGCAATCTGATGAGCCAAATTCGCATTGGGGGCATGTGGGGTCATGGTATGATGACTTGGTTGGGCAAGACGGCAGTGATCATCATCAGAAGCTTATTATTCCCGGCGTCCTGCGAATGCTGGATATCAAGCCGGGGGAGCATCTGCTGGATGTCGCCTGTGGGCAAGGGGTGTTAGGCCGCGCCGCGGCAAAGCGTGGTGTGCAAATTGCGGGAGTGGACCTGGCAGGCTCATTGATTCAAGCGGCATTGGAGCGCCGGGAAAATACATCTCTTGAACAATATTATCAGGCGGATGTGCGCGATCTGGCGGCATGTGCCGCGATAGTTCCCGGTACCTTTGATGCGGCGGCGTGCGTCTTGGCTATTGCCAATATCACGCCGCTTTCTCCTGTGTGGCAGGGCATTTACAACGCTTTAAAACCCGGCGGCAAACTGGTTGTGGTATTGCTGCACCCTTGCTTCCGGATACCTAAACAATCGAGCTGGCAATGGGATCAGCAGCACGCCATGCAACACCGTCTGGTGGATGCTTATCTTACCTCGGAAAAAATACCCATCGCCATGCACCCCGGCCGCGATACCAGTCCAACCACAACCACATTTCATCGCCCCTTGCAGGCCTATATTAATACGCTCGGTTCCGCTGGGCTTTGGATTGACCATACGGAAGAGTGGGTCAGCGGAAAAATGCCGCCGCAGGGGATACGTTTTGCGGCACTGGACAAAAGTCGCCGGGAAATTCCGCTATTTCTAGCCCTTCGCGCCGTCAAGGCCCGATGAACCATGATGCGCCCCGTTAGCTCAATGCGGCAGCGTTGAGTTGCATGCGGAATTCCATTTGATGACACGTCGTGCGTCGCCCCGTCGCGCGTAATACAGTGCGTGCCGCATAATTGGGGACAGCCTGATTAATCGGCCGGCGACGCGGAATTAAGTTCAACCGGCGGGCGGCGCGGTGCGAGAGGTTGGCGGGACTGCGGCCAAATACACCGCATGATGGTGCCTTTTCCGGTTTGGCTGTGCAGTTCAACTACACCGCCCATGGCTGCCACAGCATGTTTCACAATGGCCAGCCCCAGGCCGGTGCCACGGTCAGCGCCACCGCGACTGCGATTGACGGTATAAAATCTTTCAAAGACGCGGTTAATATCTTCCGGCGGAATGCCGCAGCCGGTATCTTCCACTTCCAGAATCATGATATCTTGTGTATCGCCGGTATCGGGAACGTCGGATTTATTGGCAGCGTTACGCACGAGCCGAGTTTGCCGCAGCCAGCGGACTTGTATAAATCCGGCGGTGGTAAATTTTAAACTGTTATCAACAAGATTTTTCAGGATCAGTAATACCAGACGTTCGTCCCCCTGCATGGTCTGCGCGTCAGGAGCGATTTCAAAGCGTAAGTCCAGATGTTTTTCGGCGGCCAGATTTTTGAACATGCTGGAAATCAGTTCGCGGACTTCCTCAAGTTTGATCGGCTCATAGCGTACCACGGCGCGTGGGTCTTCCGTGCGCGATAGATCCAGAAGGTCCTGCACGAGAAGCTGCAATCGCAATACATGACCGCCGACAATATCCAGACACCGCTTGAGTGTGACATGATCTTCATAGCCCGCTTCAGTGATGGTTTCAACCGCCGCCCGAATGCTGGCCAGCGGTGTGCGAAGTTCATGGCTGGCATTGGCGGCGAAGTCGGCTTTAATCTGGACATTTTGCAGCAATTCGGTTTGATCCTGCAACAGCAGCAGAATACCGCGCGGCTGAATCCCCGGTGAAATAGGCGCTGCGGTTATCTGCAAAACGCGAGGACGTGAAAAAACCGTAAGGCGCACCTGCCGCGAAACCGGCGACTGACTGCGTAAGGCGATGCGGGTAATATCCTGCACGGTCGTCTGGGCGGCAAACTCCCGTAAACTGTTTTGGGAATCCGGATCAGCGGGGGCGATCAGCAACTCGACCGCCCGGCGATTAGAAAGCACCGGAACACCGGAGGGGTCAAGAATAATCACCGGATCATTGAGGCACGCCAGAAGCGTTTGCAGATAACTGCTTTGCACCCGCAGTTCACGGCGCTCCAGTTCCGAAGCATTGGCAAGACTTTGAATTTCGCGTACCAACCGTTCCAGCTGCGCGTGGGCTAAAACCACAGGCGGCCGCTCCGGCTCCCCCATGCGCCGGATCCGCAGCCAGCGGATAATGTCTTTTACCATGCGATACCGCTGAATCAGCACCAGCAACAATGTCACTGTCGCAGCCGCCAATACAGCCACAAGAACCGCCAACACGGCCGCCTGGGTTGAATCCGTACCCGGCAATCGCATGACTGCCAGAAGTGCTGATATAAGCATGTGAGGTCCATGGATCATAAGATCCAATCATCGCATGAAAGACACAGGACGCAACAATCCCCGCGGAAAAGGTACCTGACACCTTTTTTTCAGTTTGAAGCTGGTCTCGGCCGCAGTGTTACCAAGGGCCGCGTTTTACTGCCCGGGGCAAAGCGACAAGATTTTAGATGCCGGCTTCTTCTTTGGTTTCCAGAAGCTTATAGCCCACACCGCGAACGGTGTGGATCATCCATTGGTAATCGCCCAATTTTTTACGCACTGCCGTAACATGCACATCAATGGCCCGATCGGTTACATACACTTCCGATCCCATCACACGATCCGTAAGCTGATCGCGTGACAGCACGCGCCCACGGGCTAAAGCCAGAGCGGTCAACAGTTTAAATTCGGTAGGGGTCACCGTGATGGGCCGGCCTTCCAAGGTGACTTCATGCCGGGCTTCATCAATAACCATCGGTCCGTTGCTGAGAATCTGCTGTCCGGCTTCCGCGGTGGCGGCTTTTCGCCGTAGCACGGCCGCAATGCGGGCCATCAGGACCTTCATGGAAAAGGGTTTGGTGACGTAATCGTCAGCCCCTAGTGAAAGACCGACGATAATGTCGGTTTCTTCGCCGCGTGCCGTGAGCATCAGCACGGGGATGTTGGCGGTTTGCGGATCACCCTTGAGGCGCGTGGCGACTTCCTGCCCGGTCAGCCCCGGCATCATCAGGTCCAGAAGAATTAAATCCGGTGCCACTTTACGGGCCATCTCCAACCCGATTTTTCCGTCATGGGCGGTCACAGCCTCATACCCCTGGCGCAGCAGGTTCATGCCGATCAGATCGACAAGATCGCGCTCATCATCCACAACCAGTATTTTTTTCTTACGTGCCATAAAACTCCATTTGCCTGTAAGACGCTATTATTTTACCCCCACCTTCCCCGGCGTGATACCGCCCGTCAAGCTTCCGCAACAGGATTAACACAAAGTTATCACATAATTAATCATTCGCTATCCGTAGCCAATCCGGAATCGTGGGTCGCCAGTACACTGGCCGCGAGCGTGAATCGCCGGTATTCTGATGGGTTATGCGAATTGCCTTGGCCCCTAATTTGGATAAATCGGACGCGGTAGCAGCGGCACAGAACCTGCTGGAAACCCTGCGCGGCCACGTCGGGCACGATGTGCGAATGATGCCGACGATTTCCCGCGAAGCATTTGACGCGTTCGACCCTGACGTGTTGATACTTCTGGGCGGCGACGGGACGATTTTACAGGCTGCCAGATTTATTACCGGCATGAGGGCCGCTCTGGTCGGCATTAACTTTGGCAAACTGGGATATCTGGCGTCATTTACAGTGGAGGAATTTCGCACCCAATTGCCGCGACTCCTGAGTGGAGAATTACAAATTTCGCAGCGCCTGATGCTGGATGGAACTATCATTAATACTGCGGAAAGCGCGGCCGATGGTGCAGCGGGAAAACTGGAACCGGCAGCGGCACCCGCCTTTCACTGTGCCGCCCTGAATGATATCGTCATTAACGCGGGCATACCCTTTCGAATGGTACAATTAACCATTACCATTAACGGGGAGGACACGACGACGTTTCGTGGAGACGGCTTAATAGTGTCAACGTCCTCGGGATCTACCGGGTACAATCTTTCCGCGGGCGGCCCGCTGATTTCCCCCGATCTCCAGGCGCTGGTAATTACCCCCATTTGCCCGCACTCGTTGTCGTTTCGCCCAGTGGTGGTGCCGGCTGAGACGGAAATACGCATTACGCCAATCCGAGTCAATTCCGGGACACATGTAAGTTTTGACGGGCAGATAAGTCAACCACTGGTGGCGGGACAACATATGGTGGTGCGTCGGGCGGCCAAGCCGCTGCAACTGGTCGAGAATCCGACGCTTACCCATTGGCAAAGGTTAGGCAGCAAGCTGCACTGGGCACAAAGCCCCCGTGCTTAAAAGTACTAAGAAGCAATAATGGAATGGTAATGGAATCAGGTAACCTGCAGCGAGGCGTCAAATAAGATGGGTGATCCGAGACGGACCAATCAGGAAACGGCTTATCAGAATTTCACGCTGGAAAACGTGAAATTCAGCTCCATATTTGAATTCAGCGCCTTGTTTCGCGCTTTTCGCATGGCCATTCAACCCGCGTGCATGGTCACCGCACTGCTGGCGATTCTGGTAGTTTATTGCACTGGCCGGGCGTTTGACGTGCTGTGGAGCTACCAGGTTATGCCGGGAGAGATTACAGCATTCCATTCACCAATCCCCGGCTACTACGATGATTTACTCAAACAGAACCGCGCCAGCCGCACGCAGGCAATCATGGATTTACTACAGCATGAGGATCCGACAATTACCTTGGCCCAAACCGCCGCATTGGCGGGAAATCCGGGAGCGGCCTATCAACTGATAAAAGGGAGCTATGAGCGGCATTTTACGCGGGCGGTTCATGCCGCCTCACAAGCGGGAGCAAACGCGGCAACAAAGAATCAAGCCCGGCGTCAGGCGACGCGGAAGTTGCTTAACCGCATGCGTAATTTACAGTCGATGGTTGGGCGAGGAGTTTTTTCCGCGTTCATGCGATATGAAATCAGAGAATATGGCCTGCTGGTAAGTAACACCGCGGCATTGCTCCGTCTGACTCCAATGCGGGGGGCCAATGGGGAATCCCAGCAGGCGGTGGTGCAGGTGGGAACCGGGATTCTGCCGACCAATCGCCATTGGCTGTGGGAAAATAATTCCATCGTCGGGTGTTTGGCCAATATGTTCATTACCGCCCCCACTTGGCTGATATCGGGAGCAGCTCCGGTTCGGGCCATTGGAGCCGCGCATGGTATGGGGTTATTCCTTCGGCGTTTGCTTTATCTTTTAAGCGTACTGCTGCTGGCAGGCATCAGCCTGATGGCGGCGGCTCTGGCTGGCGCGATGATATGCCGACAAACCGCCCTGGAATTTTCCGGCAAGCGTCCGACTTTTTCCGCCAACATCGCGTTTACGATTTCCCATCTCGGATCGTTTATTAAAGCGCCGCTGCTGCCATTTGTTACCATTTTGGGAACCGGCTTGGTATTAACGATTTTATCATTCGTCGGAGCCATCCCCTTTCTGGGCGAAATTTTTATTGGGGCGATATTTGTTGTATTTCTGATTCTCGGTTTCATTATCATGCTGATGGTGCTGGGAACCATTGGCGGGCTAAATTTAATTTATCCTACGCTGGCAGTGGAAGGGTCAGATTCCTTTGACGCCATAAGCCGCAGTTTCAGCTATGTGTACGCCCGGCCATGGCGGATGTTGTTTTACACCCTGCTATTGCTGGTATATGGTGCGGTGACGTATTTATTTCTGACGTTTGCCATGTATGTGCTGCTGGCAGGCGTGCATGTATTTGTGGGCTGGGGCATGACGTTATTTGGTATGCTGCATGGCTGGAACACCGGCGGGGGGAAACTCGACGCCATGTGGCAGCCGCCCCATTTTGGCGAATTAATTGCCCCGATTAACTGGTGGGCCATGAACTGGTCAGAAACGATCGGGGCGATATTCCTTTACTTCTGGCTGTTTCTGGCGGTAACGCTGCTGGGGGCGTATGTGATAAGTTATTATTTTGCGGGCAACACGATTCTCTATCTGCTGCTGCGGCGAAGCGTCGATGGGCAGGGCCTCAATGAAATTTACCCCGACGCATCAGATGGCGCCGTGGACAATGGGGACAAGCCGCTGATCAAACGGCAATAAGGGAGCGATAAATTGAAGCTTCGTAATGATTTTTATCAGATTTTAACGCTTCTTTGTGACACCCCCACCGCACCATATCGAGAACACCTGGTGACTGCGGCCGTCCGGCAATGGCATGCCACGGCGAGGCGCTCCAAGGCGATCCGCTGGCGTGAAGATGTGGCGGGTAATATACATTTGGATTATCGCACCGGCCGCAAGGGGACCCGCACACTGGTGCTGGAGGCACACTTGGACCATCCGGGCTTTATTGTCACCGGGATGGGACGCGACGGAACAATCAATACGATTTTCCGAGGCGGCGTGAAGCCCTCCTGCTTTACCGGTGCGACCGTGGCATTATGGCCCGCCAACGGCAGTGGCGGTGGATTGACCAAGTCGGTGGCGACAAAAGTGCTGCAGGTAGCGCCGGCAAAAAAATCGAATCCCATGCGCGTACAATTGGCCGCGTGCGGCGTAAAAATTCCGAAAGGGACTGTTGGCACGTGGAATTTACCCGATGCGTCAGAATCAAATGACATGTTTATGGCCCGGGCGTGCGATGATCTGGCGGGCGTGGCCGCATGCCTGTGTGTGCTGGACCGGTTGCTGGAGCTAAAAGCCAAATGCAACGTGACGGTCCTGCTGACACGTGCGGAGGAGGTGGGATTTGCCGGGGCCATCGTAGCGGCGCGACAGCGCTTAATTCCCCGCAACGGTGCCATCATAGGGCTGGAAACCAGCCGGGCTACGGCCCAGGCCGTTCAGGGAGCCGGACCGGTGATTCGTGTGGGAGACCGCACCAGCACCTTCAGCCCGGCGTTGACGCGCTTCATGGCCATGACCGCCGGCGGCGTGGCCGATGAGGATTCAGAATTCCGATATCAACGGGCCTTAATGGACGGCGGCACCTGCGATTCTACAGTGTTCCATGCCTTCGGTTATGAAACCGGCGCAGTCTGCCTGGCCCTTGGAAATTATCACAACATGCTCGAGACTCCGGCCACGGGTGCCGATCATGGTATTCCATCCGCCGGGCCGATGATTGCCAGCGAGACGATCCACTTGGCGGATTTTGCCGCCGAGATTGAATTACTGGCGCAAATATGCGTGAAGTTTCCGACGTATAAACCCGGGATGGAAGATCTGAAAAAGAGATTTAACAACCTGCACGAACAGGAACACAAGGCGTTGCTGTTCGAAAAGGGCCACGCAGAAACATCCGTATAAAATTTATTCCGCCGGAACGCGGCGGGCGCGTTTTACATCGGAGCGTACGCGCTTGGAATCCAGACGACGGGTTTTGCTGGCTTTGGTGGGGCGTGTTTTGCGACGTTTCTTAGGTTCCACCATCGCTTCGGAAACCAACGTTTTCAGTTTTTCGACGCACGCGCGGCGATTGGCTTCCTGTGTGCGTTGATTGGAGCTTATCAGCACGATGGCACCGGCGGCATCAACTCGGCGGCCCACGGCTTGAATGAGCCGTAATCGAGCTTTGACGTTCAGGCCGTGCAGATCATCAGGATGCACGCGCAGATCGGTTTTGGTATTGACTTTGTTGACATTTTGGCCGCCCGGGCCGCTGGATCGCGAAAAGCCGAACTGCAACCGCTGCCGGTCTACCCACACACCGCCACCCAGCGCCAAACCTGGAACATTGGAAATACTTTCAACCATGCAGGTATTGTACCACCAATTTGTAGAAATGTGGGGAAACCAATGACGTATCTTGATGCGCGGCGCAGCAGCCGCTCAGGCGTTCAACGGTCCGGTGGAGTTGCCGGGAACAAATTCAACATCGAACAGGATATTCTGCCGCGGCTCGTCGGGGTTGGCGAGGCGCTGGTTAAGTCTCTGAATGGCGGCCGTACCGATCACGGAAAGTGATACACCCACGGATGTTAATTGCACCACCGGTCGAGGAACCGTATCGGTATTGTCAAAGCCCGTAATCGATACATCCTCCGGCACACGCAGGCCGGCATCGCGGACAATTTGTGCCAGCATCTGCCCCGCCCACTCATTGGTGGCCATCCAGGCGCGTACACCTGACTTAATTAAACGTAAAGCCTGTTCCGGTGCCGTTGCCGGTACCAGTCGCTGTTCAAAAACCTCCGGACCAAATTCCATGGCCCAGGCCGGATTTAATTCCAATCGCAGTTTAGTCATAGCTTCCACATACCCGGCATAACGGGCGCGGGACCATGACATGTCACCGCAGTAGCCAAAATAGCCGATTTTTCTGTGGCCAAGGCCGTAGAGGTGCTGCGCCAGGACATTCATACCACCGCGATGGTCCATATCCACAAGGTCCACTTTGGCACCGGGGTAGAAATGTACCACGGAAACGCAGGCAAATTTTTCCGCCAATTGCCGCGCTACATCTTCCGGCCAGCGATGAACCAGGCACAGCCCTTTTACTCGGCCGTCACGCATGGCCGGCGGCTGTCGGTCCGCGTGGACAATATTTAGGCAATCTTGAAAGGATACATGATGTACAATAAGCGTAACGTTCATGGCGGCGGCCGCTTCACTTAAGCCAACCAGATACCGTGTGTGGGTCCAACTGCTTTCCGGAGACTGCACCAGAACCCCAAGATAGCAGGCTTCCGCTTCCACGGCCGCTTTGCCACGCAGGCGGACGGTATAACCAAGTTTTTGCGCCAGTTTCAAAACCCGCTCCCGCGTTTCGGATTTAATTCCGGGCTGCTGGCGCAATGCGCGCGACACCGTACCGGGGGCTAAATTAAGCTGCCGGGCGATAAGAGTCTGATTCGGTGCCTTGGACATGGGAGAAAACATACGAGAAGTTCTTGGTTTTTGCAAGAGGGGCTCTGCTGCCGGCTCTTCGGTGCGGAAATGAATGGTGACATTTCCCTCCGCAGCCGGAAGTTTCAACGTATCAGGCAAGCGCAACGAAGAATCCGTGAAGCTCAAGCCGGACGAACCGTCCGTAGCGTCATGCCTAGGAAGGGAAGGTGTGCTGTCCATGATTCGTTTCGCTCACATAAGCAAAAATATCAGGATCCAGAGTTTATAAACGCGCCCGTGGCCGTCGGCGAAATAGCAGCACCAGCGGTGCGCCCGTAAACAGGGTGGCGAAGGCCGCAGGATCCGGCACGGCTGTGGTGGAAATCTGGGTTAAGGGGTTCCAAGTCCCGTTAACGGAAAATGTTCCCGTGTACTGCGAACCCCAGAATGTCTCCGGGCCAAAAATATTATTGAGAGTATAATTTGCGGCATTGGCAAGGGGATTGGCTTTTCCCGCCCAAGAGAGTTGGTTCGACCAAGGAACCCGCGAAGAAACACTCAACGGCGCGCCGTTGGCGTCCATGCTGTTGTACTCGGAGAATCGCGGACTCTGGTTGCTTGGCGTTTCATTGGAGTCAAAAGGAATCCAGCCCTGAGAATTTACCACCGGCCCCATTTTCGTATTGATATACGTCACGCTGGCATTGGATGTCTGATATTGCCACGCCCGCCCAAGAAACGCATTGCCGTTTGGCACACCTGACTGATAGGCCGGATTGCCGCCCTCGCTTAGCGGTGTCGGGTTGCCGGTAAGCGTAGAATTAAGGAATACGAAGCCAACTGCTGTGGTCGGTGCGGTGTTGGCAGCGGTCACAACAGATGCCCCGCCCCCACCGTTGCCCGCACTGTTGAGCGTGGAATTTTGAAACACCGCAGTGCCGTTTCCAAATACATAATCCACCGTGCCGTTAATAAAGCAATTTTGGAAATAGCTGCGACCGTTAGCCAGATACATCGTATCTTGAAATCCGATGAAGTTGCAATTGTTAAACGCCTCCTGATCGCCCTCGCTTAGAACGGCCAGGGCTTGGACCGTGGCGGCACCGGGCGCTGGTTGGGAAGTCGTATTGGCAAAGGTCACATTCGAGGCTGTGAAATCATTGGCAAATAAATTTACGCTGCTTGATCCGCCCGTGCCGACCGTTGCGCCATTCACGACTGAATCGGCGTTCAGCCCATATTCGATGACCGTGTCGGTGGCGCTCGCCCCGCCACCGATAATATCCAGATAAGGTTTACCTCCGGATATCGTGATAGCCTGGGAATCGTACACACCCGGCGACAGGAACAGTCGCGTAGGGTCGGCCGCCGTTCCAGCCGGGGCAGCGTTAATTGCGGCTTGCAGACTATTAAACGTGTCACCTTGCGTCACAGCATTCGGGTTGACGTGGTAGTCCGTTGCGGTCGCCAAGGCCGGATACATGTTAAAACTTACTGCGGCAACCAGCAACGCTGCCGAAGCTTGATGCCGTAGAGAGCAGAGATTATTTAATGAGCCCATGGGTGCACATTTCTCCCGCGGTAAGCCAGAATGTAGCCGCGCCGACTTGGGTTAAGCCACACTGCTGGCACGCCAACATCCCCGGCAGTTGGACCGAAAAAGATGATGTCCCAACATGCCGACACAGCGCCATGGCCACGCCGGCATGGAGGAACATCATCACAACAGGTTCAAAGGTTTCCCGATCCGCTTCGCCGACGCTTGGCAATCACCAACGCCAATCCGCCGGCTAGAAACAACCCCAACGTAGCGGGTTCCGGCGTGGAGGCTGGAGGAGGCTCTATAAGCTGCACAGCGTCTAACGATGCGGCAGTACCGCTTATATTTTTGAAATTCAGAGTGATATTTCCGTTACTATCCGGCGTCACATTCTGAAAAACCAGATAATTAACGTTGGTACCGCTGGTCGGCGATGAGCTGGTCGAAAAAGAGTCTCCACTGAGGGTAAAATCCTCGCCATCCTGCTCACCGGTTTGCAGGGCGCCGGTGCCGTTCACGGAGAACCCGGCAACCTCACCGCTGGTACCGTTTGGGCCATTTCCGAACTGGCTGGCCACATATGCTACCAAGGTGTAGTTGCCCGTTGGCACGCTCCCGAACTGCGCGTATCCGCCCGCACCAAAGGAAATAATTGACCCGGAAAGCAGCTTTTCCTGAGCGGTCACAGGGGGAGTTTGCGGATATGTGTAATACGTGTTGGTGGCCTGTGTCCCGACAGACGAGTAAGAAAAGGTGATAGCGCTGGTGGCACCGGAGGAGTCCTTGACAGCCAATCCCGTTGCCGTCCATGGATACGTCGTCTGGCTGATCGTACTGCCGTTATGATCCGCAATCTTGACTTCGTTCCAAACACTCTGCGTATAACCCCCTGCACCAGCCACAGAACCGGTAACAGGATTATCCCCGAAGCCATTTGTGGCATCGAGGAACTGCACACCAATGCTCGTGGCGTGGGCCGCCCCCGCGACCGCCATTACTCCACCGAATAATGCCGCCGCTGCCAATAGTGAACCGTTTGATTTGAGAATCATAGTTCTCACTCCTTAAAAAATAGCTTGCTCCATTATTCGCCTCCGGCAACACACCGAATTGCAAATGAAGCGGACACTGCAAACTTTTCAAAAACTCTCAATGAACTCTTCCGCCACGCAATGCCCAGAGGAGGCACTGCGGTGCGGACAAATCTACCCCGGCTTTTTCAAAATGAATGGCGAACAGACAACCGCCCAAAAAGCCGAATTACTTATTCTGATAATAGTGTACAACACGTTGGCGCACATGTCAAGTACAAAATCAACGATTTTCTAATTTTTATTTAATCTGTTGCCAGCATTTTCGTGCGCACAATTATTGGTTACCATTTGTCGCGGATTTAATGGCTATTGCGATTCCCTTCCTCCGGTCCGCATTTTGATAGAAATCAAGCAATTTTATACGCCATTGATTTAAAATAATGAGGGATGGCTACA
Source organism: Planctomycetota bacterium (assembly GCA_021798635.1). The sequence continues at coordinate 340 of JAJZGH010000139.1, read as the reverse complement.
AATTTATCTCCCCACAAGCTTCGGAAATGCGATGCTCGTATAGTGTCACTTTATGTGCGCACCACCATAATTACGAAGAATCGTTCTATATTTTTGTTTTCGACCGGCGGACCGATTCTTTGCTACCACATAACAGCAATAATGATCCAACACTTAATCCAGCGCAACATGCAAGAATAAATTAAGCACATTTTATTGAAATGCTATATTTGTGCGCACAGTTTTTACGACGTCTGACAGCAGGTTCCCCAAATGGACGCAGCAGTACCACCAGCAGCATTTCGCGGCTAATATAGATGTGGTGCCCAAAGGTTTCGGCGTAGTGGATAATCTCCGGAGA
>JAJZGH010000138.1 GCA_021798635.1 Planctomycetota bacterium | reverse complement strand
GTCGGATGTGCCTACCATAATGGTGCGATCATTGTCGGCCCGGCTACGTCATCGCGGAGGTATCCTCAATGAAATTTTTTATCAAGATGGGTGCCTCGGTTTTATTGGCGGCGGCGACCCTGCCCGGTGCCATGGCGGCCGCCGGGCCAGCCACGCTGGTCGTGCATGAATGGAAAGGAAAACGGGGACGCAGCCAGTTTTTCTCTTTTTTCCAACCGACCATCGATCCTGCTGCCTGGAAGGCACATCATGGGAGCAACAGGTCACGCCGGCCCATCGCGGCGATTACTTGGACAGGCTCCTGGATAATTCCCAACCGAGGTGCCGCGAAATCGTCTTCCACGGCCTGTTTCGGCAGCTTCCGCACCAGGTTTGACATTATTTTTCCCGTTGATGGCTTTGAATCCATACCGCCCCGGGCAGGGCATAAGGACGGAATTTTTCCATGACGCCCTGTTCCTCACTGCAGGATAACGCCCGGTAGAAGCCGAGATTATTGGCGGCGGGCGAATCGATTAAACTGCTGGAATCGGCGGCACTCATTTGAAAGAGTACGCGGTTATCAAATTCTCTCTGCGCCGATCGTTCAAACGTGCGTTCCAGGGACGCTAACGTATCAACCCAAGTTAATATATGGATTCCAACCGCCGGGCCGTCACGCAGAATTTCGCCGAATTCCTTGCCGGGGTTGGGGGCTTTGGCCTCATCGCCCGACGACATGGAGAAGCTGAAGTCGTCTTCGCTTTTCCGCAACATGCGATACCGCTGCAAAGCGTAGATACAAATAAATATCTCCGGGGCATTGGGTGACTCTTCAGCCAGCCGACGGTGAACTTCCTGATTGACCGCGTGGATGGTATCTCCAATGCTTCGCCATTCGACTATTTGCACGTCCGGCCCCAGTGCGGGCTGGAGTCGTTCAAATGTTCCGGCCAGGCGGGAATCTGCCGCCAGCCCATCCATGATATAAAATTTTGCCCCACCAGAGGGGTACTGCGCCGTCAGAGAAATTAACGACCAGACCATCAGCGACAGGGCTTGTTCCTCCTGCTGCCCGACCAGCAGAACATTGGAGCCGCTTTGCCGCCGCAGGGTCAAAAGCGTAGGCTCTTTAATGGCGACAGGCTCGCCAATCCAGGCCCGGGCCGAGGTTGGAATATCGGTGGGTCTGCCGCCGGCCAGCAGAGCGGTCAGTTGCTTATTCATCTGTGCATCCGCAGGAGCGTTGCCCTCAAAAATGACCGGTGGCTCGTGGTGGACGGCAGCGGCCCTGGCCCGAACACTGATTCGATCCAGATAAATTTCCCGCTTTTCATCGGGCAGCCACGCCACCTGGAACGGGCTGTTGGCTTCCACCAGACCGCCGGCATCGTTGTAAATGGCAGCACCCGGGCGGGAAAGCAGACGCGCCGCCGAGTTATTATCTCCAAGGATAATCTGCGAATCGGCTTCACTGACCTGCAATGCAATACGCACTGCCATTTGGCCGATGGTGCTGCGGGCCAATCCGGAAGTACCGCCAATTGTCTGTGATCCCAGCAGCAGATGAATGCCAAAGGCTCGGCCTTGCCGCACCAGGCGATCCATCAATAAGCCGGCCTGTTGCGCCAGTTTGTCATCTTCGGAAAAAAATTCCTGGAATTCATCAATCACCAGCAGCGTCCGGGGCAGGTTTTGTGCTCCGGAACTGCGGCGATAAGAAGGCAGGTCCTGCACGCCGGCTTTGCGGAATAATTCGCCCCGGCGGCCCAATTCCACGTCCAGGCGTTCCAGAACGCTTAACCCAAACTCGCGATCACTTTCCACGGCAATCGCCCGCGCATGAGGCAGGTAATGCGTGGCATAGGTTTTAAATTCCACGCCCTTTTTGAAGTCAATCAGATAAAGCTCAATTTGGTCCGGGGAATACCACATGGCCAGATTTGTCACAATCGCATGCAGCAGGGTGGATTTGCCGGAACCAGTCTTTCCGGCCAGCAGCCCATGCTGCGCCATGGCCCGGCCCAGGCGCAACATCTGCAGCCGCGTGGCACCCATGCGGCCGATCGGGACAGCCAGGCCGTCGGCACTGTCGAGCGTCCAGAATTCCTCATCAGCCGGCGCGATGGTATCGAAGGAGACTTCTACATTCTGACTGGCTTTGGCAGCCAAACCGATTTTATCCAATAAGGGTGTAAGCACATCCTCGCCGGGCGGCTGATCCAGTGACAATGGAAACTGGCCCAGCACCTCATCCTTCCAACCGAATGCTTCCCCCTTCTGCATAACATTGACCCCGTGCGCGGCAATATCCTCCAGCTGCGCTGCGGAGGTTGCGGGAAGTTGCATATCACCGGCTGCCAGCAGATATACACCGCAACGCGCGCCGGTCGCGGCAATACTGGCCAGCCGGCGCAGGGTATCCCGCTCAAAACCAGTTGGAAAATCAGCAATCACGACAAACCGGTATGGCTCGGCCAGTTCACCGGCCTGCGCGTTGTAATCATCAATGGTGGCAAATTCATTCCGCAGGTATTTTTGAATGACTGTTTCCATGTGTTCCGTGAGATCCGACAGCCGCTGTTCAATTTGCTCCGGCCGCGTCCAGATTCGCCCGCCCACCAGCGCCTCATCATGATCCGCCAGCCGCATGAACCCCGCAAAATTCTGCCCTAATCCCACGGGATCAATGATAGTAAATCTGGCCCGGCCCGGCGGCAATTGCGTAAGAATGCTGATCATCACGGATTGCAGCATCCGCAGCGCTGCGGGCCGGCCGGTACGATCGTAGCGCACCAGCATGGAGGCACCAAAGGGAAATTCCAGCATTGCCGGCGCGGTAAACGCTTGCGGGAATTCCAGCTTTACCGCATCACCTTTAACACCGGCAGCCACGGCCTTTTTGAGGTCCACCACAAACTCACCGAAGCGGATGACTTTCGGAAACAGGTTGGACGGCGTCCAGTTTTCCCAGGACTGCGGGGCGGGCGGGTTACCATTCTCTACCTTAGACGCATGTCCATTTGTGTGTTCATCAGGCGAGGCCGTCTGCGTGTGCGCCAACCCGCTTTTCAACCGGTTTTTCAAATCCACCATGGACTGATCATAGCGCCGCCGATTTTCCGCCAGAGAGTCATCGTATCGACGTTGAGCCGCGAGAACATCGGCATCATGCTGCTGCTGCAGGGCCTGATTTTGAGAATCGCTCTGCTCTTGGGCGGCCCCGACAGCGGCGGCGCGGTGCGCTTCACTATCAGCGTTGCTCTTATCGAACTGCTGTTGTGATTCCTGATGCTGCCCGGCGCGGCGGCCCTCAATGGTTTGTGCAGCTCCGACGGCCTTTTGTTTCAGGTCCTGCAACTCGCGTAACGCTCTGTTGCGCGTGTCGGCAAAGTAGGCCTCATGCCGCTGGGCTACCAGTTCCGCGTGTTCCTTGGCCGCCTGTCTCGCTGCAGCAATGGCGGCATTCAGCGGTTGATTGATCGCCAGCAAGTTGGCTTTAGCCCACGAGCGCAGCACGAGTCCCAGAATAACCGCACCCACCAAGGCCCCCCCCACCGCCATGGCAATCACGTTGACCTGCACCGGGGCCGAACCGGACAGGCCGTAAGCCACTCCCGCAGATGCTGCACACAGCAATACCAGAAAGATCCATGGCGTAACGCCGTAAACCAGCCGTGGCAGCAACAATCCGCGCAGGGCGGCCAATTCTCTCCGGGCTGATTCCAATTGCGTGACCATCGCGGCCCGCAGGTCCTGACCGGCAAGTGCCGCAGCGCCCGGCGTTTCCGCTGGCGGCGGCGGGCGACGGAAACAGCGGGCCATCAAAGCCGCTGCGGATTGCGCTACTTCTGACAGAGCCTGTTCATGCTCCTGGAACACTTTGCTTAGCTCTTCATCTTCCGCACGGATCTGATTGCGTGCTGTTTCAACTTCTCCTTCGGCCAGCCATTTAGCTTCTTCGATCTGATTGCGGACTTTTCGCTGGGCCTCGGTATGTTCCCATTTCATGCCCGCTTGCGCCTGATTATATTCTTCCGCACACTGGACCAGACGCTCCTGATAATCGGCGGCAATTTTCTCCAGGGTGCGTTCACGTTGCGCAGCGAGTTTTTCAACCTCTGTTGAATATTGGCTCTCGATTTGCGTCAGTGTGTTGTTGAGATCTTTTTTGGCCTGATCATTGGCGCCGCGAAATTGCCGCAAAAATTGCCCTTCCTGCGTGGCACATTGGACAGCCAGAGCCAGCAGATCGCGCAAAATGGTTCTCTGCGTGTCCCGCTGAGGACATGGGGCACCATGCTTTTGCGGCAAGGAGGAAACGGGTGGATCAGACTGCGGATGTAACTGGGTCATGGGTATTAAAGCCTCACCACGAATTTACTGACAATCGCGACGCACCTGTGTAAGCACCATGGCGATATGCTCCATGGCGTTAGCGGCCGCGTGGAGGTCGGTAGCCAGCGGTTCAAGAAATTTCTTTTCAAAACGGGCGCTGGCCGCATCATTCCAGCCGAATTTCACTTCCTCCCAGCTTAGCTGCAGGTGATTCAGTGCCTTGCCCAGTTGCCCGCGTCCTTCATAAACGCCCATAAAATAGCCCGCCTTGTTCTTGCACCATTTTTCAACTTCGCAGCGACAGGCTGGTACGTTTACTTTCGCTGCGTGCCGACATCCCGCCCCTGGGGGTCTTTAATCTCTGCGGTTCCCTGAGCATTCAATATAACCGAAAAGCCCACCGGGAGTTTCAGAATTTTAAGCCACTCCGGAGTTACTTGTTCAATCTCGGCCAGTGTAATCGACCGCCATGGGCCGGGGGCTTTATCCAGCGGAGCAAGGCTCCAGCCCGTGTCATCAGGTGATAGCGGCTGGCTGTGCACCAGCATCAGCATGCGCGATTCGTTATTCGTTGATGGCGCGAAAGTTACTTTCGCCTCCCCATTTAACGTTCCGCCATCATGGATAAGCGCGTCAAGGGCGTTCCGCTGCGGATCAGTTAATTTCGGTGTGGAAAAGGGCCAATCTTTTTGCGGCAATGCCGTGCGACGCTCGTCGGGGCTGGGAAGTACCGGTTCATTTTCAGCGCGCTTAGCGGCCTGATCTTCCGGCCCTTGCGCTCCGCGGGACATCACCGCGCCATCCGTTGCAGGGACAGCCATAAACTGCCCGGCGCTTTCGGAACTCACACTGCCGGGGCCTGCAATTGCGGCGTATGCCTGCAATTCCGCGACCAGCCGTTCCAGATGCGCTACGCCCGCAGGCACCAGCGATTCCACGCTGGTGGCAAGGCGCTGTACCGAACCTTTATATAGTTCCACCTCTTTTTGTAACGCCCGCGTCCAGCGCCGCACATTGGCCAACTTCTGTTCGGCCTCGGTCAACCGGACCACGGCGCGTTGTAATTCTTTTTGCTCCTCAATGGCGGATAGCGGCCTGCCGGAATGATCCTTAAAAAGTTTCTTCATACGAACCGCCTCTTTGGCCCGTTCAACGGCGGTTTGGCGTTTGCGTGTTTGATCTTTCCAGAAGCTTTCCTGTTCAATTTCCAGCCAGAGCATGGTGCGCCGCAGTTCGGAATCGGCATCTTCCAGGGAGGCATTGGCGGTGGCCTGAAACTTCCACAGCACCGCTTGAAAGTCGGTCAGCAAATCCACAGATTCAACGCGAGCGCTCTCGGCCATATTCTGTCCTATCGCTCGTTCAGATATTTTTCTATATGTTGAGCTTTTTTCATCAGAACCTTGGCATGTTCGGTGGAGGATTCCATGAAGCGCCCCAGAAACTGGGCCGCCTGATCAAAGGTTTCAGCAAATTTCTGTTGCTCCTGGTCGCGCCAGCTTGATTCCAGGGACCGCAGTCGGGAATTTAATCCCGACATCAGCCCTTCCAGATCATTATTAAACTGCATCAGCCCCTGCGCAAACCGCCGCAACTCCGCCGGATCAACACTCGCCTTGGCCATAGGATTCATCTCCGTGCATGCCCACCCGTCCATTTCCAGCCCATAGCTTACCATTGAAGCCAGCCGACACCAAGGAGTTTATTCGCTAATTGCCATTTGGCCCAGGCGGTCCATCCCTGATGGGTTTTATGTCGCTCACGGTCACGGAACAACTCGCTGAAACTGCCCAGTACTCCGCGATCAGCTGCGTAAACGTCAGTGTCGCACTCGACGATGTTGACGCCTGCGTCGGGCTTATGGAATCAGTATAACTGCCCGATGGCGCGGAGCCAAAGGTGTCAGCCTGCAGGATTTTCTTTTGCGCGTTGACCAGCGGGACGGCGAAAAATGCCCTCGCATGCGTCAACGCGCAGGAACGGTTATTTTCGCCCATGGCGACCAAGTGTGCGTACGCGCCAGGCGGAAGCGAACATGGTAGACCCCGGGAAGGCTCATATCAAACCGGCACGAAAGATTTACCGGCCCGGTGTATTTATAGACGGTGCCCTGCTTAAGTGTATACGTCCTCCATCGAGAGGCCTTCGATAACTTGTGTTTCGCCAGCCACTTTCCATAGGCAGTTAGCGGAACTGAGTTCCAGTTCGGAATTGGAATATAATGTGGCGTCGGCTTTTTTGCCAATTCAGTACCGTTCAGGCCGTCGGGGCCATCGACTTGCACGTCGTAAAAATCGATCAAGGGATTGCCCGTGAGGTGTACCTTCAACGGCTTTTTATTAGCAGAAATGGTGATCTCCGTTAATACGGGCAACGCGTGGCCGTGAATCGGGACCCGGACAATCGATAACAAAATACCTTTCGGCACTGTGGCATTTTCTATTTCAGGCGCGGGCCCCGCCGAAGCCAACGCCCGTAAGTGCGGCTGCCGCACGACCGGTCGCAGCACCTTCACCTCAAGCAGGTTGCTGTAGGCTCTTCCCTCGGGAATAGCTTTTGCGGCTCCGAATGCTTTCACGGATTCTTCGAATGAGGGCAAATATAACGATCCCCGGGTCGTTACAGCGTGAAGATTTCCCCCCTTGCTGACGTACGCGTGGATGGGCCCATTTACCAGATAAATTGGCCGCTGTGTAAGTAGACGGAGGTCGTACGTTCCGGGTAGCGTCAAATCATAGCACCTCGCCAATGGCAGTGGATGTCCCCAAACTTTGGATGTCGCCGCAGGTATTTGGTGGGTTGGGCGAATGGGGCCACCCAAGGGCATGAGTGTCCCTACCATCATACGCCCCCAGCGCGTACGCGGGATTCTGACCATTTGGCCGCTTGGTCCAACTTGTTCGCACTCGAAAAAGCGCCAAGCCCCACCAGAGTTCACGAACCGAAGAGGATGTTTCGAGCGATTGATCAGGGAAATCGTCACTGAAGCTGGATATCCCGAGACAGTCGTCTTCGGCGTCACCGCGACCCTGATTAAAACGTGGCTGTCTGGCCCTGCCCGCGACATCCCTGCGTGGCCCATTAGAGCGGTTAAGAGTGTCGCGGTTGCGGCAAACGGAAAAACACCGTTCCTCATAGAATAACTCCTTGTAATAGCGTCATTGCGGTGGCGCTTCCGGCACCCAAACGCCATCCCAGACTGGGTAGCTGCCTGTAGCTGGCCCGCTGAACTTACTGGGTGCGGCGGGAGACGGGCTGGCCAGGGTCCAAGTGCTGGTGTTCGCGTCCCAGCTTACGGTTCCGCCCCAGCGCCACGGCGCAGAGTCAATGGGAACATCAATTGACCCGCTCGCCGCAGGGGTATACATGACCCACATCTGCGGTGAATCGTTAACCGTTAATGATGAGTAGTTTATCTTGTTCGGAGACCTGTCAGTTGGTAACGCCGGGCTGTCCCCTTGGTAATCGGCGCCGTCAACAACCACGTTCTGGCCGTATGGGTCGGTACCATCCAGGCCAGACCCCGCGTAGGGAAAGTTTGCGACCGGTGGTATGCCATACCATTCCTGATCCCCGGTGTACACCTGGACAAAGTAGCTGGCACCTCGGAAGGCGGTGCCATCACCGGCAGACGCGCCACGGACCAAAGGATGTGAGAAGACAATCCCAGACTGTGCAAGGCTCGGTCCCGCAAGCGCGGCAACCGCCTCCAGGTAAATGTAATCTGCTACGCCGCCATTCGCCGGTGCGATTTGCGTCGCGTATTGGTAGCTGGCTGACATCGCGCTTGTCGGTTTCACCACGCTGAACTTGGTCCACACCGACGGTACCTCGTATCCATTTTTTGTTGTCACTGTGACATCGTGGCTCCCCGAGGCCGTGTAGTAGTAGAGAACACTATAACCATATTGCTGGCCAAGCGCGTCCACCGTGGCGATCTGCGTCGTGTGGGAGTACCCGGCAATGGCCGCCGACCCATTACCCCCGGCACCGTCGATCGTCCAATCGAATTCATTTGCCAGATCGGAAGGCGCGACGGACACTCCGACCTCAATCGGCCACCCAGCGTGAACATCTTGGGTTTCATTAGTCACCACCGTGCCGTTGTCGGTTGTCACCGTACTGCCGACGACCACCGGCCCAGTGTAGGTGATGTCCAGTGTATAGCTGGTCAAATCTTCCGGCCCGGCGTTGGCGCTGCCGCCCCAATATTGAGCGGTTTGGACGTCGATGACGGTCACGGAGCAACTCATGGAAGCCTGCCAATAGCCCGCGATCAGCGGGGTAAACGTCAGCGTCGCGCTCGACGATGTTGACGGCTGCGTCGGGCTTATGGAATCAGTATAACTTCCCGATGGCGCGGAGCCAAAGGAGTCGGCCTGTAGGGCCTTGTACTGCACATTGGCAACCGACCAATCATACTGCGCGGAAAGGTCACCTTCCGACACACCCGAGGGTGAATTATAGCTGGCCGAAAGGTTTGCAGTAGCTGGATTATTAACTTCAACAGGATTGGGTGAGAACGATCCCATGTTTGCGGTCACCGTGATCGGCCCCGCGTAGTTCAGCGCCACGGCGACGCGTGAGCGTGGTCGCTGCAGCCGTCGGCACTGCGGGCCGCTCTGCGCCGAGAGGCGTGCTCATTGCGAAATTATTGCACCCCGGATTGCCACCCTTTGGAATGCCCTCACTTTCCTCTGCTGCCAGCCTCACCTGTTGAAAGCTGTCGGCCAAGGAACACGAAATTTGACCAACAATGCGTACCCGCGAGTTCCACCTGCAATCGGTACCGTCCCGGCAATGACAGGTCGTAGGCTGCATTCGGTATTATCACAGGCGCGTATTCGTATGTGGCCCTCGGTGGAATGTTGAAACTTTCTTTATGTATTTTCGTCCCACCTCCGCCCGCAAGCAGCTTGCCATAAGCGGTCAATGGAACTGGGATATTAGTGAGGTTAACTTTCTTCCCTTTTCGAGCATTGGAATAAGTACCTTTCGGACCGTAAATGCGCATTTTTGCAAAATCCTCCACTGCAACACCCACCAGTCTGATGGCAGTTGGACTGCTATTGCGGTTACGGATCATCACCCGCAACCTGAAGCCAGTCTCTGCGTGCCTTTTCCTGGAGGTAATTTGGTAAACTCGAATCATAAGGCCATGCCAAGGTTTGCCCCAAGCAATGGCGTGGGGCGTTCCATTGGACAGTGGCACCACTGGATGCAGCGGATGCTTATCGACGTTCGGAGACAACACCACAACCTCGATCCGATTCGATTTCGTCGGGCCAATAGCCGTGCAGATATGGTACCTGCCAGGCACCGTCATATCAAAGATTGAGCCGGGCAACAACACACCGGGCCGGCCCACCTCTCGGCCCGCCCCTATCGTCCTAACGGCCAGTGAGGTGTGGAAAATAAAAGCGCGATAACCAGCGGGCCACCAACGAGAAAGCCTCGTTCGTTCCACAGGTTGTGTTGGGCCCATGACCAAACACTTCTGCAAGGAACCGGTCCATGGAATACTGAATCCGATGGAGGCAAGCTGCGTTCCGGTGTTGCGGAATGACTCCTTCAATGTCACACCGCCGCCAATCGGGAACCTGGAATCCAAGGGCTTTATATGAATCGCAATACCCTTCACAGGATTGGCGGCGAGCGTGCCGGGAAGCGGCCGCGTCTTTATCGCGCCGGAAAGGACACCCTTCATGAAGTCCGGGGTTATCTCCGCCACAGTGGGCGGACACTGCGCGCCCGACAGAGCCAGTGCAACCATTAGGGGTATTGTGCGGGGATCCGGAAGTTTATTTAAGTTCATGAATTTCATCGCGTTAGCCTTTCTGATTAAATCATTTGCTCGCGGCCGTGCTGGGGACGGCCGTAGGCCAGTTTCTAATTCGTAGTCGTCACGTTGTCTCCGGCGAACTGCGTCCATTGCGGGTAGTCGTTGGTAGCACTGCCCGCTGGATCAAGGGAATTGTAAACGCCCGATATGAACGGCTCACCGGAGGGTGTCGATCCGTAATGGCCACCCCAGTCCCAGTCGACTTTATCCAATGGGACGAGGATCGATCCACCCGCCTTGGGTTGGTACATCATCCACATTGTTGCTTGGTCGTTAACGGTGCCCAACTCCACAGTATAGAACTGCGAGGGCGTGTACCCCGATGACGGTGAATCGACGGGCGAGCCACTGGGCAGAACTGCTTCATAGGGGAAGGAACTGTCCAATCCCGTCCCGGTATAAGTAACATATTCGCCGTTGTAGTACTGTTCACTACGGTCCATGTCATAGGTCTGTATCCATTCAAGTGAACCGGCGTAACCCTGCGGAATCGTGGGCGCATTGAAGGTAATCCCAAACTCCCCACTCGCACCCATAAGGCCAAACAAGATATCGCCGTTGACTTGGTAGAGGTTAGCCCCCGTGGCCGCTGTCGTGGTCGTAAGTTCAACGCTCGGCTTGCCCACTTGGAAGGTTGTCGTTGCCGTTGGATTCAGCCCGGCGAACGGAACCTTACAAGAGACCGTGTGCGGTGCGGAGTCAGTAAAAAAAAATGTCGGGGGTGCCTGCTGCGAAAGATTCGATCCCGACAACGGCACGACCGAGTCGGTCGTGGTCGCGGTCGGCTGGCCTTGGAAACCGGTCTTGCGCGAATCGTAGAACATTGCAGCGTCGGGGGTGACAGCAAAACCTTTGATTGCGGTCGCTGGAGAACCCGTACTACCAGCCACGGCCCAGGAATACGTCACGTTCACGTCGGTCGGGGCAAAGCTCGCGGCTACAACTATCGGCCAACCGGCGTGGACGTTCTGCGTTTTATTTGTCACCACCGTGCCGCTGTCGGGAGCGGCACCGACCACTGGCCCGGTGTAAGTGATGTCCAGCTCATAGCTCGTCAAATCAACCGGCCCAGCGCTACCGCTGCCTTGCCACACTAAATTTGAATTCTTCGTGTCTTTAACCGTCACAGTGCAACTCGCGGAAACATGCCAGTACCCGGCGATCAGCGGGGTGAATGTTAACGGAATCGACCCCGACGATGGCAGCGGGTTCGGGCTGTAATTATAGTTCAACTTCGGTCCCGGTGGGCCAGCGTCAGTGAACGATCCCGCTGCGGTAGGAGAGTGTAGCACGGTTAGAGACCATTTGTATATTTTCGAAAGTGCCCCCTCATCGGGGGTTGGCACGGGCGGGCTGTAGTCGTTCCCGATCTCCGCGCCGAGGGTCGTTGTCGCCGAACTCCCCACCTCCACTACTGGAGGAGAAAACTTTGGCATGGTCACCGTAAGGGATACGGTGCCAGGCACCGGGCCGGAGCGCGTAATTGCTACGAACAACAGAAGCACCAGCATAACGGCGGCCACGCCGAGCTCCGTCGCTGTTGATGGCCGGTACGAGCCACGGTCATTTAGCGTTTCCCCGATCTTATCCATTTCCAAGTTCTCCTGAATTTGGCATTAGGTAATGGTTCTTTGCCATGAACTGCTTCAGCCCTTTCCATTGGGCCAGCATGGCGTGGAAGGCCTTGTTCATGTTGGTATCAAATAGATCGCGATCCCGTTTTTTCCAGATGTCCAACCGCCATCGCCAGCGGGCCAGCAGGGCTTTCGGGGCGTGGTTGGCTGCGGCGAGGCGGTAGGCAAATAGCCGCGCTGGCCAGCGGGCGGCCAGGCCCAGATTGCCGAAGGCGTCTTTGGCCAGGTGCCAAGTTGAAACTGCATCAACAAGTTTGCTGCTTTGTGTGTAATTGATTGGCATCTCCGGAGGGAGGTAATTGACGCCCCACAGGCACGGCATGGCTTGGCGGTCAATTGGTGTTGGTTTGGCGTCGGCCTTGTCGATAAATATCCCGCTGATCTCCGTGTTCAGACTTGAGCCGCGCACAATACGCACCATATATTGACCCGGACCCGCAATGGCGAATCTTGTGTACACCGGATTCCAGATATTCATAGCGCGGGTTTCCGCCAATGGCGTCGCCGCCATGGCCCAGTTGGCCCATTGCTGCGCGGCGGGATTTTTGGGAAATACCATCGCTGAAAGCACCGGTCGGGTCATGGCCCGGCAATAGCTCTGGGGCAACGGATAGACTTCAACAAGCCAATCCCGCTGGCGGTTGTATAAAATGTGGCCGTCCTTATTGAACAGATAGAGGCTTAAGCGATAAATGCCGGGATTTTTGAGGTGAACACGAATC
>JAJZGH010000137.1 GCA_021798635.1 Planctomycetota bacterium | reverse complement strand
TGTTCGTCCGCTCGTGCCGTCCATAGCTGCATATTTTTCATACCGACAAATATACACCCATTAGGGCGGCATGTAAAATTAAGTTAGCGCCTATGGCCCTTCGGGGATCGGGGCGGGGGCGGCCTGATTGTCGGCTTCGATGCGGTTGAATCTGCCGAGAAGGGCTTTGCGCACGTGTTGCAGAACGCCGATGGCTAATTGGGGGCCGTCCACCTGGTCTTGGGCACCATAGGCCTGGGCAAATTTGCAGGCTTTGTCCAAGGCCTCATCGAGCACGTCTTTGACGCGGTCGCGATCTTGCACATCGCGTACCTGGGCGTCGCGCCAGCGGCCGGCGGTGCGGCGGGGCAGGTGTTGGGCGGGGGCGGAATCTAAAACGGTGCTGTCACTGCGGGACAGGGAGACGGCGTCATGGGTCATGTAGCGCGCTTGAATTTTCCGGGCGGAGCGCATCATCTCGCGATGCAGCATGAGGCCGAAGTAGGCGCAGGCGGCGTGGCGCTGGGAATTGTATTTGTGCAGGCGGGTCATGACATACATTACGGATTCGGAAACGGTGTCCTCGCGGTCTTGAACATTTTGGAAATGGATTCTTTTGGCTTTGCATACCGCAAGGTCATACATGGCCAGATAAATCCGGTCACGGTTGGCGGGGATGTCCCGTAAGAGGTGGTTTAATTCCAGACGCGGTGCGGGGGTGTCGGTCATGATAATATCTCCAAAAAAAGAAACTAAAAAAATTGGACGGCATGGTGCGAAAGCGGGCGAACGGCCAGCGGGCTGGCCGGCTAAGCAACTTGAAATTCTGATAATTTATTCATTACTCATTATTCATTGAATGGTCCCCTGTAACTTAGAAAGGGGAATTTAGAAGAGGTTAATTCACAAGAGGTAGCGGAGGTAAACGGAGGAATTTCAACGTGCAAATAATATTGAATTTCATCAACGGCCTCACGCCATATCCTCCGTTACCTCCTTTACCTCTGTGGTGAAAACAACAGTTCGATAAGTTCTGGACCGGGAAATTGAAATCTGGAATTCTGTGGAAGCGCGGGCGCTCCTATTTTGTGCGACAACTGTCCCCTGTAACCCGTTACCTGTAACCTGCGCTGCCGGCGAGGAGTTGTTGGGCGCGGGGGTTGTCGCGGAGGTGGGCCAGGGCGCTACGGTAGATTTGGGCCACGCGGCCGTGGTGGAGGCCCATGAGTTGGCCGATTTGGCGGCAGGTTTGGTCTTCCAGAACCACGCGGCGCAAGATGAATATTTCTCGGGCGGATAAGCCCCGGGTCAGGACGGTGAACATATCCTCAAATTCCACACTGGGCGGTTGGGAAATACTTTCTATTTGCATAACAGGATTTTCCGACCCGCCATGCAACAGATCGCCCAGGCGGTTGGGGCGGGATTGGCGCGTCCATTTTCGGCGGGCATCCAGCACTGCGCCGACAATGCGCCAGCGGACAAAACCGGCCAGTGTTACCGAGCGGCGGGGATCGTAGGTTTGCAGAGCGTCATGCAGGCCTACGAACGCTTCCTGTTCCAGGTCAGCGCGATCGGCCAGTTGGGATATTTGGCAGTGCCGGATGGTGGCGCGGATCAGGGGCATAAACGCCTGCGTAAGATCGCCTAGCGCCTGCCGCCGCGTTGGCATATTTTGGGCGTTTCTCCAGGCTTGGTACATGGCCTCGAGTTGGTCGGTGGTGGTGTGCTGCGAGGAAGCGGTGGCTCGCGGCGTGCGGAAATGCACCAGAGAGTGGCGGGGCAACTTTTCCATAATTGCCGGCAATTGGCCGCGCTGTTGAATCCATCCCAGCATGGTTGATCCGAGGGTTTGCCACGGTACGGGCAACAAGGCCACAGCTTGTGTCGGCATGGGAAAACTGCGGGCCGTTAAACCGGTGTTATGCATACGTGCTTCCATTTCTTCATCCCCTGAGTATACCAAACAAATACCTAACGTACAGCCTATACATCGAAACGGGAACAGGGACTTGGCGCATGAAAATATTTGGGCCTGAAATGCCGTTGAATTTCGTCATTTTCCGTGTGGGTGGTATACAATCTCCATGATGGATGGCGCGTTACCACAGGATATGAATACCGAACATGACCAGCGGGTTCCGATGGGGTTTTTCGCCTTCGGGGGGCCGCGGCGGCCGGCTGGCGAGTTTCGCTTTGAGTTCGATGCGCAGCAGACCAATGCCGTCACCTATTATGTTCCGCAGGGCCAGTGGAATATGCCGCTGAAAATTTTGCGATCTTCCAACAGGCCCAAGCCTGTGCTGCTGCTGTTGCATGGATTGGGATTGCATCCGGCATCGTTCCGTGGCATTTGCAGGCATCTTATGCCGGTGTGTGATGTGATCGTGGTGGATTACAGTGGCTTTACGTCCGCAGAATCCTGGCCGGAGGGCGGGATGAGCCTGCCGGTGCTGGCTCATGCGATTATGCGCATTGCCGATACGCTTGGCTTGGAGAAAATTAATATCGGCGGTTCAAGTCTGGGCGGTGGGCTAAGCCTGATGGCGGCGGTGGATTTTCCCCAGCGTATCGAGCGCATTGTGTTGTTTAATCCGGCGATTTTTCCGCAAACGCTGCCATCCTTTTATCGGTTGGTGCGAGTGCCGATGCTGGGGCCGGTGGTAATGCGGCTTATAACACCGGACGCTTTGGTCGCGGGTGTTACGACATTGGGTTATGTGGACCCGGCGAACGTGGATCCGGAATTGCTGGCGATATATCAAAAGAATATGCGACCTGCGGCCAATCGGCGGCGGCTGCTGGATTTGATTCGTCATTTGCCCGCACGCGATGCCGAGGTTCGACGTTATATGGACCACGCGGGGACGCTTCCGCAGGACGTCTTGGTGATATGGGGAGAACAGGACAAACTGTTGGCGGCCGGAACAGGCGAGCGTCTGCGGCAAAGTTTTCCGCATGTGGAATTTCACAGCTTCCCGGATTTATCGCATTTACCGCATGAGGAATCGCCGGAGCGGGTCGGACCGATCGTGGCGAGATTTATCGGTGAGGGCGGCGGGCATTGAGCATTTAGCGTTCTACTGTTGACGGGCGTGGAACTTGGAATTTGGGAGGACGGGGATTCACAAGAGGTGGCGGAGGTAGGGGGCGGAAATTTTAATCTGCGGGGAGTATTTCGCTTTTTTTGAAGTGCTGGAGCTATTGGGTTATATGCTGCGCCGCAGTATATCCTTAATATCCCGTGCGCCGTGCAAAATCCCAAATATCCGCCGCAGGACTTCCTTGCCGTCACGCAGTTCTCCGGCGGTGGCTTGGGTTAGGCCGACGGCAATCTCCGCTCGCAACTGGACAAGTGCGGACTGTCGGCCGCGTTCAATTGGCCCGGCAGGATAAACCTGCCGGCTCGCCTATCCGCTGTAACCCGTAACGTGTAACCTGACGCTGACCATCACGCATCCGACACTTTACAAAAGCGAAGCACTTCCAAATTCTAACTCCTAACTCCTTTCGTCGCGTTCCATTGGCGGCGTCTTTGGGCGCAGCGGCAACTGTGGCCCAGTTGCTTATTTGTTTTTAGAACCAGCATGGTATCGATTATCCGGGCGATGGGGTTGGCGAAAAGATAGACGATGTCTCCCCAGCCGCGGGGGCGGCCGGAATAAGAGGGACATGCACGGCAGGTGCCAAGACTTGGCTTGCCGCCGTAGCGGCCCTGGCGGCAGCATCCGCCGCCGAGGATGCCGCAATCATGCCAGTGCCGGCAACGCGGAGTGCTTAAACGTCGGCGGAAATTCTTGGCTTTATCGCTGGACATATACTATCCAATTTCAACAGTTGCACGCGGATCGCATCCGCCGGTACGGGTATAGGTTCCGCTGAAGCCCGGGCCGGTGGATTGGCTGCCCTGCCAGACGATTTCACCGGAATTTTGGCCGTTCTGGCCGGTAATCTGGAGAAAAAATGTTTTGCTGCCGGCGTTGTACCAGACGCTGGAAACACCGGGCGGCTGGAATTCCCACATGCGGTGACCGTTGTAGCTGCAATCAAAGCAGCCGTTGCCGTCAAAGCAGTAGCGGTTGGAATAGGCGCAGGTTTGCGGATCAAAATAATCAAAAACTCCGTCCCAGACACAATCTCCCGGCACCGCGAGCGTGGCATCGGCACAGGGGGTAAAATAGGTATCGGTATAATTGACAATGGCTAAGCTGGTAGGCGCGTTGGCGCACGGATTGGTGTAACCGGCCGAGCCGCAGCAGCAGCTTTGCGCAGCAGATTGCAGCACGATCGCGCCGGCTGTTCCCGGTGAGCCTTCGCCGGAGGCGGCCAGAACAAGCTGTCCCGCGGAATTAAGTTGTACAAGATTTCCTGCCATCAACTGCACGCTGTCGTATTCTGGACTTCACCGGCGTCCCAAAGATGAAGAGTGCCGGAAGAATCATAAAAAGCGGTGCCATACGCCGGGCTGCCGGACTGAGGAATCATCGAGCCGTTGGGACGCGGACGGGTCATGGCCAGCGATGTTCCCAGCGTTGTGCCACCGTCAACGGTGGAGACGCTGTAGGTCCAGGTGGCCGGCGCGGTTTGCGTGCCGTCGGCACCGCCGTCCTTGGTGATGAGCACCGGGAAGATGACGGGGCCGGCGGAATCAATAAGCACAATCATGCGGGGCGGCGTTTCCGCGGTTATTCCCACTTTTAATCCGATATGAAAACTTCCCATCAGCAGGCGATGCCCGGAAGCACTTTCGGCAAGGTTTAATATCAGGGCATTGGTGTTGCCGGAATCCCGCAGCCCTTCGGGCATGGTGATGTTGGTGGTGGCGGCGGCGGTGCAATTTCCGGAAAATACATGTCCCGCATATTTTCCAGCGCCGGTATTGGTGGCTGTGATATTCACCACCACCATCGGATAACCGATGTGCCTGCGATGCCCGCTGATTGCGGTGCCGGCGCTGGAGATGCGTTGCGTGTTTAATCCCTGGGCCGTTATGAGTGACGAATCGGTATTGACCGCATCGACCATGCGGTTGATTTGCCGGGCGATGGTTTGCCAGGGTTCATTTTGGGCGGACCAATGCGGTAAAGCGGGTTGCATAAGAAATTCCTGATCAGGTAATTAAGGGGAACGCGGTGTTGAAATCGGTTTGACCGAACACAATAAAGCGGCCCCAGCCGTTGCCGCTGGTGGCGGACCCATCGGTGACAATCGTCGCGGCGATGTCGGGTGGGATGGAGCCATCAACATTTTTAAATACCGCATATTGATCCCAGGTTTCCGGATTGTAGGCAAAGCAATAGGTGTTGCGGTACCAGACTCCATCCTGGGTGCTGCCGGTAATGGGCAGGCAAAGCCACGTCCGCGGCGGGTAGTTGCGCCACGTAATGCTGTTGACCAGCCCGGCGTAGGAAAGTGTCAGGGTTTCGGGATCGGCGGTTTGCAGAAAGTGAAAGCTGATGGTGGCGTTAAGAATCAGGCGGTGCAGGTCCGCGACTTCGGTTTGTGCGGTTCCGCCGGCGGGCGTGTAGCTGACGGTGGCGAGGTTATTGTTGGCGTCATAGTGCCGGAGCACCTGTACGAGACCGGCATTAAAACTTTTCAGGTAATTGGTGGGATAGGCATCCCATTGATATTCACATATAACATCGAAGCAATCATATCCCTGGCATTGGGCTTTAATGTTTCGCACCACGGCATTGGGTTGATCAGGATGTTGAGCTCCGATGGCGGGGATGACAAAATTTGTGGTGCTGTCCGTGGCCGTCACCGCCATGATCGGCCGCTGGGTGGGGGAATATTCCGATAAACCTGTGACTTGGAATTTACGGATGATGTGGTAGCCGGTGGCGGACCACTCCAGGGGTTGGGATAAAAGCAGGTCTTCCTTGATGCTGATGGTCATGGGCGGGCTATAGGTGATACGAGAAGGGGATAATGCGGGGAAAGTGGTGGCGTTGAGGGGGGGCGATAGGGTATTATTGCGATGAGAATGTTGCGTACAGATAAACCAGACGAGCCTGCCATGCGTTATCGTGATCCACGTTGGGTGCGGAAGGGACCGGTGCGCGGGCGGCTGCGCCGGCGGATTTCCGTCCTGCCGACGTTAATGACCTTGGGGAATTTGCTGTGCGGATTTTCGGCGCTTTGGTACGCGTCACTGCCGGTAGCGGGGGTAACGGATAAAACCGGGGCGTTTGCCATTGCGGGGTATCTGATTTTTGCGGCCATGGCATTTGATATGCTGGACGGCAGCATGGCGCGATTAACCCGAGCCACCAGCGATTTTGGCGCGGAGCTAGATTCTCTGGCGGATGTGGTGAGCTTCGGCATTGTACCGGCGTTTTTAAGTCTGAAAATTATTGCGCATCTTCTGGCGGTTACGGCGGGAGAATTGATCAATCCGCTGGCGCAAAGTGTGGATGGGCGTTTTTTCTGGATGATCGCGGCAATTTATGTGGCGTGCACGGCTTTACGCCTGGCGCGGTTTAATGCCCATAACGCGCACAGTGTGGAATCGCATCTGATATTTCGGGGCTTGCCCTCGCCGGGGGCGGCGGGCGTGGTGGGAGCTACGGTCATATTCTTTGAGGCCTTGCGTCCCAATGCCTCGCATTTTCTGCCTTTTAACGTACCGAATTTTGTGCAATCCGCGGTGGCTGCGGCATTTCCGTATTTAATGCCGGTGATTTTGCTGGCGCTTTCCGCCTTGATGGTCAGCAGAATTGAATATCCACATTTGATCAATCAATATTTGCGTGGTCGGCGTCCATTTTCCTACGTTGTGCGGCTGGTGCTGCTGGTGCTGCTGTTTTTCTGGCAGCCGCAGCTTACCGCCCTGCTGGGCATTTATTGGTACGCCTTTTATCCGGCGGTGAAGGCGGGGATGCAGCGCATCATTTCACGCAACAAGCCCGAAGCGCCGGGGCCGCCGGTTTCAGTCGAACAATAATTGAGGAACATTTCGCAGCGTAGCCAGAGGGACCGGGAACCACGGGCTGCAGGTTGGAACTGCCAGAAAGTTCCGCTTGGGGGATTAACAGCAGGCTGTATTTGCTACGGGGCGCCTGCGGCTGGACATTGCCTGAAAACACCCGCGAAGGGCATGAAAAATCCATTAATTACCATTTAATTTGCACAGCCGGAATTTTATTGCAATCGCAAAACAATGGTACTATATTCTTTCATGGCAGGCCCTGCTGATGGCATCTTGGAACAAAAATGAGGTGTTCGGTTGCAGCAGGATAATCGTGAAATTTTAATCGAACCTGCCACTGGGATTGAGACGTAGAATGAAAAAGACTTCCACTGTTACGAGGTGCTTGCCTAGCTTAAATACAGCCAAGTGGAATTTAACCGGCGGAGCCTGGTGAGCGGCGGGGAGAGCCACTTGAGCGGTGCGGTAATACGAAAAAATATTCAGGAAATTTCTTTTACACGATGGAAAGCTTATGAAGCGTGACGTATTGTTGGTTCTGGCCGGCGCAGCGGCTGCCATGGCATTTCCGTCGGCGGCGTCTTTGATGGCCGCCGGGCAATTGGCCATTCCTGATGCCCAGGGTTTTGGTGCCTACGCCACCGGAGGGCGTGGCGGCACGGTGCAGGTGGTCACGAATTTGAACGATTCCGGTGCTGGCTCATTCCGGCAGGCGGTCAGTCAATCCAACTCGATTGTGGTTTTTGATGTCGGCGGCGTGATCAATCTGCAATCTGAACTTTTAATCGCCAGCAATGTGACGGTATTCGGCCAAACGGCACCGGGACAGGGAATTGCCATTGAGGGCGGCTCCAACGGTTATAGTCTATCGCTTTCTAATTCATCCAATGACATTGTGCAGTACCTGCGCATGATGCAGGGCGGCCCAAGCACAGTGAAGAAAACGGCGGTGGATATGTACGGCACCAGCAATGCGCTGCTGGATCACGTCTCCATTGAATACGGCCCGTATGACAACATCGATGCCGTAGGCAACGGCAGCACGGGTGGCGATATCACCATACAGAATTCGATTATTGCCGATCCGGTACTGGCGCAGACTTTTAACGTGCATTACCAGACCGGCCCCGGCAGCTTTTTCAATGATGTTTTAGTCAGCGCGCATAACCGCAATCCGATGGCCAAAGCCAATATGCAGTTTGTCAACAATGTAATTTATAACTTTCAGGCCGGCTATACCGTGGCCAATACGAGCGGAAAATTTAATCAGGATATTGTCGGCAATTATTTTATCACCGGCCCTTCCACCACCAGCCCGGGTGACGCTTTCTTCCAGATGGATACCAATATCAAGACTTACTCGGCCGGCAATCTGGAGAATACCAGTGAAAACGGCGTTCTGAACGGCTCGAGCGTAACGCCCTCGAATACCACCGTGTCCACTACCCCGTTTTACTCGGAAACGGCCAAGACCGCACAGCAGGCCTACAGCTACGATGTGGCCAATGCGGGGGATTCTCTGCACCTTAATTCTGTCGACGCCCAAGTCCTTAGCCAGGTTGAATCATTGGGCACCACCGGCAGTATTTTAAACACCCCTGCGGATACCGGCATTTCCAACGGCGGCTTCGGCACCCTTCAAGGTGGTTCCTTGCCCTTGGGCGGCCAAAGCGGTGATGTTCCCTTGGCGTGGATACAACAGCACGGCCTGACGGCGGCTGACTTCGCCAACCCCACCGGTGATTACAACAACACGGGTTACGACAACATTGAAAAATATGCCGCCGCCCTTGCCGGGGAATCAATCCAGCTCGGTAACAGCGTGTATTGGAATGGCACCGGGGGCAATGTGTGGAATTCGGCCGCCAACTGGTCTACCTCCGCAACCTCTGATGTGGCCTACAACAATACCCCGCAGCCGCTGGATGATGTCTATTTTACTAGCGGTGCAAGCGTAATGCTCGGGGCGGATCAAAGCGTCAACAGTGTCAACAGCAGTTCCACCAGTGCGGTGACCATCGGTGCCGGTGCTCATACATTAACAGTCGGAGTTGGCGGCATTCACACGTCCAACTCCGGCGGATTAACCTTTCATTCCGCAGTGGTGCTTAATGGCGGCGGCATCAATGCCACGTCCGGCCCTATCACGCTGGGCGACGGTCTGGCACTCAACAATGGCAACTACGAATTTACTGTCGCGGCAGGCCAGGGCTTAACACTTAACGGTGTCTTGACCCGCAATAATGCGACAGTTGATTTCGCCAATAGTGGCCAGGTTTCGGGCAACAGTCTGGCCAATAGCGGCTCTACCGGTATCATCGGCGGCTGGGCCACGTTTAATCAGACCGATTGGGCCACAGTTTCCGGCGGCAATGTTGTCGCGTATTCTAATTATCTCGATAATACGGACAACACTACAGCGATCAGCCACTTAGCAGGGTATAACACCAGTTCCAATTTCCGTATCACCAGTGCTTCCACCGGTGACGCTACTTTGGCAGCCGGAACCACAGATATCAACACCCTGCTGGATGCGGATCAAACCACTGCCCGCCAAGTAGATATTGGCAGCGGCAACATTCTGCGCCTGGGCGATACCGGCGGCGTATTGCAGGCCGCCAATGGCATGGGTCTGACGATTGGCGCTGCGGGTACAAATGCCGGGTCCATCACCGCCGGTGCCCCGCCCGCCTCCAATGCCGGTGAATTAATCCTCATTAATGATTCCACCGCTGCGCCGCTGACGGTCAATTCCCAGATTATCAATAACGGTACGAGCAGTGTTTCATTAACCACTTCCGGCCCCGGTACAACGGTACTTAATGCGGCCAATACCTATTCCGGTCCCACAAATATAGACTCTGGCACCCTGCTTTTGGGCAATGCCGCCGCTCTGCCGGCAGCAGGAGCAGTAAATATCAGTCAAGGGGCCACACTGGATATGGGCGGGCGAAATGCTGCTATTGGGTCGCTCAACGGAGCCGGCACGATAGACAACAACAATCCCATCAATACCGGCAATTACACGCTCACCTTGGGCGGCAATAACTCCGAAAGCGTCTTTAACGGCGCTGTCAACAATTCCGCGGGTTCTCTGGCGTTGGTGAAAAATGGGACAGGCAGTCTTACGCTGGGCGGAGCTAATACCTTCTCAGGCGGTTTGACGATTAACAACGGCACGGTGAATCTTGATAACGTTTCCGCGGCCGGAGTCGGTACCCTGACCGTCAATAGCGGCGCGGTGGATATGACCTCAGCGGTTACCGCGTTGGATAACAATCTGCAACTCAATGGCGGCACGGTCAATATTTCCAATGAATTCATGATGGTTAATGGGGCTATTAATGTCGGGGGCGATGCCATCATTAACACCGGCAACAAAGTGGTATATTTTGCCGGAGCGTTCAGCGGTAATGGTACCTTGAATCTTACCAGCTCTTATGTGCCGACATTTGAATCCAGTTTTGCGGCCTTCACGGGCACCTTGAATCTCGGCTCCAGCAGTATGGATTTCCGGCTCTTCGGCGGATTTGTGGGAAGCTCGGCGGCGACGTTTAATCTGGGTACCGGTACTACCACCTTGGATGCGGGGAAAATTTACTACAATGACACCATTGCCTTGGGAGCCGTGGATGGTGGCGCGCACACAGCGATCAACGGCAGTTCCACCGCCGGGCTGGCCTTCGGTTATTCCATCGGAGGAAATAATCAGAATTCCAATTTTGCCGGTGTTATCAGCGACGGCTCAGGCTCACCGACATTTATTACCAAAGTGGGTTCCGGCACATTGACGCTTTCCGGTGCCAATACCTACACCGGACCGACCACCGTATCGGCCGGCACTCTGATGGTTGACGGGGCGATCACCAGTGCTACCACCGTTAATGCCGGGGCAATATTGGGTGGCTCGGGCAGCGTGAATGCGGCGGTCAGCAACGCGGGAACCATCAGCCCGGGCGATGGAGGCACATCGGGAACCTTGCAGATTACCAATCTGACGCTCAATGACAACAGCACTCTGAATTTTATTCTTAATACACCCAACGCGACTGCGGGCACCGGCGGTAACAGCCTCATTGCCACGACGGATACAACCCTGGGTTCCGGAATAGCGCTAAATATCGCAGCCGGTTCCCAGTTCGGTGCCGGCGTGTATCATCTGGTGAGTTTTTCCGATGCGATCAATAATTTGACCGACTTGAATTCCTGGAAAATCACCGGCCCGGCCGGATACACGTATACGCTTAGCGACCCGGCCGGAATGCTTAACTTGAATGTTACCGCCGTGCCCGAACCGGCCGCCATCGGCTTATTGCTGCTTGGTGGGACCGGGGCGTTGTTGGCACGTCGAAAGAAACGCCCTGCAATTATCTAACCCAGACAGTCCTCACGACGCTAAACGGGATCCCGCAATCTCATTCAGGAACCCTGGCTCGTATAAGGAGCACATTACAGTGATCAGTAAACGCACTTTCCAAACATCGTCAAGGCACGGAAGGAAACAGCGAGCCATTGCGCTCGCGACGACGCTGGTTTCAATGGTTACCACCACGCTTGTGGCGCAACCGCCGCTACCCGTTATTCGTAACGCCGTTTTTAACGTCACCAATTATGGTGCGGTGGGCGACGGCAGCACAACTGACACCAGCGCAATTCAAAATGCGATCAATGCCGCATCGGCCGCAGGGGGCGGGACCGTGCAAATTCCGGATTCGTCCTCAGGGGTATATTTAGCCGGTGCGCTGAATCTTCCAAGCAATATCGATCTTAACATCGCGGCCGGTGCTACGTTACAAATGCTTCCGGAATCGCAATATTATGCAACAGTATCGCACACCGGCACGCCGTTTATTACGATTCGCAGCGCCGACAATGTGGAAATCAGTGGTGGCGGCACCGTCAACGGCGACGGATCTTCCGGCTGGTGGGCCAATTATACAACGCTCAATCGGCCGGATCTGATTAAATTAAACAGCGATAACACGGTTGCGATCACAGGCGTCACCATCGAAAACTCTCCTAAGGAACATCTGGCTTTTGATGCAACTAACAATGTCACAATAAACGGCATCACCATCTCGGCACCGGCGAATTCCCCCAACACCGACGGAATCGACCCCTCGGGGTCGAATTATCTTATCGAAAACTCCGCCATCTCCGATGGCGATGACGATATTGCGATAAAAGCCGGGGGTATTGCAGCGAACAATATTGCGATTAGCAATCTGCAAATAGGCAGCGGCCATGGGTTGTCCATTGGCGGCCAAACCAACTCCGGGGTTAACGGCATGACCGTTACCAATGTGGCTTTTAATGGCACAAGCAATGGATTGCGGATGAAAGCCGGGGCTGGCAACGGCGGATTGGTGCAAAACATCACCTATAACAATATAACCATGACCAATGTCGGCAAGCCCATATCGATCTCGAGCTTCTATGAGAATGGCAGCGATAACTTTCCCACCGATCCAACTGCTGTAACAGCCGCAACGCTCACGGCGACTACGCCATTGTGGAAGAATATCAGTTTCAGCAACATCACGGCAACCGGTGCCTCACAAGACGGACTGATTTATGGCGATCCGTTAAAAGGTACTGATGCACCAGCTACGAATTTTGATGGTTTGGCGCTCAGCAACGTTAACATTTCCGGGTATGAGGGATTGGGAATTTAC
>JAJZGH010000136.1 GCA_021798635.1 Planctomycetota bacterium | reverse complement strand
AAAGGCAAATGCTGCGACTTTCGGCTCGGGCGATGTTTTGTATGTCAGCCACGCCAAATTCGAGAAAATCGCGATCGCCGCGTTGGCTTGGGCCAAGCAGCACCCGAAATCGCCGGACAGCCCCCGGCTGCTTTTCCGAGTTCTCATGGCAGCGACCGTACGGGGCGATGATCCGGAGGATTTGAGCATTGCGCAACGCCGGCTGATTCTAGATTTTCCCGGCAGCAATGAGGCCCGCTACTTTCTCGCCAATATCCCCGGCCCACGCGCCGGCCCCATCTCGCCCCCGAGCGGCGCAGCCTACCGGGCAGTTGTATCGAGCCTTTTACGGTGGTTCACTTACCACCCTGAGAAACGCTATGCCCGCATTATAGACGGCGTGGTCCGCAGTGGACTATCGCGTTTCGGCATCCACGCGGTTTATAAAAACACATTCCAGGATGCCCTGCTGTGCTACCTGGCGACGCACAAAGCCGGAGATACCCAGGTCGCCGATGAGATGCTCGGAGCCACGGAGCCTTCCTCCTCGGATGGAAAATATCCCAAGGCCCTGGCCGGAGATGAGATACGCGAAGTGGTCGTTGACCGGGCCATGACGCCCCTTGCAAAGTTCCGATTGCTGGGAAGGTTGGGGCAAACTGAGCCGACATTCCTTCTTGAACGGTACTATTTGCACTGTATGCCAGCAGCCCTGCGGTCATCAAAAAAGCTGCTGAAACGGCACGCCGAAGAACTGATATTAAACGGCCATTTCCGGCGTGCGCTGGACCTGTTAGCCGGAAGCAGGCACGAGGAATCCAACGCCCATGTAGAATTTTTTTTCGTGTACTGCGATGCTGTTTTGGGGCGGCCAAATCGCGCGGCCAAGGCGGCAAAACAACTGGCGGCGGATTTTCCGAAAAGCCCTTGGGAACCAGATGCGCTGAAGCTCGCTAAGCTGGCAGCCGGCCAGAGCGATGCCGAGCGCCAGGTCGTGTCGCAAGTTTTGCAGCTCCTGCACGCCGTGGGTAACAACGTCCGGGGATATGAAATTCGTGCAATGCTTAACGGTAAGCACAAGGCCGTCTGGAGGCTCTACGGCGGAGTAGCCGGCCGCGCCGGGAATATTCAGATACGGAAAAACGGCGATGTGGTCGCCGCGATTGCTTGGAACCCCAGAGCGTTGCGACTTTTTAACCCCAGCGGAAAGCGCACCTTACGCGTACCGCTGGGGCTGGCAGGACAGGCCTCGCCCAGCGATATATCCCCATCTTCATATCTGGCCGATGTCCTGTCGAATCTCGGCACTTCCGAACTTGATGCAAAAGGGATCTTGGCACGTTATCTGCCAGCGTCGCTCAAGACTTACGCCGGAGCAATGCAGTTTTTCCACCAAGCCCGTCGGTTCGGCGTGTTCTTCTCTCAGCAACGAAATCGAGACGGCAAAACGTCCTTTGACGTGGTCATTGCAGGCATCTCAAATCCGAAATGGATGGAGATTTCCGCCACGCTGAATCGTACGCACCATCTTTTGAAATTGACGTGCGGCGACCACGCCGAGCTGAGCCTTGTAGGGAGTTCATCTCCGCATTTTTCGATCTCGCCGCCAAAGTGGCCGGCCGGGGGTGTGCTCCAACAAAAGAAATCCATGGCCGCCGCGCTTAAGGACGCATCCGCCTTGCTGCCGGGATGGTTTAGGATTTTGGACAACCTTACGACAACGGTTATTTCGTTGGAGCACGGCAGCGACCATGATTACATCGCCGCCCTTAAGGCAAAGGCCCTCATAAAATATCCGGCGAAGTTGCCGCCCGCATTTAACGGCACCGGCCCGGCTCTTCCGCCCCATTTCTCCGCATCCGCGCGGCAAGAAGCGAAGAAGTTGCTTGCGTGGTCCAGGAAAAACCCCAACTCTGCCCTTACACCGGAAAAATTATTTACTGGATTCATGTTGGCCAGGCTGGCAAAACAACCCATTGTTGCCGGCAGGCTTGAAAGGTGGTTGGTGCTGTTCTACGGTTCGAGCCTGCAGGGGCGCTATGACTTAACACGATTTACCACAGCTTCGAAGTTCGGAAATTTAGTCCAGGCACTTCTCAAACACAACGCCAATAAAATGAGCCCGCCCCGCGAAGCAGCGATCCTGCGTGTCATTTACTATGGCCTTCAGGAATTCGGAAATACCAATGACCGGGCTGATATTTTCGGTACCGGGCACAGGGTAAGCGCCGTTTTTTGCGAGGCTATAGCCATGCAAGCGGGTTGGGCCAAGCTCGCACAGGAATTCCGCGGGGCAGTCGTCTCCCTGGCCGCATCGGATAAAACGCTCGCAAGCGTGTGGCACATTTTTGCCCAACCCGGCCTGACACCCGTCGAGCGCATTGAGAAACTGACGAGAATAAAAAAGAGTGAAATAAGCCCGTATCTGACGCTCTATCTGATTCACAGGAGTCTCCACCGGCACGTGAATCCTACAATGATGCGCGATGCTGAACAGCTATACGCTGCTACCGGCCAATGGAAGCGGGCCTGCACTTATGGCAACGACTTGGCCCGTTTGCATCGGGATTCGGCTCGAACAGCATTTATCCTTGGCTATTGTGAACTTCGGCTCCGCCAATCAGACACTGCCCGCCAGACCGCACTCAACGCGGTGAAAGAGTTCCCCAAAAGCCCGTGGGTGACGAATCTGAATTTGCTGGCTTCAGAAAGTCTTAGCTATCGAAAATACTTCCAACAATGCGTCACGGCATTACACGCAGTGGACATCTGGCTGACACGCAAGCCGACCGGATTCGAGATCACCGTGCACTTCAGCGCCGTGGGGAAGCCGGCATTTTTCGGCTATTTAGCCGCGACAACCCGTGTTATTCAGTTGTTTGGAAGCCTGAGTGGTAAGCCTTTTATGGCGCTGCGAATAGGGCAGAAGCACTTGGAATCATTTTCGTCCGGCAACGCGCGATTACACCGCTATGATTCCGGGAACATTCATGCTGGCGCGTTGTTTTCAGTTCATCGCTATTCGGAAAATGGATGGGTATACCGGTTGGGAATGCCATTTTCCACCAATCCATACGCCTCCCGCCCGTTAGCTCAGCAATTGGGGTCTTGTTACCTGCACACGGCCGCGGGCATCACAAAGTTCTTGGCCGGCACTGAAACTGGAGCGTTGCTGCTTCGATCGAAGAAAATTGGTAGCCTGACGACGTTTGAAATGCGCCAATTCTCCCTCAGCCAGCCCACCAACCGCGGAGTCGAGTTTCAGGTTAGGCGCTCCGGCCGCCCAGTTCAGGTGACATCAAAAGGGATGGTCTTGCGTTTCCATTTTCTAGTTGGAAAAGAACAGCATTTTTCCAACTTGGCTTGGCCGGGATACAAGGCCGTTGGCGGGCGTTCCACGGGGCTGGCCCTGGCTGGGCGCGTACTTTCCGAAATCACAAGTGGCACGGCCGCAGCTTACAAGCTCGCCGAAACGGATGCCTCGCACCATGCTGGAGGCAACGGTGCAAAAGCGGTAAAATCCGGGCCACGGAAATCCGCGGGCAATGGCCCCGGCATCAGCCGTTGATAAGATAATCAGAAGAAGGATTCATTAATGTCCACGACCACTGCTGTTGAACCGCAATATAAGGTGCTGATTGGCATGGAAATCCATGTACAGTTGGCGACTAAATCCAAAATGTTTACGGGAGCCGCCAATGGGTTTGGCGGCGAACCGAATTCGCAGGTGGACCCGGTGATTCTGGGGCTGCCCGGCGTATTACCAGTCATTAACAAACGGGCGGTGGAGATGGCGATGATGGTGGGGTTGGCCCTGAACTGCCAAATCGCGGCGCAGACCAAGTGGGACCGCAAAAGCTACTACTACCCGGATTTACCAAAAAATTATCAGATCAGCCAATATGATCAGCCGCTTTGCGGTCCCGGTGCTATTGAATTGCCGTTACCTGATGGCAGCAGTAAAACCATTCGCATTCGCCGGGCGCATCTGGAAGAAGATGCGGGCAAATTGATGCATGAAGCCGGCATGACGGAATCGCTGGTGGATTTGAATCGTGCCGGAACACCGCTGCTGGAAATTGTCACCGAGCCGGACCTGCACAGCCCGGAAGAAGCCCGGCTTTTTGGGGAGGAACTCCGCAGGATTTGCCGGTACCTGGCGGTTTCGCACGGCATTATGCAGCAGGGGCATATGCGTTTTGAGCCTAATATCAATTTACATATCTATCACAATGGCAAGACCATGAAGACGGCCATCACCGAGGTTAAAAATCTTAACAGCTTCCGCTCTGTGGAACGGGCGTGCAGCTATGAAATTCAGCGGCAGTTGGCCGAGTTTCTCGCCAACCCGGATGTTACCCCCAGTCAGGGGAAATCCACCCGCGGCTGGGATGATGATAAAGGCATGACCTTGCTGCAGAGAGAAAAAGAAGAAGCCCATGATTACCGCTATTTTCCCGATCCAGATCTTGTTCCGCTGCATGTAGCGCCGCAATGGATCAGTGATATTCGCTCTGGCGTGGTGGAACTGCCCATTGCCCGGAGAAAGCGGTATCAGGAAAAATTTGGCATGTCCGGCAAGGAGGCATTTTCATTAACTGAAGAACGCGAGGTAGCGGATTTATTTGATCGGGCGGCGGCGCTGGGAGCGCCGGTGCGGCGGCTGACCAATCTGTTTTTAGGCCCGGCGGCGAAAATGGCCAATGAAGCCGCTTCCGCCGAAGCCGCCACCGTGTTAATCAGTGATCTTCCCGTCACCGCGCAACAGTACGCCAAGCTCGCGGAACTTATTGAATCCGGCGGCATCAGTGCGACATCGGCGGTGCCCATTTTTGAATATCTGGTCAAGCACGTGGATGCTGATCCGGCCCAGGCGGCCCAGGAATTAGGCCTGGTGCAGGTGCGGGATCAAAACCAGACCGAAGCCTGGGTGATGCAGGCGATGGCGGCCAATCCGCAGGCGATCAGCGATTACAAAACTAATCCGAAGAAAAAACAGGCTTCACTGGGCTTTTTACGCGGCGCGGTCATGAAGGCCAGCCAAGGGAAGGCTGATCCCAAACTCGTTGGGGAAATTCTAGAAGCCAAACTCAATGCCGCAGCGCAGGAATCCTGACAGGGACCATTGACCTATGAGGATACGATATTGTTACAAATGGATCATGGGATTCATGGTTGCCACGGGCCTTGTATTGGCAGGCCCGAGGGCGGAGGCTTATCCCAAAAACAATCTTGGTTCTACGCATCTGAAAGTGTATAACGCGCCGGGCTTTTATACCTTTCACACGGATGTGAGTCTGAAAAAGTTGCGGCAAATATGGCTGCGGATGAATTTTGTCGCCGAGGCTTATGAGAAGCGGCTCCATGCGATTTTTGGCGGGGCGGTGACCCAGAAGCTGCCATTTTATATTTTCAAAAATTCCAAGGAATATTACGCGGACGGCGGAATGCCGGGCAGCGCCGGGGTGTTTGAATACACCTACGCAGGTCAATGGCTGATGGCCATTGGCGGAGGCCGGCTGGATCACCAAGTCTGGCATATCATTCAGCACGAGGGGTTCCACCAATTCACGTTCGCTTTTATCCATCGGTTTCTACCGGCGTGGGCCAATGAGGGAACGGCGGAATTTTTTGGGGAGGGATTATTTACCGGTTCAAGTTTTGTCACCGGCTGGATACCGCCCTATCGCGAAGCACTGATCAAATATGAAATCAAGCACAATAAATTTAAAACCATTCACGCCATGCGCGAAATGAGCTACAGCAAATGGAATGATGTGCTTATGGGCACGAACTATGATGAAGCATGGTCGATGATTTATTTTCTCGCCTATGCCAACCACGGGCGCTATGGCGTGCCCTTTACCCAATATCTGCGGCTATACCGGCACGGATTTGACGCGGAAACCGCATGGGATCGGATATTTGGCGATAACGATCTGGCTTTTCAGCGATTGTACGTTAAATACTGGATGAACCTGCCGCCGAATGCCACAGCGGAACTATATGCCCGTGTGCAAACGCAAGCTTTAACTAATTTTCTGGCCCGGGCGATAACCCTTAAACAACGATTCTATTCCGCAAAACATTTTTTTGCCGCCGCGCAGGATGGCACACTGAAGGTTTATCATTTTCCGAATCGACTCTGGCTGCCGCCAAGTTTGCTGACCCATGCGATGCATGAATCCACCCGTGTGGGCACATGGTCTCTTGATTCCGCATCGCACTTGCCAACGCTCATCTGCCAGATGCCGGACGGCACAAAACTTATCGGCAGTTTTCATATTAGCGATGGTCGGCCGGAAGATGTCGGTGTTAAAGTAATTCGGGACAAAGACAGCGGACAGCCGGTCAACGGCTTGGAAACGGTGGCTCAGTAATAGGCCAGCGGGACCTGAATAACTTCCCGATTTGGCCGGCAGAGCCGGCGGCTATGTGAGGGATGATAAGCCGCGGTACGTGTGTTTTTCGGAGCGTTCGGGTGGGGTGAAAATTTTACCCCTTGGCGCAGGTGGGCGTTGGTGTTGGATAGCCAAGCGGGGGGCGGTGGGGTAGAATTATTGCCATGAACATAACACATGAAATATTCGGCCATACCAAAGAAGCGCAACCGGTGGAACTATTCACCCTGACCAGCCCAGCGGGATTGACGCTCAAGGTTTGCTCTTACGGGGCGACGATCACAGAGTTGCACACACCGGATCGCAAGGGTGATTCGGCGGATATTACACTGGGGTTTGACAAGCTGGGGCCTTATCTGGGAGAGCACCCATCGTTGGGCTGCGTGGTGGGCCGCGTGGCGAATCGCATTGCCAATGCGCGATTCCGGCTGAATAAAAAGGATTATGTCCTGTACGCCAACAACGGCGCGCACAGCCTGCATGGCGGCAAAGTGGGCCTGTCCCGCAGAGTGTGGAAATCTCAGCAGACCAAAGTCAATGGCGTGCCGGCCGTTGAATTTACCTACCATAGTCCGGACATGGAAGAAGGTTACCCCGGGACGGTGGATTTCAAGGCCATCTATCTGATGCCTGATAATCATTGCATTCGCCTGATTATGGAAGCGCGGACGGATTATCCCACGCCGGTAAATCTTACCAATCATGCCTATTTTAATTTTCACGGGGCGGGTAACGGCGATATTTTGGATCATGAATTGACTCTTCATGCGGACCATTTCACGCCGGTGGATGGGTCGCTGATTCCCACCGGTGAAGTTTCTTCGGTCCACGCCACCCCCATGGATTTTACTCATCCCACCATCATTGGTTCCCGTATTGCCCAGGTGCCGGGCGGCTATGACCATAACTTTGTTCTGCGAACCGGGGATGACGCGCTGCACCCAGCGGCGCGGCTGACGGAAGCAACCACGGGCCGAGCCATGGAAGTGTGGACAACGCAACCGGGTGTGCAGCTTTATACCGGTAATTTTCTTGATGGTCGCGTAAGCGGAATCGGTGGGCCGTATCAGAAGCACGGCGGCTTGTGCCTGGAAACCCAGCATTTTCCAAATGCCGTCCATCATGGGCACTTTCCTTCGATTATTCTGCACCCGGGCCAGCACTATCACCATATTGCGGAGTATCGGTTTCCTAAACCTGTGTAACAGATGCAATCAAGCCGCGTTGATCGGCAAGTGAATTATTGGGCAATGTAATTGGAGAAACAAGATGAAGACGTTGGCAGTGAAACAGTTGGCAACCGCATTAACGGCGGTGATTTTGGTGACAGCGGGCGTAGCGGGAATTCAGGCACGCTTGCAGGCCGCCGCGATGCATTCCGCGGTGGCTCCGGTGCTTTCATTTACCATGCCATCACTGGCGGGAAGAAAAGTGCATTTGAGGCAATATCAGGGCAAAGTGATTTTAATGGTCAACACTGCCAGCAAGTGCGGTTTTACACCGCAGTACGCGGGGCTTGAGGCACTTTATAAGCGGTTTAAATCCAAGGGGTTTGTCATTCTGGGCTTTCCGTCCAATGATTTCGGCCATCAGGAACCGGGGACAGATAAACAAATCAGCACTTTCTGTACAGCACACTACGGCGTAACGTTTCCGATGTTTTCCAAGATTGATGTGAAAGGCCCGCAGCAGTGCCCTTTGTATCATTACCTTACGGGCCGCAAGACCGACCCGCGGTTTGCGGGGGTGGTGAAATGGAATTTTGAGAAATTTCTTATTTCGCGCAGCGGGAAAATCGTGGCCAGATTCCGCTCACCTGTTACGCCGGAATCAGCAATTCTTGTGAATGCGGTGAAAACACAGTTAGCACAATAATCGGGTATGATGCCCCCGCGATGATCCAACTGTTTTTTGCACATTGGTATATGGCTTTCCTGCTGCTGCTTTGGGGCGCGGCCTTGTTGATTGCCGGATGGGCGGCGCGGGTGGCGCAGTTCTTCAACTTGCGGATGCCGCGCGTGGTTGAACAACCACTGGCCGATAAATTCCCCATGGTCGCGGTCATCGCACCGATAAAATCTGTGGATGCCAATACCCGTGAAAACATTTCCGCCCTGTTGAGCCAGGATTATCCCAACTATCGCGTTATTTTTGCGGTGCAATCCGCCGATGATCCGGTATGCGATCTGATTCGTTCTGCCCAGGAAGACCATGGCCTGAAAAAACGCATTGACCTAGTGGTAGCCGGGGTTGCCGCTTCGCGTGGGCAGAAGGTTCATAATCAATTGGCAGCGGTTGAAATCACCACAGAGCAAGACATTTTTCTGGCGTTCATGGATGCTGACGCGCATCCGGCGTCCAATTGGCTGCACGCGCTGGTTTCCATGCTCAATTCACACCATATCGGCGCCACCACGGGATACCGGTTTTATGTGCCCAGCAATGCCGACGCGGCCAATGCCGTCATCTGCGTGCTCAATGCCATGGTGGGAACCTTATTAGGCCCCTACCGGCGCACGGTGGCGTGGGGGGGGTCGATGGCCATCCGACGCAAGGATTTTTTTGCATTTGGCGTGCATGACGCATGGCAGGGCGCGTTAAGCGATGATTACGTGTTGACCCGATGCGTAAAGAAAAATGCGCGTACGAAGATCCATTTTGTGCCGCAATGTATTGTGGCGTCTCAGGCGGCCTTTGACTGGCCTAAAGCATGGGAGTTTGCGGTTCGGCAATATCGAATTACGCGGATATGCGAGTGGCGATTCTGGTTCACGGGCGTGGCGGGAGCGGGGCTGTATATTTCCGCGCTGGTAACCGCCCCGATAGCGGCCATTATTCTGGCGGCGGAAGGATCCGTCTGGTGGATCATTCCAGCGGTGGTGAGTGTCGGTTTGTATGGACTGTCCATCTATCGCGGATGGATGGTACTTAAAGCGGCCAGACGGTTATTGCCTGGTCATACCGCAGCAATTAATCAAGCGGAGTTCTGGTTCACGTGGGGCATGCCCGCAGTGCATTGTATCAATGCCATATTTCTACTGGCAGCGACGTTCGGCAGGATTATCACCTGGCGCGGCATACGCTATAAAATGAAATCCCGCACAGAGACAATCGTGCTTTAATTTTCCACCCGTGATGTGTGTCATTAGCTCGATGCGGAAGCGTTGAGCTGGCCGCGAAAACAGGTTTGATCGAACGACGCGTCCCGGTTCGCCGCCACCGATCCAGCGCGTGCCACGATACAACACAAATAATTTCCGCAACGCCATCCCGAATCAAACCATGACGCTGCCGCGTCAGGTCAGGCTGTGGGCTTCATTGCTTCGGCAACGGCAAGTTCAGCGATGCATTTACCTTTTGGGCGGCCATTGCACTGGCGGCGGCAGCTTTGAGCGCGGCGGCGCGGACTGACGGATTATTGGAAATACCCGCGACGGATAAATCGACGTTATACATCATTGCCGGGACAACCCACGGCAGCGGTGAGGCTTGCGTGGGATAAGAGGATTGCGCTTGTTTCAAGGCACCCGCGGCATGGACATTAAATTCCACCATGGCCTGCTTGCGGAAATTTTCCACCGCACCAGCCGGAGGCTGCTGCAGAGGCGACTTTTCACTTACCAGAGAAAAAATCTGATTTCCGGCCTTGGCGGCCCCGATCTGAAGTTGCGCCGCATACATTCGCATAGCGGCAATCTGCCCCGCTTTCAGTGCTGCGGCGGCACGATACACTTCCAGCACACACTGGGGGGCGCGGCTCTGATTGGCGGCCACCAGCGGATCGCCCGGTTTAAATCCCAAGGTGACCAGGCTTTGGGCGTAGGCGCTGGAGCGGCGCTGCTCATTGAGGGCGGCCATGAGATCACTGGAAGCCGCGTCGGTGTATTTCGCAGCGATAGCAGCCTGTTTATTAATGGTTTTAATCAGGGCGTTAATACTGGCCGAGCGTCCGGCGGCAGAAGTAGGGGAACCGCCATCAGCACCGTCAATGAGAATGGTGACGCCGGCCTTAAGCGCGGAAATTTGGGCCGTATCGCTTTTGGCTAATTCCGCGGCAGACATTTGCGCCTGCCGCAAGGCGGAAACCTGATCAGCCCAGCGGGTTTGTTGCAGTTTCGCCGAACGAAGCGTAAGCGTCGCGAGTTGATACTGCGCTTGTAACACATTGGCTTTCTGGTTGGCGGCGGCCGCCCGGTCCAGATATCCCGCTCCCCGCTTAAAATCTGCCAGCGTGGCGGGGGTAACAGTCACTTCGCCCTTGGTTTGCAAAGCCATGCCCCGAATATCCAAACCTTTGGCAGTCCCCTGATAGTGCGTTAAAACACCGCGAAGAGATGCTGCTTTCTTTTGAGCTACCGCCACCGCACGTTTCGCGGATTTTTCCATATCTTGGGCCTTGCGCAGATCCCGATCATACAAGTGCAGATACAGGTCATGCTGTTTTTTCAAAAATGCCATTTTCACAGCAAAACGCCCCACCTGTGTTGATGAAGAATCCAAGGATAACACCTGATCCTGCAAAGTCATTAAGGCTGCGGATAATTGGTCCGTATGGACTTGTGCGGAGGCCAAATTGACCAGCCCGCGCTGCATCTCAAGTAAACCCTTAACTTGGAAATTCAAATCAGAATTGCCCAAGGCGCTGGAAAGCGTGGCATAGGCATGGCGCAAATCACGGCTAACCGAAGGAGGTTCCAAGTAAGCACCCGGATTACTTTTCGCGGCGTCCCGCGCAGAGGCCAACTGGGCCGAGCTTAACGGCGCGCTGATTGAAACCGGAAAATGAGCCTTGGCGTGATACCGGCCCGCATCTGCTAACAGCGCGGCCGCTTTGGCTGAGGCCGCCTGGGCCTGCACGTCAGCCTGATGGGATGACGAAGCGCCGCAACCGGTTAAGGCCGCAGTTACTGCAAACGCGGCCGCTAAACCAATGGCCCGCGCTACGCCGGTCCATCGACCTGCACCGACACTGACCGTAGGACTTGCCTGAGAAATAATAAGAACGGGCCGTTGTGTTGTAGAAATCACGTCAACTCCTGCCATAGCTCAGCCGCCACCCTGTCGAAAATCAGATGTTTTTGTACCACCACAACGCCCCGCCGTCAACTGAAAAGCGTAAAAATAATGGCACCAGGAGCACCGGGTTAACGACTTTAATGTCACTGTAGCTTCCCCAGAGATTCGATACAATCACAACAATGAGCCTATGCTGGCCGCCGGAAAGTTGCAGGCCCGAAGGCCGATCCGGGAATGGCCACACGGGTAAGCCGCCAATGCTTGGCATCCTGTTGGAATTCCAGCACGCGACTACTGTGCAAATTCGCAAAAGTCGCCTTCACCGTAAAGAATATAATGTTTTCGCCCTGTCGGCGCTCGGCAAGCACAAGCCGCCCCCCATTTTTTACCAGTGCCTCCGGCAACGGCACATTCCACAGGACTGGCAGAACTTTCCCATCCGCCAGTTCGTCTATTGCGCACGTTTCGCCGGCATTCAGCAGAAGATCCATTTGGAGCCGGGCGATGGTGTGATTTGTGAGTTTTAACTGATAGGAAAACACCTCACCCAACACCACAAAGCACGCCACTGCCAGAGCCATCATCGCCACCACGGTAATGATCGCAAAACCGCGCGGGCGTTGGCGGCGCATGATCCCACGCGGAGGGGATTGAAAATTATTCCTCATAGCGCACCATGCTTTCCGGCATGAAGTTCTGCCGAGAGCGATATGAATGTTTGCGTAACATGTCGTTTTCCCCTCATCCAGGAGACTGATAGATACCCGGGGCGGAATTGTGCAAAATGCAGGTCAGGCAACAACGCGGGCCAATATTGCGGCGGGGGAGAGCTTTTTCCATTCTGCCACATCCGCGCCACGGTGCCATTGGAATTCGCCAGCCAGAGAATCTCCCGCTTTTTTCCGAATCGGCAGATCAAACCATGGGATCCCTGCAACTGCAAATCCGGTGCAGTGGCGATATCCTGCCGCAATTCACGCATCAGTTGCCCCCGCTGGGATAAATGCGCCGCCCGTATATCAGCACTGTTGAATGTGCGCAGGCACGCCACAAAAAATTGCCCGGCCATCATTAAAAAAACCGCCATGAGGGGCAATACAGCGACGGCTTCCATAAGCGTAAAGCCACGGCCGTGACGGCACCGAAGCATTAATAAAGACCGTTTCATTTTGTGCCTCCCTTGTCCGAAGGCCGGGACGGGAGAGTTAACGCATAGAAAGTTGG
>JAJZGH010000135.1 GCA_021798635.1 Planctomycetota bacterium | reverse complement strand
ATGCGGATAACGGACTGGCGTGCGGAGAACAACCGCTAAATCGTTTGCCATTGGCTGACGATGACGCGCACCACGCTTCTCACGCGCGCCCGCATTTAGACCACATGAACTTCCGCAGCCACCGTGCGAAGGCTTTCGGGACCTCCCAGTCGCTTATCTTCGCAGGCCGCTAACTGCACCTGCCCGACCAGACGAATATCCGCCGATGAACTGCCGATCTCCAGTTGCATTTTTCCCGGTTCAATGACGAACTTTTTCTTATCGGCATCCCAATACCACAGGGCCTGCGTGTTGTAGGGTATAGAAAAACTCACGCGGCGCGCCTGTCCCGCCTGTAATTCCACACGTGCAAAACCGACGAGTTCCCGGATAGGCCGCTTTACATCCGATCTCGGTACCCGCACGTACAACTGCACAACTTCCGCCCCGGACCGCTTGCCCGTGTTGGTGATGGTTGCGGTAACCTTGACTTCGCCGCCGGCCGAAAGTGAAGCGGAACTTAGGGCCAAACCGCTATAGTGAAAACTCGTATAGCTAAGGCCATATCCGAAAGGATACAGCGGCTTACCTTCAAAATACATATACGTCCGCCCTTTGCGGATGTCATAGTCGTGGAAATGCGGCAAGTCATCGACTGTTTTGTACCATGTGCAGCAGGTTTTCCCGCCGGGGTTATAGCGCCCAAACAGGACGTCGCCAATGGCTGTACCTTGTGCCTGTCCCGCAAATAAGGCGCCGACAATAGCCGGCAAATGAGCCTGCTCCCAATTGATCGCGACGGTATTATTGCTGGACACCACCAGAACAGTGCGCGGATTGGCGGCAAAAACTGCTTCAATCAGTTCATGCTGCACGCCGGTGAGTTTGGTGTCTTTGCGGTCGTGGCCCTCGCCATCCACTGACGAATTGACACCACATACCAGAATGACGACATCCGCGCGCCGGGCGGCGGAAATGGCATCATTAAACATTCCGGCGTCTTTAGCTCCGGTTATGGAACAGCCGGGTTTATAAATGATTTCCGGCTTACCGAGGCGACCATGCACCGGCGGTGCCAGGGGCAAAAGATCGAATCCGCCGATATTAATCAGATCGCCGGCTCCACCGCTGATTCTGAAAAACACCTTGTGTTTGCCGACAATATTCGGCAAAGAGGCGGAGATTTTTTTCCAGTTCTGCCAGCCGCCGGTGTTGGAAATATGCAGGCTGGTTACGGCAGGGCTGGTTAGAGAATCCAGATGTACGGAAATGGCTGCTCCAGATCCGGCGCTGGCACACTGAATGGAAATTCTGGTTTTACCGGTGAATTCTTGTGCTTTGTATTCAATCCAGGCTCCGTTGGTGATGTAGGCGAATGCGGGCAGGCTGCGGGCGGATGTCTGCTCCCGCGTCTGATGATATTGCACTGCTTGATCCGGCCAGACGCCCGCACCGGTC
This sequence comes from Planctomycetota bacterium, assembly GCA_021798635.1. Next base: position 11,263 of record JAJZGH010000135.1, on the reverse strand, counting down.
AGCGCCACGCCGAGAACCGCGGCGATCCCCTGCAACGGTGAAGCACTTTCATAGATACCACCGCTGTACTGCCCGAGATGAGCCTGGTCTGCCATCGGACCGATGACGGCCACCGTTCGGAGTGTGGCTTTATCAAGCGGGAGAAAGTCGTTCTCATTTTTCAATAAAATAATCGACTGCCGGGCGGCGTCTAACGCCAAGGCCTGATGCTCCGGGGAATTGACCGAAGCAAAAGGAATTTTGCTGTAGGGAACGGCTGTCGGCGAATCAAACTCCCCCAGCAGAAACCGCGCGGTGAGAATGCGGGTGACCGCTTCGGAAATTTCTGTTTCACTGACAAGTTGCTGTTTAACGGCCTGCGGCAGATATTTTTGCAACGTGCCCCCGCAATTTAACTCACAGCCCGCATGAATCGCATCCGCTGCGGCTTGGGGTAATGTTTTGGCATAATGGTGCGGGTTGAAAATATTATAGATTGCATCGCAATCAGAGGTCACATATCCCCGAAAGCCCCAGCGATTGCGCAGCAGATCGGTCAGCAGAAAATGATCCGCACAACAGGGCGTGCCGTTGATGGCATTGTATGCCCCCATCACGGTAAACACGCCGCCGTCAATCACAGCCGTGCGATAGGCGCGGGTGTAATATTCCCAGAAGCTCCGGGGATCAACAGTCGCTGAAGTACTTTCCCGATCGTCGTCGGTGTTGTTGCAGATAAAATGTTTAGCACAGGCTGTGGTCTTGAGAAAATTCGGATCATCCCCCTGCATACCTTTGATCACCTGCACAGCCAGTGTGGCCGCCAGGCATGGGTCTTCACCGGCGGCTTCTTCGCAGCGGCCCCAGCGCGGATCACGATGCAGATTTAATGTTTGCGGGGAATAAAAAGTCAGTGAATTTCCGGTTCGGTTATGCCAGGCCCGCGCCTCATCGGATACCGCGGTGTAAACTCGCCGGTTTAATTCCGGGTTCCACGCTCCGGCCAGCGCCAGTGGCTGCGGGAAGCTGGTGCCTTCCGCGTAGCCGAGAGCCAAACCGTGTAACGCCTCGGACCAGTATTGGTAGCGGCTTAAACCCAACCGCTTGATCGCCGGCGCGGTATTGCCCGTCTGACTGATTTTTTCCGCCAGCGTCATGGACGCTACCAAAGTCGCGGCACGAGTTCTGGCCCGCAGAAATGCCGTTTGGGAAACCCCCACCGGCGTGGCGGCAATAACAGGATCACCGGAGCCGATCATTGATTTTCCCGGAAGGACAATCATCGCCGCCGCCAACTGTAATATTTCCCGTCGTCGCATCCTTATGCCTCCATCACGTAAAAAACCTTCGCCAGATCATCCGCTTGCCATCCAGCCGATCGCGCCGAAACAACCAGCTCATAACGGCGAAGTATCTTGGCACCCATACCGTTTGTGTAAGTATGATGCCATCGTCTTAAAAAGCAATGGATCCACGGACCAACTCATCGTCGAACTTCGCGGCAAGGTACCCCGCCGATGATAACTGCCGTGGATACCAGTATTCTGCTTGACATATTTGGCGCTGACAGCACCTTTGGCCGCTCGTCCATGGAGTTACTGCAACGTGCCGCCACGGAGGGCCAGCTTGTTGCGTGCGAAGTGATCTGGGCGGAGGTTGGGTCATTCTTCGGATCGACATCAGCGGCGGCCACCGCGATGCAGCAGTTGGGTGTGGAATTCACACCCCTGACGCTTAAGACCGCTCTGGAAGCGTCGCAGACCTGGCGGAATTATCGTCTTGGTGGCGGGCCCCGGAATCGGGTGGCGGCGGATTTTCTGATCGGTGCCCACGCGCTGCACCAGGCGGATCGGCTGCTGACCAGAGATCGCGGCTTTTATCGCGCTTACTTCAGGCCGCTTTCCATATTGGGTCCCGCAGCCCATCGTGAAGAATAGGTCCTCCCCTTCGACGTAGTATGGACTATGACTCCGGTGATCAACGGACAATATCACTGGGCAGCGGCCACAGCTACTCCAGCAGTGCTGATACCGGTGATTCGCGCATGGTGTACCATAACAGCAGGACCGCGGGAGGCGATTATGCTGCTGTTTTGAAAACGTATACCTTGGGCATCTGCAATAATCATTCCGGTCTTCGCTTTTATATGAACATTGCGCAGCAGCACGTTGGTTACCGGGGCACCGGGCATTCCGATGATGTGTCCCGCCACCGGCGATTGCACCGAGGTGAGATTGATAATGCGGATATTGCGCCAGATCGGCGTGTAGCGTCCGATGGGTTGTGGCAATTGAAGCCAGGAGCTTTTCGGTGCGTGCGGATAATAACTGGAAATAAAAATCGGCCAGCGGACATCACGCATGGTGATATTTTTATATGTCAAATTTTCCACAATGCCGGCCCGTCCCAGATTGGATTTAAGGCGTATGCCGGCCGTGGTATGATTAAATGTGCAATTTTCCACCAGAAGATTACGAATTCCGCCGCTGGTGAAGCTGCCGATGGACATGCCATGGCCATAACCGAACGCGCAATGGGTAATGACAATATTCCGGCTTTCAAAATAATTCCGGCTGCGATGCCCGCTGCCACCAATGGCGATGCAATCATCGCCATCCGAAATGCGGCAATGCGTGATCACGATATTATGGCCGGAAAGATCAATACCGTCGGTATTTGGAGAATTGTGCGGCGTGTGAATGATGATATGTTCAATCGTGACATCTTTGCAGGCATTTTGGATGGAAATATGGGTATTGGACGGATCCTGCAGCCGCACGCCCTGAATCAGCAGACGCGTAATATTATTCATGGAAAGCATCTGCGGGCGGTGCGGCAAGTTGGGGACTGTACCATTGGGGCGGCGACGATACATGGCCCACCAGACCGCTCCCTGGCCGTTGATGGTTCCGTGGCCCGTAATGGCTATATCATGCAAATTGGAGGCTCGGATAAAATCCGGGTACTTGCCGTGAATAAAGGGGTACTTTCCGTAGGGCAGCATTTTTAATTGTGCCCCTTTGACCAGCCGTAAATCAACATGGTTAGCCAGGCGAATCGGGCCGCAGAGAAATGTACCCCGCGGAATCAGCACCGTACCACCCCCGGCATCGCCGCAGGCGATGATCGCCTTCTGAATTGCTGCCGTAGCGGGTGCAATGCTATCGGCTGTCGCTCCAAATCGCGTGATGTTAAAAACACGGTGGGGAATTGTGGGCAACGCAGGCGGGGCTGCAACGCCAGCCATGGCTGCGGTCATAGGGAGGGCTAAAAGTCCAAGCAAACAGAGCGACGCCGATGCCGCCGCGCTGATAGAACGAAGTGCTACCATTGATTCAACTCCTGAAAACATACGTCCGCCAATTCAGACCATGCAGATGCTACGAAGAATTCCCCAACTTGAAAACTCTTGACTGTATACTTTCGGTTGAATCTATTGCAGAATCAGCCGCGACGAGGAAAAGCGGCACATAGTCGCTTGGATAATTTGATGGAACTGCGGTGGCACTATTGCTATGATTACGGGCCGGCAAAGGAAAATGATACGCCTTTTTCCGTGTGTCCAATTCTGCACAAGTTTCGCGTAATTTTGCACAAGTACAGTGTTGCAAAATTAACAAGGCACGCGTCAAATGGGCGCACCAGTTGACTGATCAGCAGGCCAAGGCGTATACCGTTGAGAACATCCTCGGGGGACGGGACCAATGGGATCCGCGCCACCAGCCATAGGGATACTGGGGCAGTGCGCCGAACGTCATCAAGACACGGCCGCACGCACACTATGATTTAAACTTTGGTATGGCCCTCTTCATAAATTCGTCAAAAAGCGGAACGGTGAAGGCCATATCTCCATGTGCGGGGCTGTAGATCATCCCCTTTTTTATCAGGTTGCCGCGCACAGGCCCGCGGCTGGTAACCTTTACATGAAGTTTTTCAGCAATGTCGCTGGTACGCCGAGCGTCCGAATCGAGCTCGGCCATGGCTCGGAGATATGTTTTCTCCGCGGGCGTCAGCCGCTCGTAACGGACGCGGAAGAAATTTTCGTCAAGCCTTGGAATCACGAGGTCGGTAGCGCGCTGCACGACGCGCCTGGTAATGATTTTTGAATCGGCGATATTCCAGGCTTGGTACCCCCATTCCTGCACGAAGTATGGAAATCCTTTCGTCAGATGAAAAATCTCCGTTAAGGCGGCCGGTTCAAAGTCAACTCCGACGGATTTCGCGGGATCGCTAAGGGCCCTTGACGCATCAAGTTCCGACAGCGCGCCGATGTCCGGAAAACTCAATAGCCGCTCTGCGTAGGATTTTGAATTCCCGGCCAACCGCGGCAACACGGGGAGCCCCGCCCCTACAAGCACAAGGGGAAGTTGCCGCTGCTGAATCTTGTGCAGAGCCATAATCAGCGAGCCAAGTTCCTTGCCGCTGAAATATTGAACTTCGTCGATAAAAATTGCCAGGGCGCTATGCCGATCCGCAGCCGCTTCTGCCACGGCCACGAATAGTGCGGGCAGGTCAATTTCCAGATCGCCGCTGTCCGCTGTGCCTTTTTCCGGGTCAATATCCCACTCGATTGTCATATTATGGACTGATAGCTTAATTGCGCCGAGAAAGCCGCGTAATACCATGAGAGCGCGTTTCACTTTATCACTGGTTCCCGCTCTCCGATCCAGCTTGTAAAGCATTTCTCGAAGCGGCAAGGCGATGAGAGATGCCAATGGCTTTTCTTCATGGGCTTCCAGGGAAACGGTTTGATAATCCTGCTTCTCCGCCATGTGCTCAATTTCATTGAGCAACACCGTCTTTCCAACCCCGCGCAGTCCAGTCAGCAGCATACTCTTCTCGGAGCGTCGCTGCTTAACGCGCCCAAGCAAAATACGAGCCTGCTCAATAACACCGTCCCGTCCCACTAATTCAGGGGGAGGGGAACCCGCGCCTGGCGAAAATGGATTTTTGATCGGATCCATAGCCTCATTTATAGCAAGTTATATCCATTTATACAAGAAAACCGCTATACATGGTTATAAAACGCTATAAATTGCTATATCCCTATGGGCGGCCCAGCCGCTCGATCCTACACCCGATCCCCGTAAATAATCCCGCGACCGCTGGTGCCCAGATATACGCGGCCATAAATTCGGGGATCACCCGTGATGGCGTCGATGGTGAAGAATTGATGTTGATAATCATTAATACGTGTCCATGTGGCACCCGTATCATCCGAACGGTAGATGCCATAAACGCCATTCACCGTGCCGGCAATAAATATCGCCGGATAACTTAATCCCGGTGCCGCCCGGCCAAAGCCCACCTGATTCGCGGAGTCGATATTAGAAATTCGTGACACCTCGGAACCTGCAGTTCTGCAATAGTACAGTCCATGTGAGGACGCCAACCATAGATCGCCGGCCTGTCCAGGGGCACTGCGAAGGGCTGCGCCACCGCGCGGCAACTGCCGCTTCATGCGATGAAAGGAATTGCCCGAATCCGAACTTATATAAATATGTCCCTGCTGCGGACTGAAGGCGTAAAAGTGTTGCGGATTAACGCGATCAGAAATAACTTGCCATCCTGGCTTTAAACCGCGACATGCTTTCCAGGATTCACCACGATCATGCGTGACATGCGCCGCCCGACTCGGGCCACTCCAGGGTCCCGATGCGGCAGTCCAGACAATGGTCTTAGCGTCCGGTGAAACAGCAATTCGTCCGTACATGCTGTGCCGCGGAGCACGCCGGAATGGCGTCCAACTGCTTCCGCCGTCGGTGGAATAGGCCCCATTCACCGGCCGTCCGCCAAACACGCGTACCATAAATGATGGCACATGGGCGGCAAAATCAATGCCGGTGTTGTTGCCGTAATTCGGATTCAACATGCCGCCGGGAGGCGAAATCCGCAAATCGTCATGCTTGAAGCCGTCAATATCCCCCACCGTGCTGATCAGATGCGCACCAGCGGGCGGACTGATTAAATCTGTGACCACCGTTTCCTCAAAGCCGTCGCAATAAAATTTCCAATGGGTTGGCCCGCCGGAATCCGCCGCCATCACATCCATGGTTTCAAATATGCCCCACCCCGTGGTGTAAAGCGCGCGATTGGAATTATGGGGATCCAATTGCAAAGAGCCGATCCAGTTCATGACCATCGGATGCGGCGAATGAAAATTCAGCCAGGGGGCGGATTCTACGGACCAGATGCCGCCATGATTGGGACTTATGGGTGTCCACTGTTTGCCGCCATCGGTGGAACGGAAAATGATATCGCCGCCATTCCAGCGGCAAAACGTCCCGGCCATCACCGTGCCGGGATTGTTGACATCAATGATAACTGTTCCGTAACCAAAACTGCGGCGATCTTTTTTTGGGGATAACGGTGTAATATCTGTCCATGTCCCATCATGAGTGTTAAATTTCCATACGGCGCCATCGGTCATGGAATTCGGGCCGGGTTGTTTACCGTAACTGATGTAAAGTGATCCATCCGCTGCCAGTGCGGCATGATTAGGTCGCAGGCCCAACGGCTGATGAGCGAGTTTATGCCACGTGGCTCCGGCATCGGTACTGCGGTACATTCCGCCGTGCGCAGTGGATGCGCCGGCATAAATGATCGGCGTGGGTTGGCCCCGCTTACCGCTGCGCACGTCATAAACAACAAAAACCGTACCGACCCCGCCGGTATCCCGCGGAAGGGGAAAACTTTTTACCTGATGCCAGGATTCGCCATGGTCCAGACTTTTCCACAGGCCATTGTGCCGGGAACCGAAAAACAGTGTGGCTGGTGCGTTGGGATCCACCGCCAAACGCTCCCCATTAAATCGGCCCGCTTCATTTCCACCGAGTTTGATGGGCAAATTGGTTTTTTGCCACGTTTGTCCCCGATCCGTTGAACGCAAAATGGCACCGGTTTTTGCCCACGGCTGGCTATACATCCCCGCAGCGATGTACACGCGCTTTGCATCCGTTGCATCAACGGCAAGGCTTTCGATCCCGGAAAGATACCAATCCGGGCCGCCCACCCAGTCGGTAATGGGCGTCCAGCGATCAGTACCGGGGTCCAGACGATATGCCCCGCCCACATCCGTACGCGCATAAATCAGTCCCTGCACCGTGGGATGGGGAATAATACCTACGACAAAGCCGCCGCCGTGAATAGCCACATTCGTCCAACGATAGGGCGTTGATCGTGGTGTCCCGCCAGCGGACGCTGCCGCTGCGGTCACGGATGCGTTGCTACCCAAGCCCATGGCCTTCCCCGCCGCCAAAACTGTGGCAACCGCCAGCACACGTCGCCGGGAAATGTTATTGTCGGTTCGGATTGCCGATTTATCACGTAACACGGTTCTGGTTTTCGCCATGGTTTTGTCTCCTGAAGGTTGTGAGAATTCCTGTCATGATCAAATCAACGAGGCCGCGACCGCCGCACCAGTCGTCAGGTTTTGCTGCCTTGAGGATTGCCGCCTCGCACCGATTCCAAAGCGCCGCTCGGCTCCCGCCGGCGGCTCGGATGATCCGATGGTTGGGAAAATCTGACAATCAGCGGTTGAGCGGTGTTACTCCACTGAATGCCCAGACCTTCCGCAAGTTCCCGCTGTTCCTGACCGTTGATCACGTCCGCTACACTGCGGCAGTGGCGCAAAATAACAGTGATATTTTTGGCGTGACCATCAGAAGTAAACACCACTTCGCCGGCCCGGCGCTGCACTTTAAAAACCGCCGATTTTCCGTCAGATGCCGCCACACGCGCATCCAGCGTCGCCGGGGCATCAACCTCAAATACATCCAGCGTCAACGGCTGATCCACCATCCACTGCGGCCGCTGCGTTTCACCGGACATCGGAATAATGGAGTTGGCCTTCACAAATAGCGGCAGCTCCATAAAGTTCATTTTTTCCCGCCGCCAACCGCCGCCGTCCACCACCCGGTTGGTCAATAAATCCGTCCAGCGACCCGCCGGCAGAAAATATTCAGCCATGCCGTCGTCGCGGAACACCGGTGCCACCAGGATTGATGATCCAAGCATATATTGCCGATCCAAATACCGACATGCCGGATCATCCGGGTATTCCAATACCATCGCACGCAACACCGGCCAGCCATGTTCCGCCGCATCCTGCGCAGCGGAAAAAAGATAGGGAAACAGACGATTCTTCAAAGCTGTAAAATGCCGCATCACGGCGACCGATTCTTCATCAAACAGCCACGGGACCCGATACGATTCTGATCCGTGCAGGCGGCTATGGGTGGACAATAATCCAAATGCAATCCAGCGTTTATACAACCCCGCATCCGCTTTGCCGGTGAATCCCCCGATATCATGGCTCCAGAAGGCCGGCCCGGACATGCAGAAACTTAAGCCCCCGCGAAGATCCTCCGCCATGGATTCAAAAGTGGCTTCGCAATCGCCGCCCCAGGAAACAGGAAATTTTTGAATACCGGTTGTGCCCGATCGGCCGAATACGAGTGCCTGGCCGTTGCCATGATGTTTTTCCAGCAATTCAAATACACACTTGTTATAGAGATAACTATAATAGTTGTGCATAAGCTCCGGATCAGAGCCGTCAAAATACTGCACGGATTCGGTCGGAATATATTCACCAAAATCCGTTTTGAAGGCGTCCACGCCCATGTCCAGCAGTGCCTGCAGCTTGCCGCAATACCATTGCCGCGCACCGGGATTGGTAAAATCGACCAGCGCCATTCCGGGCTGCCAGGCGTCGCGTTGAAATACCGAGCCGTCCTGCGTGCGGATGAAATAATTGTTTTCCCGCCCCTCTTTAAACAAGGGCGAAAGCTGGGAAATGTAAGGATTAATCCATACACATATTTTTAAGCCTTTGGCTTTCAGTCGCGTGAGCATCCCTTCCGGATCGGGAAATGCCGTGCGATCCCACTGAAAATCGCACCATTGCCGCTCTTTCATCCAGAAACAGTCAAAATGAAATACACTCAATGGAATGCCGCGCTGGGCCATGCCATCGACAAATTCCATCACGGTTTTTTCATCATACCGCGTGGTAAACGAGGTACTAAGCCATAAGCCAAATGACCATGCGGGCGGCACCGCCGGACGTCCGCTTAACAGCGTGTATTTACTTAAAACGGCTTTCAGGTCCGGCCCATGGAACAGATAATAATCCAGGGATTCTCCGGGAACGCTGAATTGCATTTGCGTCACGCGCTCGGTGCCAATTTCAAAATCCACTTTCCCCGGTGAATTTACCAGTACGCCATAGCCCCGGCTCGAGAGATAAAAAGGTATATTTTTATAAGCCAGGTCACTGGCCGTACCGCCGTCCTCATTCCAGATGATCACGTTCTGCCCGTTTTTTACCAGCGGGCCGAAGCGTTCTCCCAAGGCATAAATGCACTCCCCTACCGCCATGCTCAGCCGCTGCATCATAAACGCGCCCGAAGACTGAACCTGCATGTAAGCCACGCTTTCCGGGCCGGCTTGCGTCACGACATTGCCGTGCGAATCCAGAAAGCTCACGGCCCAGGTATTTTTTTCGATACGAACCGTCAGGTTACCGGTGGTTAAAATAATTGCCGCCGATTGATCCTCCACCGTCCAACTTGAGCTGACGGCCCGATAATCCAGATCAAATCCCGCAGGCTGCACAGCAGAGGGTTTGTGATGATGAATTTGCACGCGTACCACATCGGGCATGGGTGAGGAAAAGCATAATTCCAGAATCGTTCCTTCAAACCGATCGGCCCCTTCCGTCCCGGAATGATCCAAGCTCCAGATACGAACGGCATTTTTTTCAATGCTATGGCGGTAAAGTCGCCTGGCCACCGATGGGCTTACCTCCGGCCGCCATCGCCATGCACCATGTCTGAATTTCATATTACCTGTCCGTTATAATCGTGTTGTGATCCTGAAATCCACAGTCCTGCAATTTCATCGACAGAACCATGCTGATAACCCGAAAATTTCCGCCGCCCAACGGCGGTAATGGCGAGGAGCGCCGGCGTTTTAACAACGTGCAGATCTGCCCGCATTCCGCGAATGTTATCAACTTCTCCTATTGTCCGCCCGCAACCGGTAATCCACTAGGAGCCTGTCCGAGTAATGGCCCCCTAAGTCTACAATCCGATGGAGCTTCCGCCACTACGTACAGCGCAAAAGTTTTTACCAGTAGCGCAAAACTAAATCCGAGGTCCGCCCTGATTACAACAGCATTTTCGCATCCAACCGGGACACCGGGGCCTCATTATACTTTCAGATTTCGCAGGCGCAGTGAGTTGGCAATAACCGATACGCTGCTGAAGCTCATTGCGGCCGCGGCTATCATGGGGCTTAACAGAATGCCAAACCAGGGATATAAAATACCCGCGGCAATTGGTATTCCCAGAATGTTATAACCGAACGCCCATAACAGATTCTGGCGAATATTCCGCATCGTCGCAATGCTGACGTGCCGCGCCTGGAGAATGCCCGCCAAATCTCCATGCAGCAATGTCACCCCCGCACTGGCAATGGCGGAATCCGTTCCCGTGCCCATGGCAATTCCCACATCCGCCTGCGCCAGAGCCGGGGCATCATTAATGCCATCGCCCGCCAGAGCGACTTTTCGTCCCTGACTTTGCAGGCGGCGCACCACCTCGGCTTTTTCCTGCGGCAGCGTATTGGCTTCAACGGTGTCAATGCCAAGTCGCCGGGCAACAGCGGTGGCCGAAGCCTGGTTATCGCCGGTAATCATAACCACCGACAATCCCAGAGACTTGATCAGCTTAACCATTTCCGCCGCGCCGGAACGCAGAGGATCTTCTGTACCCAGCAGACCCATCAATTTTCCGTCTGCCGCCACATACATAATCGTCTGCCCGATGCTGCGCCGAGCTTCGTCGGATTGAGGTACAGAGTCAATGGTAATCTGCAGTTGCCGCATCAGGGCCGAGTTGCCAATGGCCACGCGGCGGCCATTGATTTCCGCGCTCACGCCCTTTCCGCTGATGGACTGGAATTGCTGAACCGGCAGCAACGGAAGGTGATGCTCCCGGGCGGCGGAAATAATCGCGACCGCAAGAGGATGCTCGCTGGCCCGCTCCATCGACGCGGCCCATTGAAGTAAATCATCAGCCGAAACGCCCGGCTGTGGCTGAAGCATTACCACCTTCGGACGCCCCTGCGTAAGCGTGCCGGTTTTATCCAGGGCGACGGTGTCAATTTTTTCCAGGCGTTCGAGAACATCCGCGTTTTTTATCAGCACACCGGCCTGGGCTGCCCGGCCGACACCCACCATGATAGACATGGGCGTGGCCAACCCCAAGGCGCAGGGGCAGGC
>JAJZGH010000134.1 GCA_021798635.1 Planctomycetota bacterium | reverse complement strand
CAGGGTTCTGGGACCCGCTGGAGACCTCAAAGGGTTTTGAATCCGCCACGGCCTGATCCACGCCGCCCGAGCCGGGGGGCGCATTGGCGGGTTTTGAGTCCGCCTCACGCCCCAACCGGATATACCGCCCCACCGTCTGGCGATCCATCTTCAGTTCACGTGCGATCCGCCGGGCCGACCAGCCCTTGGAATGCAATGCCAAAATCGTCTGCGTGTCTGCCATTTTGAGTTGATTGACCATACCGCTTTAACTCCTTCATAAAAATGAAAGAGCCGAGCGTACAGGCCAATCCCTTTCCTCTCAAAGTGGCTGGTTTTGAAGCGCCCCCGACTGGCTGGTTTTGAGCGCCCGTTGACACTATCCTGAACTGAAAATTGCCCCAGGATTGATTATTGCACCGGTGGAAGGCATGGAAAAGGTATCCGAAAATGGTTATTGCCTGCCATGGGACAGTGTTTAGGTGATGTAATTATGCCGCCGCCCCGGTCTCCAAAAAGGCGCCATAAAATCTGCCGCTGTCTCCCGTTTCGTTCACCAATCCCAATGTGTAGGCTTGACAGAGCATTAACCGCTTTTTCGGGCGGACAAGGCGAGGACTGCGGGGAAGTCAATGGCGTTCACAGTGACCGAAGAAAAGCTAGCCTGAAGAAGATACGTCCATATGTCGAAACCAAATGGGCTCTGGAACATGATATCAACAGTGTTGCCGGGATAGGGCAGTGCGTGGAACTGCGTTTATTCAGGTCTGCGCGTCTGGGCTGGATTGCTGGCATATCGGATTCAACATTAACTTTAGTATGGGAGCTTCATGGATTAGGTTCCACCACATTGACGGCGGAATTTCGACCTCCCCCCCCAGCGCTGGATGTAATGGGAGGCAAAATCGGTCGGTCCCGCTGCCCTCGCACAAAGTTAGCGAGCAAACCATTACAGCCTTGTCCCTACAGCATGTCGGGGAGGAGCGGGGAGCCATGCCCTTGGAGGGCACGTTATTTAACTTCCAGCCCATCAAAAATCTGGAAATGGCAAAACACCACACCACAAACTTGCCTTTTTACGCATGCGGAGGTAGTATTTTTTTATTAAATACGATCGTCGGCTGCAGATAAACGTTGTCGGCACGCCTGTTGGCGATCAAAGGGCAGGGGCTAGCAAAATGAAATACAATTGGCTGGAAGACCATGCATGAATGAACTAAAGCTTGCCCGGGCGGCATCATTTTCGCTCCGGTATTTACCAACCTCTAATTGGTCAGGGCATGCTCCATTTGCCACTTGGCTAATCGGACGCCAACTTCCCCGCTTGGTCGTAGAGCTTGGGACAGCCTCGGGCACTTCTTACTTTGCATTCTGTCAAGCTGTTGCCGAATCGGGTCTTGAGGCTAAGTGCTACGCAGTAAGTTCGTGGACGGATGGTCCGGCAGAGATCTGTCATGGAGAGGATTTATTTACACTTTTACACGCTCACAACGTTCAGTACTACGCGAGCTTTTCTCACTTACTAAGGGCAACTCTCGAGGTAGGACCCTCTCATTTCTCTGACGGCACAATCGATTTATTACATATAAACGGGGATCATTGCCATGATTCTATCCTTCGTAATTTCAAATTCTGGCTTCCAAAATTGTCGCAAGATGCTGTTGTCTTGTTTTACGGCACAAATTGTCGATATGCAGAGCTTGGAAGTTGGGAAATGTGGGAACAACTTAAACAGGACAATCCATTTAATTTCGAGTTCTACCATTCTCAGGGTATGGGAGTCCTGCAACTGGCCCATTGCAGGGCGGAAAAGCAATTGCCCATTTTCAACATGACTCCTACCGAAAAAGAAACTATCAGGGACTATTTCGCCATATTGGGGTCAAGGCAAATTGATCGGCAAAATCCAACGCCACGTAACACAACATTTCCTGACCATGAATTACAAACGGCGGAAGCCCTGCTAAAGTTAAAAGAAAAAAGCAACCTATCAAACGCAAAACGGACCAACGCAAATGTATGTCGGGAGGCCATGACACACTTGGCTAACGACGGAATCATCGAAGACGATGGCCGCGACGGTGCCCTTCGAGGCGAAAGCGCAAGTAAGGCGGGATCACTGCGTGGCAGTGATTTCGCATCGGAGGAGGATGGCCATTGCGTGCCTGCTGGCTTACGTGCGTCGCCTTGCAGTGATAATACGACGGCGTTACAGCGAGAGTTGGAACAAAAAGACCAGACAATTTCTGCGCTTCTCGCTCAGTCGGCGGCATTGCAGACAATGGCAGAGCAATACGCGCGCCTAGTAAATGTTCGCGAAAAAGAAACATTGATTGCTTGGCTTCGGAAATTCCGAAGGAAATCGCGTCCAATCCGTTATTTTCTCATGGGGAAGAAAGTGCCTCCGGTTGGAGCGGCTTACGCCTATCCAGGGGATGAGCATCATCAAGGATCGAACCTGCGTCTCGATCGCCTTGATCTTGACTTCGACGACGAGGCTTATCTGACGTTGAATCCGGATGTGGCGCACTGTGTCCGCACCGGCGCCTTCCATTCAGCGCGTGAACACTTTATACGACACGGCATTAACGAAATTTCATCGTGCCAACCGCGGGTATTCCGATTCAAGCTCGGCAAACTTTCTTTTGACTTCGACGAAACTGCTTATGTCTCAGATAACCCAGATATACGCCCTCAGATCGCATCTGGAGCATACCGCAACGGACTTGAGCATTTTCTCAGGGCCGGCTATACCCAGTGCGTGCATGGGATGCGAAGCATTTACAGTGCCAATCGATTTATTCGTCTGGTGGGGCAAGTTGAAGGAGCCAAGCGGAGTTCCCGTCGTCGAATGCTCGTGTTGTTTGCACATTACGACCGGGATGGAATTGTGGACGACTACGTACTGAGGTACTTGGAAGCTCTATCGATCCTTGACGCCGACATTTGCTTCATCACCGCAGTGGATGATCCGCTGGAACTTAAAAAAGTTCGCAGTCGAGTTTCTAAAATAATTATAAAGAACGATGCAGGCCGCGACTTCGGTTCATGGTATTTAGCACTTAAGACACTTGCCCCAGAAATTTCGGGTACCTACGAGCATATCGTGTTCGTCAACGACAGCATCTACTTTCCCGTTGTAGATCCATCTGATTTTTTCGCGCGTATGCAAACGCTGAAATTCAATTTATGGGGATTGACAGACAGCCGAGAACAAGGGGTATATCACCTCCAGAGTTTCTGGCTGGTGTTTGATCATAAGGCTCAAAAGGTTGTATTTCCCGAATTTATACGCCGATTTGAAGCAACACCTTATATGACCAAGGCTGGACAAATAGCAAGCTTTGAATTTGGGTTGAGTCACTTTGCAGCCGATCAGGGATTAGCCATCGGGGCATACTGCGCTATTGATGATATACGAGATGATGTTATTCGATGGCCTCAATTATCACGCTGGCTTGAGATAGTTCAAAAAGGTATTATTGGCGTGAACGCAACCCACAGGCTCTGGGATCTTTTAGTGGGGTACTATCGATTTCCCGGCCTCAAACTGGAATTACTGCGTGACAATCCTCTGCATATGAAGATCGAGGGATGGCAGAAAACGATCGACCCGCAGGTTCTCAACGCCGGAGTGGTGGAACGGCACCTGGAGCGAATGAGATCAATGCCTAAAAGCAGAGAAAAAACACGCATGAATATTAGGGTTGCGGCGGCCAATGCTCAACTGGTGGAACGGATTGATGGCGAAGGTTTTTGCAGATCTAAGCGACTCGTGCTGCTGGCCCATTATGACCCCCATGGGCTAATAGACCCCCATGTAGAATACTCTATTTCGTCCCTCCGAAACTGTGATTGCGACGTTGTACTGCTTACCTCCACTGCAACAGAGTCGGAAATCGACCGGGTGCGTAAACTTTGCGCTACGGTTCTGTTGACAGATAACAAGAGCCGTGATTTCGGCGCATGGCATTTTGCATGCAGAACGCTCCGGCAAGAATTTAACCATTATGATTCCCTTATTTGGATGAACGACAGTTCGTATTTCCCTTTATTCGATCCCCACGAGATGTTTGCCGCAATGGCGCTTAAAAATCCTAACTTTTGGGGAGTTGTTGACTCGCACAGTATCCGCTGGCACGTTATGAGCTGGTTTTGGTCGTTTGACCGGAAGATCATTGGATCAGGCTGGATTGATTGGTACCTCCAAGAGTTCGATCCAGGTTTTTCCAAGTGGGATCAGATCAGAAATTTTGAGATGCGCGTGCCGTCCAACCTGAAACAATCCGGTTTCTCAGCCGACAGTTACGTTTCGGCCGATGAGGTATATAGATACGTTTCACGATACGAGCGGAGTCATGAGCGTTTCACTAAAAGAATTGATTTTACGATGACGCATGACTTTTGGGACGTCATTATCCGAAAGTTTCGCTGTCCTGCCTTAAAAGTAGAGCTAATACGAGATAATCCGCTCGGCATAGAACTCAAAGGTGCGCTTGATCTGGTCAAAGCACATACTAATTATGATCCCGAGTTAATTCGCAACCACATTCGGCGAATTAAGACCAGTCACCTGCAGGAACTGGCCAAGATTGCCAGTATACATTCAGCGGAAACCATAGGGCGCACTTATTGATGATTATAATAATGGCATTTTCTTAATCAGTATGAAAAAGGGGCTATCCGTGGACATTTGCAACGTACCGGTTTTTATCTTGGCCGGCGGTTTTGGGACCCGATTGCGTGAACAAACAGAATTCAGACCCAAGCCGATGGTGGAGGTAGGCAATCATCCGATACTTTGGCATATCATGTCCCGCTATAGCCTCTTCGGGTTCCGAAAGTTCGTTATTTGTACTGGCTTCAAGTCCGAAGTGATCAAGGATTATTTCCTCAATTATCACGCGTTGAACTCGGATTTCACCGTTGATCTGACCACCAATGCGATACGATACCATGGCATCCACCATAACGAACGCTGGGAAGTGACCGTGGCATACACCGGCAATGACACCATGACGGGTGGGCGCGTTGGACGGGCGGCTGAGAGGTATTTGGGCAATGCCGAGCACTTCGCGCTGACGTACGGCGACGGGCTGACGGACGTCGACCTGCGGCGTGAATTTGAATTCCATGTAGCCCATAAGAAAATCGGAACAATGCTAGCCGTCAACGCGCACTCACGATTTGGTGAAATTATTGCTGAAGATAACACGATTACCCGCTTCAACGAGAAGCCGGATTTGCCGCACTCGTTAATCAACGGTGGTTATTTCTTCTTTCGTCGCGATTTTACTCGCTACCTCTCGACCGAGGGTTCCTTGATTCTGGAACGTGAACCGCTAACCAAGCTTGCGGCCGATCGGCAGCTTCAAGTTTATCGCCACGGCGGCTTCTGGGCTTGCATGGACAGCCAGAGGGAGAAGGAGTATCTTGACGAACTTTGGAAATCAGGCAAGGCCCCGTGGTTACAAGAGTCGAAGCCTGGCGCATAAAGTTGTGAAGGAATCGTAATATGCCCAATCCGACGGTGACTCAAGATCTCGAAAGTATCTACTCCGCCGTGAGCGGCCGAGAATGGCCAAAAAAGTCTACAGTGGTTATCACTGGTTGTGGCGGCTTTCTGGGGTACTACCTGACGCAATTCCTGGTACGCTATGCGCAACAGTTGGGAATCCTTAAAGTTGTTGGGCTTGATACATTCCTGCTGGGACAACCTCAATGGCTAAAGCTATTAGTAGATGAGTTTCCAGCGATTTTGGACCTACGTCAGTTTGATGTCTCGCGCGATGATATTGCAGCTATCACAGGTGCCGATCGTGCAAATTTAATCATTCACGCAGCCTCGATTGCCTCACCCACTTTCTATCGGCAATATCCCGTGGAGACAATCGACGCAAATATCTGGGGGTTGCGCCGGTTATTGGATTTCTACCGACGCACGGGCGAACTCAAAGGCATGCTCTTTTTCTCGTCCAGCGAGATTTATGGCGATCCGCAATCTCAGTTCATTCCGACCGATGAGGAGTACCGTGGCAACGTCTCATGCCACGGACCACGGGCGTGCTATGATGAGGCCAAGCGATTTGGCGAAACGTTATGCTGGGTCTATTCACAGCAATTCGGCATGCCGATCACGGTTGCCAGACCCTTTAACAACTACGGCCCCGGAATGCGAATTGGAGACCGCAGGCTACCCGCAGATTTTGCAAAAGCGGTGATTGAGGGCCGCGATATCACAATCCTTTCTGATGGTACGCCGACCCGCACTTTTTGTTATGTTTCCGATGCGATAACAGGCTATCTCTTATGCTTGGTACATGGCCAATACGATTACTTCAATATTGGAATAGAGAAGCCGGAAATCAAGGTCAGAGATTTGGCTGGAATTTACCAAGAGGCAGGACGTGAGATTTTTGGATATACCGGTAAGGTGTTGTTCAAGGAGAGCGAAGATCCTCAATATCTTACCGATAATCCAAACCGCCGGTGTCCGGTAATTGCGAAGGCGCGAAAGAAGCTTGGATACGATCCGAAGGTCTCCGTTGAGGAAGGCGTCAGGCGGTACCTCCGGTTCTTGAAATCCGAGGGCGTGTCATGAATATTACCATCGTCGGCACCGGGTATGTCGGTTTAATATCGGGGGTCTGTTTGGCGGCTAAAGGGCACCATGTGTGCTGCGTCGACACAAATTCCTCCACCGTGCAGCGGCTCAACTCGGGGCATCCGACTATTTACGAAAGAGGCCTCCCCGAGCTTCTCACAGAAGTACATTCCTCCGGCAGGTTCCGTGCAACGACTGAGCTTGAGGGGGCCTTAGGTACCTCCGAGATCGTCCTTATTGCGGTCGGAACCCCTTCGTCGAACGGCGAGATAGACCTGGAACAAGTGCGCACAGCCGCCCGTCAAATTGGCAGTTATATCAATACCAGTCAACGGCATATTTCTATCGTCGTTAAAAGTACGGTGGTCCCAGGAACAACGGACACCGTTGTAAAGAAGGAAATCGAAAAAGCCTCCGGCAAACAACACGGGGATTTTGGGCTTGGAATGAACCCTGAATTTCTGCGAGAGGGAAATGCGATTGAAGATTTTATGTATCCCGATCGGATCGTTTTTGGCCATGAGGACAAAAACACACTCCATCGCCTGGAGACAATGTATGCCCCGTGGCAGACCGAAAAGTTGCATGTCAACAGCCGCACCGCAGAGTTAATTAAATATTCAAACAACGCCTTATTGGCGGTACAAATTTCCGCCATCAATGAGATTGCTAATCTGGCTGCCGCTTTAGGGGGAATCGACGTAATGGACGTCGCTCGCGGCGTGCATCTTGACAAGCGATGGAGTCCGATCGTAAGCAATCGTCGAATAACGCCACCCATCCTGACGTATTTGGTGCCGGGCTGTGGCTTTGGTGGATCATGCTTTCCCAAAGATGTACAGGCGATTCGTACGCAGGGTATGCGGCTGGGATTACCCATGGAAATGCTGAATGCAGTGCTGGCGGTAAACGAATCGCAACCGCAGCAGGTTATTAATATCATCGAAAAGGATACTGGTTCCCTTGCGGGTCGCACAGCCTTGGTGCTGGGACTGGCATTTAAACCCGACACGGATGATGTGCGAGAGTCTGCCTCACTGAAAATCATTGCGTCGCTTCTTGGAAAAGGCTCCCACGTGTTGGCTCATGACCCTATTGCAACAGAAAATTTCAAGCGTGCGATGGGGCCGTTCGCCTCGGAGGTGGAGTTTCTTGAGAGTTGGAGAGAACGGGTTAGGGACGCCGATATTATTATTCTTGCGACTCAATGGCCCGAATATGCCGAGATCAACTCAACGCGTATAGAAGGAAAAACCATTTTTGATGCTCGCCGTATGTTGACACCCGACTCGGTGGCCCGTGCCCGCTATCTGTCCATTGGCCGGAGGATGGCCTGATGCGTTACGTTCCAACGCCTATTGAAGGATCACTGATTGTCTCGCTGGAATTAAGGGCGGATGAACGGGGATTTTTCGCTCGCATGCTCGATGCTGATGATTTTTCCGCAAATGGCATGGAATCGGTATTCCCGCAAATCAACACATCCATGAGCCGGGTCGCTGGCACGGTTCGCGGATTGCATTACCAAATTGCGCCCCACGGCGAGGCTAAATTGGTCCGGTGTATCCGAGGTGCCATCTACGACGTTGTGGTCGATATGCGTGCGTCCTCTCCTACATTTCTCCGATGGCACGGCGTTGAGCTCTCCGCCGAAAATCGGACGATGCTGTATGTTCCAAAGGGATGCGCCCATGGCTTTATGACCCTGGTCGATGAAAGCGAAGTGCTATATCCAGCGTCAGCGTTATATTCGGGGCCGCACGAGCGGGCGCTGCGTTGGAATGATCCTGCAATTGGCATTCATTGGCCTCGCGACCCAGGCGTGATATCCGAAAAGGATCGTAACGCACGAGATTTCGACCCTAATTTCCATCTTTCAGGTTACTAATATGAGAATTCTTCTAACCGGAATCAGCTCATTTACCGGATACTGGTTTGCAAAAGAACTGGTTCACGCGGGGCATCACGTTTTTGCCACATTTCGTGGAGAGCGGAAATCCTACCAGGGTATCCGCCGTACCCGGGTAGAACGAATACTTAATCAGGTGGAACCATTGTGGAATCTGGATGGGGGCAGCACTGAGTTCTTAGAGTTGGTACGAAGCAGCAAGTTCGATTTGTACTGCCATCACGCTGCTACCATGGATAACTACCGTAGCTGGGATTTCGACGCTATCGAGGCCACAAAAAAAAATACGCAATCAGCGCGAGACATTCTTTCCGCGTTGGTCAAAAATGGGTGCCAGAAAGTGATCATCACAGGCTCGGTTTTTGAGCCATTCGAAGGTGTTGGGGATATTGACCACAGAGCATTTAATCCTTATGGGCTCTCGAAACATTTTTCCTTTGAAATTTACCGCATGGAATCGCACCGACTGGGAATGCGAATTGGAAAATTTGTTATA
This sequence comes from Planctomycetota bacterium, assembly GCA_021798635.1. The sequence continues at coordinate 3,732 of JAJZGH010000134.1, read as the reverse complement.
CCCAATCCATTCGGGCCGCTGGAAGAACCTCGTTTTACGACCTACCTCGCACGGGAGTGGGCGGCAAATCGTGTACCAATGGTTAAGACCCCGGAATATATCCGTGACAATATCCACGTGGGGCTTCTGGCAATGGCATACCGCGAGTTCTGCGAATCCTTATCAAGCCAGAACGGTGTTAGCCGAGTGGATCCGAGTGGATATGTTGAGAGCCAGGGAGCGTTTGCCAATCGGGTAGCCCGAGAATTCGGGATACGCACTGGCCGGGACCTTGAAGTTCAGTGCACGCCACAGATTGAGCGCAGCGAACCTCTAATTCGGGTAAATACAGCCCCATCTGCGCAGTCTTATAACAAGTGGTCGGAGGCGCAGGCTTGGGATGAAGCATGCGACTACTGGATGGAGACAAGCCGATCGCCTGATTGAACAGTGCTATCCGGCGTGAACCCGAACCGTAGTTTAGCCGCCAAAATGATAAAGCCCTTGCGGAGCAAGGGCTTTATCTTCCGAAAATCCCCTTATTTTGATTTATTATTCGGTTTAAGCATTCGTGTTACTTTGCGATGTTGTCGGGCCCAATGGACAAAACCTCGCTATAAGTCTGCAACTCCGGCGAGCCCGTGGCGTGGCCGATCAGTTGCGTTTCGTACAACCGCCGGTATGGATTGCAGTCCTCGAATAATTTCTGGTGTGTGCCGCAGCCTACTATCTGCCCGTTATCAAGGCATACCACCAAGTTTGCTGACATAACAGTGGTGAAACGATGTGCAATAATAAAGGTGGTGCGGTCACGCATGAAGTCTTCCAATGCCAAGGCGATTTTCGCTTCGCTGTCCGAATCCACCTGACTCATCGCTTCATCCAAAATCAAAATTGCTGGATCGCGCAAAATGGCCCTGGCCAAGGCGATCCGCTGCCGCTGGCCGCCGGAGAGGCGGGTGCCGCTCTGCCCCACCTGCGTCTGATAGCCCTGGGGCAGGTCACGGACGAATTCCGCCACGTAGCTCCGCCGCGCGGCTTCCATGACCTGCTCGCTGCTGGCCTGGCGCATTCCATAAGCGATGTTGTTGTAAACGGTATCGGAAAATAACACGGCTTCCTGTGTGACCAGACCAATTTGCCGTCGTAGAGAGTTTACGGATACTGTGGCAGTGTCCACACCATCAATGAGGATTCGCCCTTCCGTGGGAACATATAGCCGCGGCAAAAGCGAAAGCAGCGTGGTTTTACCGGATCCATTGCTCCCAACTACAGCCACCACCTGCCCGCTGGCAATCTTAAGATTAATGTCACGAAGTACCCATTGATCATGGCCGGGATATTTAAAGGAAATATTCTCAAACGCTATGGCTTGGCCATGTCGCGCGAGTTTCGGCAAATCCGGGGATAGATTCTCCTCCTTGGGCATATCTAAAATTTCAAAACAACGACGGGCCGACGAATTAGCCAACTGCACACGGCTGTTGAGATCATTGAGCTTCCGTAGCGGTTCAAATATCGCGATCAGGCAGGCCAACATTAGAAAGAATTGCTCTCTTCCGATGACATGGTGGAAGGTCAACTCCGCTGCCCACATTAGCGGAATGCTTACCAGAACAATGGAGAGCGTTTCAAACAGCGGGCGAGAAAGAGACATATAATGCTGAAAATATCTGACGTGTCGAAACAAGTCACGATTGACCGCTGCAAAACGCCGACGCTCATGGCCGACTCCTGAATACGCCTTGATCACGCGCATTGAACTCAAGGACTCGCTACTGATGTTAACAACCGCTGACCAACCCTCTAACTGAAGGCCACCCATGGTCATCATTTTTTTACCATATTTGCGGATCACCACGCCCATAGCTGGCAATATCAGCAGCATCACGAGAAACATCTGCCAGTCCACCATCATCGCCAGAATGGCCACTCCCAGAGATTTTGTCGGCTCAAGAATCGCCTTCCCCAGCACAGTTCCCAGTCCGCCCACAATAAACTCTGTATCAATCGTTATCCGGCTCACTAAATCATGCGTACCTTTATTCGCGGTATATGATAGCGGCATATCCATAATGTGATTAAAAAGCTTGCGCCGCAGATCAATAATGATTTTATTGGCTACTATACCGCTAATAAAAGTCTGGAAATACCGAAACGTGCTGCCCACAATACACAAGCCTATGAAGGTTATAATCACCCAAAACAGGCTCCAGATTCGGCGATGCGGCATAGCCGCCACCGCGGACGCCCAGAGGCGTGTACTCCATGTTAGTGGCGGAAGTGTGGCGGCCAGCGTTTGTGGGACAGCGCCATCATTGGCGGTTACGGTTAATTGCGCGGTGCTGCCGGGCTTGGCGTTGGCTAATAGAGACATCATCTTGAGCCAGGAATCGGCTGACCCCGTTGTCTGCCCGGTTGGAGACACAATTTGTACACGACGAATTTGATCGCCAATTTGAATGCTATGCAAAGGCGTCTGGGCCTTGGCACCAACGCCAAGAATGCTGATGGCGAGTTTTCCCTTGCGGGCGCTGGCGTTTAGCCCCAATGTTTGAATATGCAGGCGTTGCTGGGCGATGGTCTGATCCCGCCAGCCATGCACCCCCTCAGCCCCCATGAATATTTTCATGACGGGATAAAGCGTGGCTACCCCCGAGGCGTAAGACAAGCTCACGCCGATGGCACACAAAAACGAAAATACAATCTGCCAGCGGTAGGGCCAAGCGCCCCGCATTAATCGCCAAAATGGTTTCATTAAGGTTTCCCGATTACCATCCAATAATACCGGATTATAGCAAAGTTATGCCCCTCTGGTAAGCAGGCGGCAGAGATCAGAAACGTTACGGGTCCATCTTCGTGAACACGGCAGGCATTGATTAAAGTAGACGGAAACGGTTGCGCTATTTCTTGATATAGGCGGGTCTGATCCCCGCCACCGTGGGATGAATAACCATCACATCAGTATCGACAAGAATCCGCTCGGTCACAGCTTCAACCCCGGTCCCATTGGGAACGCAGGCGGCGAAGGTTCGGCAAATCTCTGCGTTTTGCCCATATCCCAGCAGCTTGATCCAATACCATTGTCTTCCGCTGTGCGCCAAATTGCTCGATCAGGCGATCTACAGCCTCCCGCATTAAATCACTTTGGTTCCGCCCCGTTGCTCGTGACAGCTCAGCCAAACCCTGGCGTTCCTGCCGTGTCAGATAGAGTTGCGTTCGCACCATCGCGCGACCTCCAATGTATGCACCAAGAGGATACATTGCGTTGGCCCGGTTCACAAGGCGGATAATTAATTCCCAGGCGGCGCTTTTCCCTTGAAGATATAACGAATTCGCCGGGTTTTTCTGCGAAGGTCCTTCATTGTCTGGGCTATCTCCCGCAACAACCCGATACGCACAGGCCCATCTCCCTTCCAATGGGGCAGGGCGATATCGGCCTTAAGCTTCACCCCACGGGCAAACAGCGGCAGAAGAGAGATTTTCGGATCCAGTTGTTCCCGGTAAATATCCGCCAATAAATAGTCAATCCCCGGCGCTCCCGTATCGGGCTGTTCCGCCACGCAAGCCCACAGCACCGGGATCGGCAAACACTGCATCCTCAAGGGGGACAGGGCTGCCCGCGCGTAGAACGCCCACCAGGCGGCAGAATTTGAAATTTCCTGCGATTCCTGTGTTGTCGCGCGAAATCCGCCAAGCTCCTTAAATGCTGCCGATGTTATTAATACTGCATGGCCGCCGAAAACATTTCTG
>JAJZGH010000133.1 GCA_021798635.1 Planctomycetota bacterium | reverse complement strand
GGCGAGATAATGTTGCCGACAAGATGTCCACCGACCTTCTGCAGGTCGTACTGTGGATCATCTAGTGAAAGCCCATCGGTGAGAATCTTTTCCAGCTTCACTTTCGTAAGCGCTGATGAGCGTCCCATATAACCTCGCATCGTTTTATAATTGTCGAACAAGCCCCGTAAAATTCCCGCGACGCCGCTTTCAAGCTTCGCCGCTTACCGACCACGCCTATACTATACCACTGAGCGCTCAACTTGCTATCAGGACGAAACCGCAAATTATTCCACCAGAGGCGGCTTATTGTTTGCACGTCGGTCTGAATCTTTTGAAAGTCGACGGACTGTCGCAGCGCTTCCAAATTGCACGCCAGCGACAACAACTCACGAAGATTATGGCCCGTGCCTAAGGACTTTTTCCCAGTTGCGTACTCATGGTCGGAATGCCAGATCAACGAGCGAAGCATTCCCTCAACTGCACGGCCTGCTAAATAGACACCGCCCGAAAATCGCCCCTGATCCAACAGAAGCCACGCATCGGCCGGGCGATCTCTGGCACCGTATCGGTACTCCATTCCTCCAACTCGCATGCTTCAGCTTTCCTAAGTACCTTGTGACGAAGTTGCGTTCGAGTTTAGCCGCCGTCGGGGTAAGTGTAAACTGCGTAAGAGACTTACGTGTAAGAGACTTATGTGTGAGAGACTTATGTGTAAGAGACTGCGTGTAAGGGACCGTGTAGGGGACTTTCACGGGCCTATTCGAGGGGCCGCCTTGCCGTCAGGCACATTCGGGCCTACCATAATTCCCGCCGGCTTGGCCTGAAGCCGAATTTTGTGCCGGCGGATGAGTTATGGCCTTGAGAAATATATCCGACATCCTGCGCGGTATGGCGGAATCGCCGGTTACTGCGCGTATGGTTGATGAACTGACCCGCAACCGCTATGTCGGTGCTACGGGACAGTGGGGATCCTGCGCTTTAGCGCTAGCGGCGGCGGTGCAGGCGCACATGCAGCGACCGATGTTAATTGTCACTGCCCATCTGGATGATGCGGATGATGCGATAGATCAACTTGAGTTTTTTAGCCCGGGTTCCACGGCCCGTCTCTTTCCGGCATTTGAAGTGCTGCCGGGCGAGTCCAGTATTTCCCATGAACTCATTGCGGAGCGACTGGCACTGCTGGCGGATATCGCAGCGGGAAAAAATGCAAATTTTTACGTTGCGCCCATTCAGGCCTTAATGCAGCCGTGCCCCAACCCTGAGTTGTTGGCCAAGCAACTGATCTCTCTAACGCCGGGCCAAAAGATGGATCGTGATGGGCTGGTTCAATGGCTGGCGGGAAATGGATATTCCCGCTTGGAAGCTGTTGAAAATCCGGGTGATTTTTCCGTGCGCGGGGATATCCTTGATGTTTGGGCCGCGGGACGCCAGCAGCCGGCACGCATTGATTTTTTCGGCGACCAAATTGAACGCATTCACAGTTTTGACCCGGAAACGCTGGGGCCGGCGGATCCGATAGAGCTTCTGCGGATAAGCGCTTTGGAGAAGCAGGCGACGTGGCCTAAGGAACAGACGGTCAATTTTATTTCGGCATTGCCGGAGGAAACGATCATCTGGCTTATTGAGCCGCAGGAAATCCAGGAGCAGGGCCGCAGCTACATGGATCGGTTGCCGGACGGCCGGGGTATTTACCCAGCGGAGGCGATTTTTCGTCTGGCCCAGAAATTTGCCTGGGCGCAAATAAGGCAGTTTGGCCGCGACGATCGTACCACTATAGATCTGCCATGCCGCTCGGTGGAACAATTCGATACCGAACCGGATGCGGCTCTGGCGGAATTAGCATCGCTGGCTGCGAATAATCAGGTGTTTGTAGTGTGCCAAAATCCATCCGAGCGCACACGATTAACGGACCTGATCCATGTGAAGCACCCGGAAGTGCTGGATAAAATTTCCATTCCTGTAGGTGATCTGGCCGTGGGCTTTCGCTGGCAACTTACGGGTGTAACGGAAAAAAAAACCGGTGCGGATCATACCCCCACCGATCAGCAGCATTGGCTGATTCTGGTAGCGCACCATGAATTATTCCATCGGTATCATCAGCGGCGACGCCTGCGGGCCATTCAAGGTGCCCGGCCGATTGATCACTTTCTGGATTTGCAGCCCGGCGATTATGTGGTGCATGTGAATCATGGCATTGCGCAGTTTACGGCCATGACCACGCTGACGCGCGACGGCCGGCAGGCCGAATACATGACGCTGGTATTCGCCCGCGAAGCGGTGCTACATGTTCCGATTACGCAGATTCATCTGGTACAAAAATATGTCGGCGGAGCACAGGGCCGGCCGCCGCTGTCGGTGTTGGGCGGCACGAGCTGGAGTAAGCAGAAGGAAAAAGCTTCCGAAGCTGTTGAAAAAATGGCGGCTGAAATGCTGGAAGTGCAGGCCGCCCGGGAAGAATTTCCGGGTTTTGCGTACAGCCCAGACACGACCGATATGAAGGAATTTGAAAATTCCTTCGCGTTTCAGGCCACGGAAGATCAACTGCGGTGCATTGCGGAAATCAAGGAAGATTTGCAAAAAAAACGCCCCATGGATCGTCTGCTCTGCGGCGATGTGGGCTATGGCAAAACAGAGCTGGCTATCCGCAGCGCCTTTAAGGTGTGTGAAGGAGGCAAACAGGTTGCCGTATTGGCTCCCACCACCGTGCTGGTGGAACAGCATGAAGAGACTTTCCGCCAGCGCATGGCGGGATACCCCTTTATTGTTGAAAGCGTATCGCGTTTTAAAACCGCCAGTCAGATTCATGACATTCTGGATCGCACACGCAAAGGCAAAGTGGATGTTCTGATCGGCACGCATCGGTTGATCAGCAAAGATGTGCAGTTCGCCGATCTGGGACTGGTGGTTATTGATGAAGAGCAGCGCTTTGGCGTGGAAAACAAGGAACGTCTAAAAAAGTTACGGCTTACGGTGGACGTCCTGACCATGACGGCGACACCCATTCCCCGCACCTTGCACATGAGCCTGCTGGGCATAAGGGACATTTCCAATTTGTCCACGCCGCCGCGTGATCGCCGCAGTGTAGTCACAGAAGTGATGGGGTGGGAGGGTGCCAGAATCAAACAGGCGCTGGAGCGAGAACTGGCGCGCGACGGGCAGATTTATTTTGTGCATAACCGCGTATGGAACATTGAATCTGTGGCGGACAAAATACGGCGGCTGGTACCCAATGCCCGGATCGTCATTGGGCATGGCCAAATGCCGGATCATGAACTTGAACAAGTCATGCACACGTTTGTAAAGCGGGAAGCGGATATTCTGGTTTCCACAACTATTATTGAAAGCGGCCTGGACATCCCCACCGCCAATACGATATTTATTCATGAGGCGGAAAATTTTGGATTAAGCGATCTGCACCAGTTGCGGGGCCGCGTGGGCCGCTCACGGCACCGGGCGTATTGCTATCTGGTGATCAGCGAAAATAAGGCGTTAAGCGAATCGGCGGCCAAGCGGCTCAAAGCGATGGAGGAATACGCCTCACTGGGGGCAGGTTTTAAAATCGCCTTGCGTGATCTGGAAATTCGTGGCGCTGGAAATCTGCTGGGTGATGAGCAGTCCGGCCATATTGCGGCGGTGGGATATGAACTCTATTGCCAGTTGTTGGAAGAAGCCGTCAAACGGGTAAAAAATCAACCCATTGATCGTCCGCCGGAGGTGAACATCGACATCGGCATTTCCGGAAGTTTCCCGCGCACGTATATCATGGCGGAAAAACAGCGCATGGAATTGTACCGCCGCTTGTCGCGGTGTCATTCGATGGAGATTATCGAAGCGTTGCGGAAAGACATTGTCGATGCGTTCGGCCCATTGCCCAAAGCTGCGGAAACGCTTTTCCAGCTCACCGAATTGCGCGTGCTTGCCGCCGCCTGGACAATCACCAACCTGATGAGCCAACCGCCGGATCTGGTATTTGCCATGCAGGATCTCTCCAAGCTGGGACCGCTATTAAGCAAGTCGCCGGGGTCCTTGCGACCCGTGGACCAGAAGGCCATTCACCTGCGGCTGCCCCCCAATTATTTTGAAGGCCAAACAATGTTAAACGTCCTGCGAAACCTTTTGGCCAACCCGCCGGTATAATGATTTTAAGGAGGCCTGCATGGTTGTCACGGTTCAAATTGATGCACAGCACCGGCTGGGGTTGTATGGCACGGCGGATCGGCACCTGAAAACGTTGCGAGAATTGCTGAGCGTTACGCTGGTTGCGCGCGATGACCAACTTAAAATCAGCGGTGACCCGGCGGCGGTGGAACACTGCGTGGCCACCTTGCATCAGATGCGGCGGCTGCTTAAGGAGCACCGGTCGCTGAATCAGGAACATATTGCATCCGCTATTCGTCTTGCGGCCCCGGAAACCCACGCGCAGCATCCGCCGCTTTTGGATGTCACGGTCAGTGGCCGGGCCATTGAACCGCGCACGGCTGGTCAGCGGCACTATGTCAACGCTATGCTCGCCCATGATCTGGTCTTTTGTGCCGGGCCGGCGGGTACGGGGAAAACTTTTCTGGCGGTGGCTCTGGCGGTGAGCATGTTGCGGCAAAACAAAGTGCGGCGGCTGGTGCTGGTGCGGCCCGCGGTGGAGGCGGGGGAAAAGCTCGGTTTTCTACCGGGGGATATTCAAGCCAAAGTTAATCCCTATTTACGCCCTCTGCTGGATGCTCTGCATGATATGATGCCTTACGAACAGATTCGGCGATTCATGGCCAATGACATGATTGAACTAGCGCCGCTGGCCTACATGCGAGGACGCACGCTTAACGAAAGCATCGTACTGCTGGATGAAGCCCAAAACACCACGCCGGCGCAGATGCTCATGTTCCTGACGCGCCTGGGTGAAGGCAGCAAAATGGTCGTGACGGGCGACCCTACACAGGTGGACTTGGAGCCGGGGCAGGTCAGCGGTTTGGTCGATGCGCACCGCAAACTTTCCGGGGTTAAGGGCGTGGCGTTTATTGAGCTGGGCCGAGCCGATATTGTGCGCCATCGGCTGGTACAGAATATCGTCCAAGCCTACAACCGTGATACGGACATTCCCGCCAAGCGCAGCTCTGCAGGATCGGCTAAGGCGGAGGCCGCAGTGGATTCCCGCGTTCCGCCGCCGCCGGAGCCGGCATAAGCACGTCAATCAGTGCGTTCGCGGCCGTGTGCTATGAGGCAACGCGTGACTGAATTTCCGCAATAAGCTCTTGCAGGGATGCACGAGGATGCAGAGCGATAAAATATTCGCGCCAGGAAGCCACCGATACATTGTGCTTTGTTACTTCCGCCTGGCGCATGTGTAAGTCCATCGCATCGACTTGCGGCTGAAACATCGCCAGCAACTGCGCATTGATTTCATGGATATCTCGGAACTTGGCGCGGCGCTGCAACCAATGTTGGCCGCGCCGACGGTGTTGCCGCTGGTCTTCCGTCAGCGACCGCGCAATTTCGGAAATAAGCTCACGACGCTGTTTCGCAGCGTCAAGTGCTTCCCCCGCCAGAGAGGGCGGCGGCCCCAGAAGTTCCGGATTGGATTTCAGATGGTGTTGCCGCCATTTTAACTGCGAAATATTTTCTCCACTCTGATTGATTTCTCCAGCCACGGGCAGCAGCCATCCCGCTGAGGCACAAGCATACGCCGGGCGAACGCCAAAAAGTTGATCCATGACCCGATCCGTCATCTGGTCATACATCGCTCCGCCGATACCATGAATAAACAAATCCGAAAGCAAGAGTCGCACAAACATCGTCAGGGTCAGGGCGCGGGGCCGCACGTGCAGGTCCGCTGCAGTCAATCGACGGCGCAGGGTTTCGGCCGCGGTCAGGAGTTCACCACCCATCAAATCGGTAACGTCAATACGCTGGGTTCCAAGCTGCAAATACAGGCCAATGTCCTGGTATAGTGCAAGCCGATGACGTGGTTGATCGCGGGGATAAATCCAGAAGGGAAGTTCAAGTTCCTGTGCGGTAACGGCGAGATTGGGCATGGGGCGGCCGGGGTTCACGATGCGCTGCTCAACGCGATATTGATCCAAGGCGGAATTGTAAATGGTACACCAGTTGCGGGCATGGCGCAGCCACAGCAGCACAAAATTATGCCACGCCAGACCGGAACAAATATAGCTACATGGCACATGCTGCACGTTGACGCCGAAAGAGTGTTCAAAGGTTCTGCGTGCCCGGCTCATCCATCGTACATAATCGGCATCCGAATCTTGCCGCAAGTCATGCGTAAAATTCCGCAGGGCATCCGTCTGGACCAGGGGAAATTGCTGCAGTTCATGCAGCCATTGCGCCTTTTGCTGACCCTGCGGTGATGACAGGAATTCAGCGGGTAGTGCGGAAGCATCAGCCCAGGTCACCATCTTTCGTTCCAGTCGGGACCCCTTCCATTGGGGCAACGCGCATCCCAGATGATCTACCGTGTCGTGATCCACCAGCAAATCAACGGCCATAGCCCCGCTTTGATTCGCCAGAGCGTGCGCTAAAATAACCTTGCTCCACACGCCGGGATGATAAAACTCCACCTGATGGCCGGTGATAACCCATGGCTTGGCGGAAGAATCCGTCGGCGGGGGGGAGAATCCGGTCTCCTGGGCAAAACGGCTCATCGCGTCCGTAAGCTCCTGCCGTGCCAAGGCCGCCAGTGAATCTGTCGATCTACCACCGCCCGCGTAAGGCGCAGGGGACAGGCGAGCCGGGGCAGGAAACGCGGCAAGAGCCACAGCGAGAAACTGGGCAAGTTCCGCAGCGGGCGGCTCAATAAGAATTTCATGATGGCGGCGCGGCACGATGATGGCGGCCGGATCGGGAGTAAGTGTTTCGGGGGTTGGCGATATCGGGCGTAATTCAGCGGGCGTTTCCATGTGATATTTTGATTCCTCTTATGGAAACATACGCGGGAGCGCTGGATATTTCAAATCGCGGCCATTAATCGGACATCAAAGTTATCCCGCGGCCAAAGTTTGGCAGCATTCGCTGGAATGCAAGGTACGGAAGAAAACATTGAGGTAATGTCGTAGGCGATGATTCGGATTATCCAGTCGGCCGCCGAAGTGCCGATTGGGATCGTTGTAAATCAGGCGAATGGGCAATTCAGAAATACGCAGCGAAGCCTGTGCCGCACGTACCCAGAATTCCAGCGGGAAGGCGTACCCGGTTTCACACAACTCCAATTTTTCCATTGCCGCCACACGGTGGGCCTTGAAGCCACAGAAACTGTCCGTAAGATTCAAATTCAGATTGCGATTAATCACTTCTGTAATAAGGTGATTGATCAACCGACGATCCATGGGCGGTTCGTCTTTCCGCGACTTGGTAAGCAGGTAGCGCGAGCCGCTTATAATATCGGCATCATCTGCTTCCGCAGCGGCAATAAATTCGGGTAGCGCCGCCGGCTCATGTTGTTCATCGCAGTCCATGGTAATAACCCAGTCGTAGCTATGCCGGGCTGAATAATCGAAGGCGTCAATCAGACTTTGGCCATAACCCATATTTCGGGGATGGCGCAAGATGGAAATATCGGACATTGAACGGAGAATTTGCGGCGTGGCATCGGTCGAGCCATCATCAATGATCAGAACATCGGCATTCGTGTGCAGACGGATTTCGCCCAGCACCTTGCGCAGGTAGCGTTGTTCATTGAAGACCGGAATGGCAATAAGCGTTTTCATCGTCCGTATTTTCTCAATGCAAATAGTAGGCTGCTAAACCAAGATGTCAAGGGCGGCTAAAAAAACCGCTAATTCCGACCGGCCACGCGTGCCGCGGTGAAGTGCATCGTGCCATCAAACCGCAATTCGCGTCGAACTCAACGCTGCCGCATTGACCTAACGCGGATATTTCGGTTGAACGCGCGGCGTTGCCCGGAAAAATTATTGCGACTGGAAAATCCATGTGTGTTATGGGCTGGGGATCGGATTTTCCAATAGCCACTGGGCCAGCCGGCGAACGGCTTTTCCGCGGTGGCTGATCTGGGATTTCTCCTCCAGGGATAATTCGGCGGTTGTAAGCCGACGTTCCGGCAGAACAAACAGCGGATCGTAGCCGAAGCCGTTATCGCCGCGTGGCGCATAGCCGATGCCGCCGATGACATAATCCGACAGCACCACCAGCGGCCTATTTGGCAAAGCTAGCGCTAAAGCACAGACAAATTGCGCACCGCGTTTCTCCGCGGGTACATCCTGCAATGCTGCCAGCAGTTTGCGATTATTGGCATCGTCATCGCACGGTTGGCCGGCATAGCGGGCGCTGTATATTCCAGGGGCACCGTTAAGTGCATCAACACAAAGCCCGGAGTCATCCGCCAAGGTAAGCATATTACTATGTGCGGCATAATGCCGAGCTTTTTTCATGGCATTGCCGCCGAACGTTGGCTGGTCTTCAACCACGTCGGGAATGGCCGGAAAATCACGGAGCGTGAGCAATTCCAGCTCGCCTACGCCTGCGGCCAGCAATTCCGCCTTGATTTCCTTCGCTTTGCCCAGATTAGTTGTGGCAATGAGTAAACGCATCTCGATCCTTAAAGAAGTGCCGCAGCTTTAGGCCGCTTTATCGGTGCATTGTGGCCGGGCACCGGCGGGCAGCGGGGGGGCTTCAACACCGGCTCGGGGTAATGTGCCGTCAAGTTCCTGCCGCCAATGCGCAACATCGCCAGCGGGGCCATAGCAGTAAATCATTTTCATTGCAGTCGAACCGATATTGGTAATCTGGTGGAATACACCGCCGGGAATATAGGCGGCCTGTCCGCTGCGAATGATTTGCTTTTCCGCGCCCAGGCACATTTCCGCTTCCCCTTCCAGCACAAAATAAACTTCTTCCTGCTGCTGATTGTGCCACGGCACCTGCCCGCCATCCGGATCAAGCGTCACAAAGCCCATTGCAAAATGGGTCGCTGCTATGGGTGAAGCGCCGCCGACAACGTTCTGGGTTTTGCGCCGTGCCGGATAGCGCCGACCTTGAATCTGACTTAAATCCGCAATAATCATGCAAAAGTTCCTTGCTTTAGTATTCGATTGTCAACTCATAGTATCGGATGAATGGCTTGATATGTAAATCCGGGACGGGTAATGAACCTGTCATTGAGCGGATTGAGGACGTCATGTATGGGCATCATCAGGCAGAGCATTTAGCAGCCGGTTTATATCATCGGCGCTTTGATAAAAATGCGGCGAGACGCGTAATCGACCCTCGCGTTCGACAATGATGATCTTCTGTTTCTCCAGATTGCTGATGATTTGGGCATGATGATGACCGCGGCTTTTGAAACTCACGATCCCGCTGGTTTCATGATCCCGCCGACTGGAAACAAGGGTGTAAGATTTTTCCGCCAACCCGGCGCAAAGCTGCGTAGTTAAGCTCAACACACGTCCCATCACGACGTCCGAGCCGATATCTGAAAGCAACTGCATGGAAGCGCCCAGTGCCAGTATGCCTGGAATATTGTGCGATCCGCACTCAAATCTCCGCGCATCGGTCCGCAGAGTAAAATCGTACTGGCCGTAATCGCTGGCGTTAATGACATTCATCCAGCCGATCTCCGGCCGCAGGGATGTCAGTAATTCTTTGCGGCAGTAAAAGATTCCAGCCCCTTCCGGACCCAGCAACCATTTGTGTCCATCGGCGGAAAGAAAATCAATATTCATTGCCCGCACATCCACCGGCAATACGCCACAGGCTTGGATGCCATCCACACACAGTAGAATTCCACGGTCCCGGCAGAATTGACCAATCGCGGAAATGTCGTGGCGGAAGCCGCTGGCGTATTCCACGTGCGACAGGGCGATCATGCGGGTGCGGGGTGTGACGGCATCGAATATGCTTTGAATATCCACGCGCGCGTCAACCTCCGGCAGCATAATGTGTTTGGCTCCATAGCGTTGTGCGACATCAATCCATGGATATACATTGGATGGATATTCCACGGACGTGGAGATAATTTCATCGCCGGCCTTCCAGTCCAGCCCGTTGGCAACAAAGGCAATTCCCTCGCTGGTATTTTTAACAAATGCCATTTCCTCCGGCACAGCGCCAATGAACTCGGCAGCCTGTTTGCGCACCAATTCAATTTTCTGGTACCAGCGGCCGGTAAGATACGAATCATCACGCGCTTCACGCGCAAAGCGTTCAATTTCTGATGCGGCGCGGCCGGAAATGGGAGCCACGCCCGCATGATTAAAAAACGTCCAGCGGCGGGTAATGGGAAATTCGACGGCAACATCAAAGCCCGCGGGTAATGGCGGTAATGCTATAGCGCTAGTTGGTGATAGGGTCATGGTATCAAGTCCTTTTTCGATCCAGTGGCAGTATGACGTACAAATTATAAATTGGCCAGCCCATAACAAGGGGAATAACAGACCCGTATCAGCGGCCCGGTCAATGCGCCGATGCGTTGACGCGATGGGCGATGGCGTACATAAGAACATTACACGCCAGAGATTGTGCGGATTGTGGCGAGTAGCCGCGGATGGCCCAGGTGTTGGTTCCCAGCAGACCCGAGGTGATATCCTTTGAGGAGAAGACCACTGCCCAGCGGTGCCTAAGGCGAATGCCGAATAGTTGCGGTGTGGTGCGCCGGTGATTTACATTCGCACCATATTGTCGGTAGGTCACTTTGCTGGCGTTGACGCCGCCGGGAATCATTCCGGTGAATAATGTGCTGTGGGCTGGAATATTTTCCAGCTTACTACCGGGATATAGGGATTGAATCAGCAAAGCGCAGGAATGGGTGAACGCGGTCTTCCCTCCGCAACTGTCGGCGAAGAGCATTCCACCGGCGTTGAGATACGCGCGTAATGCCGCGATATTCGCGGTAGAAAATGAGATGCCCCCCACGCCTGTGAGGTGAGCCAGCGGTAATATGGCGGCCCGAGCCGCGTTGAGCTTTGCCAGGGTAATGCTCTGCAATGAGACATCCGTGCGATCATACGCGGCCAATAGGGCGGCAAGGCGGGGCCACGCGCCGGGTTCCGGATTCCAATTGCCATGAAATGCCACCAAGCCAACGGCAAGTTTTCGCACGGGCGTCTGATCGGGCGGCGGGACCGTCAGGCTCTGAAGGCGATTAGCGAGATACCCTTTTCCCGTGGTATAGAGATAAAAATTCAAGGGTAGCTCCCAATACTGCTTGTGGTTGTGCAGGCGGCTCTGCCATACGCCGGCCATATCGGACGGGCTGATGATCCATAAATACCGCACGCCATTGGATAGCGCCAGCAGCGGAGAGGCAATATGAAACCATGGCTGCATGGTCATCAGCGGGCTGGTGGGCGGCACCGGCCGGAATGCGAAGGAATTACCTACGCATGATTCACCGGCCTGTATCATCGCCCGGCGGAAACGTTTGGAATCTCCATCGCAGGAGCACACCACCATTCCCCCCGCATAAATATATTGTTTTAATTTATTAAGAACCGCGGCAGTAAAATGCGGATTTTTGTGGCCCGTAATCAGAAGAATCGGTGAATCCAGCCATTGGCTTACCGGCGAAGTTGTTGTGGCTACCTGCCAGTTCAGCGGGGTTTCCATTTCATGGGAAAGATAGGATGTGATATTTGCAGCATCACGCTGGCGGGCATTCCACTGGCCGTAAAAATGAGATGAATATTGTAATTTATTAATGAACACCGGGTTTAAGCCCCGGTCAAGAACCAGCAATGAATAGGCGGTCCCAATGACTCGTTTGCCTTGGTGGGGCGAGGGAAATTTGGCGCTCCAACTACCATTGGACTTCTGCGTAGCCAAAAGTGTGTGGACATAATCACGGTACCAGTTATGTTCACCGAAATATTTTATGCCACTGGCCAGGCCGACACGTTCATAGCCATACATGACATATTGATCTTGCGTGGTGGGGTCAAAATGCGTATTGAGCCAGCGCAGGCCCCGGACAATATTGACATCCGGATGCGGGTGGATGTTAAGATCAGAGGCATTGATAAATTCATCGGAAATAAACAGGCTGGCAACCCCCGCGGGCGTAAAGCTTTGGGGGCGCGAGTGGTCATCGGTGTATCCCCACGAGCCATCAATGTGTTGGGTAGTCCGCCAATGTAAGGCCAATAGTCGCCACCGCGTGGCAAGAACCTTCAACCCGGCATGGGCGCACGCCCACAGGCCCAGTACGCCATATTGCGTATTGGAATTATCCCATAAAAACCCTTCCTGCCGGTGCCAGGTATAGGAAAAATCTCCGCCCGGAACCATGGCGCGAAACAAATATCGGCGGTCACGATTCAGAGCCGCCATGTATTTTTTCCGCTGCACATTGGGCAGCAGCGTCAACGCCTGCGCTTGAAAAGACGCGGCATACGTGGCGTGCGTATTCAGGGTTGCCAGATAGTTCAATGCCTGGCGCATGCGCGGCGAAAAACTGTACAGTTGCGGCGGGTGCAAACTTTGATCGACATCAATGAGTGCCTCGAGTACCAAAGCGGTTTCACCGCCGTGCTCCGGGGTACCGACCCAGTCCAAGCCATCGTTCCAGTAGTGTTTCCCATTCTCCCGCCCGAGAAGAAAATTTACCCCGCGGGTAATAGCCCGAAGTACCTTTCGGCTGGTGGCACGGTTGGTATCAACCGTTGGATTAGCGGCGGTCAGGCTTAAGGGGCGAGGCATTTTAAATGTTGTGGGTGGGACCTTGGCAATCGGAATCGCGGGAACTATCGGTTTTGGCAAGGGTGCGGATGTTTTGGGAAAAGCTGT
>JAJZGH010000397.1 GCA_021798635.1 Planctomycetota bacterium | reverse complement strand
CAAACACGATCAGCCACTGCGCGTCCGTCCAATGTTTTATGGCATGTTGCTGTTTGCACAGGCCATCCGCGGGCGATCGGAACTGATGCAGGTCCATATAAGTCAGCCCCCACAGCGGAACAGCCGGGTAAATATCTGGGCGGTTCGGACGGGTAAGCACACCATGCAAATAGTCGTTATCAATAAAAATATGAAACGAAGGTGTCTTATTAGAATCAAGGTGCCCGGTGCCCGAACCGTTACCAATTACAGTCTTTGGGCACCGGCCATGAATTCCGTTTACGGCCTGCGACTGCGCGGCCAAAGTTTTGATGGTGGAAAAAATGGCCGCCTGGCGGGCCAGCGAAGTGCCCCCGCGCCGGTTCAATGGAAAGGCAGCGGTGAATTATTGGCCCGGCCACATTCAATAGAGGTTTTTACTTTCCACCAAGACGCAAACTAATGCTCTGTCACAACGAAAATTTAGGGTTTCCAGCATGCCAAAATTCTCTATCCATCGCTTGTTCCAGGTCGCCGCACCCTGAAATTATGATGTGACAGAGCACTGGTAAATGTAATTTGAAAATGATTTCGGCGGCCACGGTTGGTTACTCCTATCCGCGCAATTGGCGAAATCCGCGGTTCGTCATAAGCCCCGCAACCGGAACCAAAGCCCCCGGCAAATAAAACCAAGCCAAATAAACTGTTACGCACCGGCGATCGGTTGGGGCGCAGGCCGTGATTGCTCTGTCACGATTACAAATTCGAATTGATTACCCCCCTTCGGATTCACTGCCGACTCCTTGAAACTTTAGCGCACGCAATGAATCAGAATTTTCGCCGCCGGAAAATTCACGCCAGACGGAGCCGGCGGGACGTTCGCGATATTTGTCCCTTGATTATACGCGACTGTTCAGATGCTCTCTGGCTCCCTCCGATTCGGGCGGTGCGGTGGCGGCCGCTCCTGCACCGCCCATGGCTCGCCGGCCGCCCATGGCTTGCCGGCCACATAGCCTCGTACGAAGTGCTTCAATGCCCGCGGCTACCGAAGCACGCCCCACTTATATGACTATATTGATGCTGCAACACTTTGCAATAACAATTGCCCCGCTTTTTTTTTCACTGACATACGTATGTCAGCGAGGCTGAAGCTGGCCCTGAATTCTGGCGATCTAAATCGCTGAATCGGGCATCTTGCCAAACTGGCTTGACCCTGCTGGCCGGTTCATCTGGCCGCTGGCGGCGTGGCTCATCCAATCCGGCTGCCATTCGGATATAAGTCCGGCAAGCATGTTGCCGGCGGCCAAAATTCCTCCGCCCTCATCGGGCACCTTATTTTGCCGCAATTTTCTAATGCATTGTCCCGTACAATTTTGCGGTCATTGATGAAAGTTCCACAACCCGCGCGATCAGCTCGGGAGGCTCTAAAACCTGGCAATGCGGCCCCATACCCAATATCCACCACACGATTTCCTCCAGGCCGTCAACATCGAAAGTCATCAGATTGTATCCATCCGCCTGCGGTTCAACTTCCTGAGTACTGTGCCATTGCGTTTCGGCAATTCCGATGGCGAAATCCGAATCAATCCGGATCACAATATGGTAGCGTTTGCCGCCGGGAATCATGCGCCAGCACTGCCCCAGATAACCGGCCACCGTAAAGTCAGGCGGCATGGTGAATCGTTTGTCTTGAAGGGATATTTGCGTGAATCGAATAAGCTTTAAGGAGCGAATTGCCCGGCGGTCCACCCGATATCCAATCACGTACCAGGCGCGGTTGCTGAACAGCAGGTGATATGGCCGTAACGAAAAAGGCGTGTCCCTGCCGCCGTTTTCCGAGCTTCGCGCGGCATCGTATTGGCAAAGGACTTCACGCTGCCCGCCAATGGCCCGCTGCAAACAGCTGTAGACATCCCGTGCGGCCTGCGCATTGTCCGTGCCGACCGGCCGCACGCTGACGCGCTGTTCAAGCGGAGCAAGCTGGTCTTGCAGCGCCGGCGGCAAAAGCGAGCGGATTTTATGCATGGCACGGTTGGCCGCATTATCCAGCACCGGATCGTCGGGAATGTGCTGGCCCAGCAGCATCAGCGCCAGGGCTTCATCCTGCAGAAAATCCATCGGAGGCAGAAAGCCCGCATTGCTGGTGCGATAACAACCCGTCTTGCGGTCAAATTTAATTTGGCAGCCCGCTTTCTGAAGTATCTCCAGATCCCGATGAATGGTCCGCGTGTTCACCTTGAACGCAATTGCCAGCGATGCAGGCGATTGACCTTCGCCATTGCTTAAAAGCCCCCATAACCGAATCAGACGAATTTTCGGGTCCGCGTGCGAATCGGTAGCGGGCCGCCGCCGGGTAATCTTCGCGGATGCCAATCTAGTCATGTTCTATTCCCTTCTGGTTGCCAATACCCCTGAATTCAGCCGGCCATTCAAACAATCTTGGTAAAAGTTCCAGCGCGCGGCATGATGCGCGAACTAACTTGCACCTGATTTCGCGGCCTGATCATGGATTCACCCACGACGCCATAGGCGTGATGGAGTGCCGCAAAAAGATTGATTCGGAACACCACACGCGATTCTGTTAAAAACGCACGAATTTCGCAGTCCGTAAAATAATCGTGAGCTTCGGGCGTGTCAAAGCGCGGATCGCCCGTCCGCTCACAAGGGTGTGCCCGATTTTATCGGGAAGATCGCCAAGCTGCGATTCGCCAATGTTTTTTGAGTTTTTTTGTGCCTATCAGCAGTCCCGGCCACCCGATGTTAGAAGGTGTCGGCATTGTGGCCTTGGCACTTGTCGGGCGAGACGCCCGACCCCGTGCGATGGAGAGTGTATTGAGTCAGGGGGATGTAAGTTCCCTCCGGGCCGATGTTCCGGTCCGTAGTCGAAGGTAACCGCGTTGCCGCGAGGCAGGGTGGAAAGCAACCCGAGACGAAAAGC
>JAJZGH010000132.1 GCA_021798635.1 Planctomycetota bacterium | reverse complement strand
AAGTCTGAGGATCGTTGCTGAGCTACTGCTTTGTCCCCACCGAGCAACTCGGCGACTTGATATCGCGACGTTAGCAGCACGGGAAATTGAGCCGTGCTATGCTCATCACCGAGTCGTGAATAGCGTACAGGAAATCCGAAAAAGCCGGCAAACCCGATGGTCTGAACGGTCGCAGCCACTTGCTCCAGTGCTCGCCGCATGCGTTCAGACCGCACGTCGATACAAAATACACACTGGGCCGATGGCCGTGGCTCAGGGGAATTGTTCAAGGAGCTATGGGTCAGACGCTGGTGCAGAGCCGTGGTTAAATGTCGCTCAAAAGATATTTCATGGGCTTCAAGCCAAAGTTCGGAAGACTCGGCGTGCCGCGGTTGATGACTCTCCGGCGAGAAATTCGCGGGTGGGATCACAGAGTGTGTCCGCAGGTGGTTTAATGCGGCGGCCTCATAAATGGTTCGTATGGTCAGCAGGTCGAAGAGAGGATTGTCTTCCGACGGCATTGCATTATGCCAGCTATGAAGCCTCAAATGACTGGCCCAACCGATGTGGTCCAACAAAATGCGATAAAGGTAGTCTGCAAGCAGATGCTGAGGGACAGCGATTAGTTCAAGGGCACGCGCCAGTGCCTCAGATGGCTGCTGAGGCATGGTTTTTATTAATGCACGGCAGCCCTTCAGCCCGGCGATTTCCGGCATACGGTCCAGTTTGGCCATATCCAGCCAAGCAGAGAAAAATCTTTTAGAATGATCGATCATGTTCCAGGCGGCTTGACCACGATCAAAATAGATGCTGCACCACGACGCAATGTGTTCCAGCAACGCCTGCCGCAGACTGTCCGGCAGGCGATCAAACATGGTGGATGGATAAGGGGCACTCGTGCGCTGAAAATCAGGCCTCTCTTTATCGCTTAACGCAGTCGCGTGACCACGAGTCTCAAGGGCCTTGATTGCGGATTGGGCATCGGAAAATCCTGTGGGGCATCCTCGGGCCGCGCGGCGCTCAAGCGACTGCTGCACATCGGCGAGGCTGATTTCACCGATGCGGAGCTTTTGAGCATAATAGCTTTCTGTCATATACATTCGCTGGCCAGTGGCGATTTCCATCGTCTGGAGCGCGTCAGAAAACCGTTGAGAAAGAAAGCCCCACATCGGGTTTACTGCGACAAAACCGTCCAGCGGCCAGACGGGGGTGATCTTTTCAAACACGTTTCCGGCTATTTCATTAACAGATTTTGAGTTGATGTTATGGCTCACGGGTGGACCTTCCTTTCTTCAAATTCAGATAGTTTCAGCTTGACCGGACTGGGGCTGCGTTAGCAGAGGCACCGACTTGGAAACGCCATCCTTCACGGACCAAATCCACGATGTAAGCCGATTGGCTGCAGTGCCGATATAAAAGCCGCTTACGGCGTGTACGTACAAGGCTCGCATATACGCCGGCCTCTGGCCGCTGATGACCTGCCATTGAAATATCCCCGTCGCCAGGAGCAACCCGCAGAGGAGCAGCGAGATCGCCCATGATTCGGGCGGTGTGTTTCCGGTGCCAAAGCCTCCGGCGACAAATTGATTGGCACCAAGGATCAGGTCGGAAACCAGAAACAGTAGCGGATAAGTTGCGGCCAACATCGCCAGCCCCGCAGTCCATCGCATGAAAGATGCCTTGCTGTATCGGCTTGCAATCGCCCGCCAGACCAGCAAGCAACAGGATATTCCCACGGTCAGCAGCAGAGGCAGATGATTGACCGGCACTTGCTTATGCACTATCAGCCCCGTGGCTGCAAGTAGCATACCGATCACACATATCGCGGCCACCGTATGCGCAACGCGATGGTGCAGCCGGTGGATTTTTCTCAGTTGAACGATGGGGGCCTTTTTAATCGTACTTCCCGAGATAAGAAAGCAATGTGATTTGTACAGGCCGTGCGCGACCAGATGCACCATAGCCAGACCAAAAGCCCCCAGGCCGCACTCCAGCATCATAAAACCCATCTGCGCTACAGTTGAGTAAGCCAATTGCCGCTTGATGCTGGTCTGCGTCATCATGGTCAGGGATCCGGTGATAATCGTGGCAATCGCTACGATCGTTAGAGCCATCAGGGGTGCCGGATACTTGAGCAGCACCGGTGAAAAGCGAATAAGCAGAAATCCGCCGGCGTTTATAATTCCCGCGTGCATCAATGCGGACACCGGGGTGGGGGTTTCCATGGTGTCAGGAAGCCAACTGTGGAACGGGAATTGCGCGGACTTGAGGCAGGCCGCTCCAACCAGCAGCCAGGCGATCCAGTTTCCGCCGGCAGCGTGCAAACTGGAATCAGCGGCGGCAAACAGCGGCTGAAACTTCCAGGTTCCGAACGTGTAATAGCTGACCAGCAAGGTGCCAATGAGGCACAAGTCGCCACATCGGCTGACGATGAATTTTTTCCGCGCAGCCAAAATTGCGCCGGGACGGTTCGCATTGAATATCAACAACTGATGCAGACACAGGCTCATTGCTATCCAAGCGAGAAAGAACAGCAGCAGATTGCCGGCAATCACCAGAGTTAATACGGCGGCAATCGTTCGGGCCAGCCACGTCATAAACTGCCTTTGTCGCACGTGTCCTGCCAGGTAACTTGCGGAATACCGCGTGATAATTACGCCTAGAAAGCTTACGAGCATCAGCATTACTACCGCCAGGTTGTCGATATATATCCCTATCAGCTCGGACAACGGTCCGCTGATGCTCACATCCAGGGGCTTGGCGCCCAGAGTCATGAGCGTGCAAAGTATCGACGCGGCCAGCCCGACCCACCCAGCGCCCACCACAAGACGGTTGCGTTGCTGAACTGAGATGCTTCCCTTGGCCCACCCCAGGCTGGCGGCCCACAAGCTCACCGCGGGTAATATGGCCGCGGAAATGCGCAGTGACTCAAACATGGTGACTCCTTTACTAAAACCGTCCAAAGTTTAGAGATCACATGAATTAAGTACAATATATATATTGCATAGAATTCATATATTTTATAGAATATCGCTATGGCCGTTTTGAACTACCATCATTTGCGTTATTTTCGGGCGATAGCCCATGCGGGAAATCTAAGTCGAGCGGCGTTGAATTTGAATATTTCTCAGTCAGCGTTAAGCATTCAATTGCGGCAGCTCGAGCGGGCGCTGGGGGAAAAACTTTTTGAGCGTAAAAAGCGGCGACTGATTCTTACCGAAGCCGGCCGCCTTGCGCTGGATTACGCCGATGTCATTTTCCGCACCGGCGATGAATTAATTGATACACTGAAGCAGCGTTCACCCGGTCGCCGACAAATCGTGCGCATCGGCGCGGTCGCCACCTTATCGAGAAATTTTCAACATGCGATGCTGTCGCCGCTGCTTAACCGGCCTGACGTCGAGTTGGTTGTCCGTTCCGGATCGATGCGCGAATTGCTGGCTGCTCTGCAAGCACATTCCCTGGATATGGTGTTGTCCAATTTGCCGCTGCGGGCGGATTTGCAAATGGCGGGTCATTCGCATTTAATCAGTCAGCAAGTGGCAAGCCTGATCGGTAAGCCTCTGAAGAAGGCTCATCCCTTTCGCTTCCCTGAGGACCTGCGCAAGATCCCGCTCATTGTGCCCAGTCTGGATAGCAGTATTCGATCACTGTTTGATGTGATGATGGACCGGCTGGGAATTCGCCCCATCATCGCGGCGGAAGTCGATGACATGGCGACCCTGCGCCTGCTGGCACGCGATCACAATGGGCTGACGCTGGTTCCCCCCGTGGTTGTCAAAGGAGAACTTTCCGCGGGCACACTCGTGGAGTGGCACCGTATTGATGGTATCACCGAGAGCTTTTACGCCATTACCGCCAGTCGCCGCTTTCCCAGCGGCCTGATACGAGAAATTGTATCCAAGCCGCTGAAAGTATGAATCGTGCGCGTTTTTTAAACGGATGCGGAATCGGCGGTTAGGATATCCGTCTCTGACCGCATAAGGTGCGTTTCTGGGCCACAATGATAATTGCGGCCCAGAGGCTGTGGGCCTGACTGGTGGGCGTTCCGCTGATTACTATCGCTACCCATGAGCCGGCTTAAATATCTTTGCCCAGGCTCTTGTACGCTGCCGGAGAAATGGTGCCGACTTCCGCCATCTCCGGAATGTTCAGCCATTGGGTCAGTTGCTCGGGCGCGGAGCGCTGCACGAATTGCCGGAAGCTTTCTTCCTCATCAAGACGATTGTCCTTGTAGGCTTCCACAATCTGCTGGATGGATTTATGAACATAATCCGCCGGAACTTTTTTCAGGGCAACTTTGGCAAAGCCCGCATCTACACCCAGGCCGCCACCGAGCACAATCTGATAGGCTTCCGTGCCGCGCTGTCCGCGGAAGTTGCACACCACGCCCATCAGGCCGATGTCGGCAATCTGATATTGTGAGCAGCTATTGGGGCAGCCGGTGACGCTGACCATAATCGGCGTGTCGATGGTGACATGCGCCTCGAGATGCGCCAGAATGCGTTTGGCGCGTTCTTTGGTTTCCACAATGGCCAAATTGCAAAACTGCGTGCCGGTGCAGGAAATCAGGCTCGTGCGCCACAGCGGGGCGTGGGGCGGCAACCCGACGGCATCGAGTTCACGGGTCATGGCCTGCACGGATTCGTTGGGGATATTAAGAAATATAAGATTCTGCTTATTGGACAGGGCCAGTTGGGACGACTCCTTGCCTGCAAATCGCTCGGATATTTCCGCGGCCGCGCGCAAATGCCCGCCGCTGATACGACCCCGTTCAATCGGTACGCCGATATAGGAAAGGCCGGGCTGCTTCTGCGGGCCTGAGCCAAGGTGATCGGTATGCGGGGCAAATTCCGGTGCCGCAATGTTGTCATCATGCTCCAGCTTAAAGCCGATATCCGCCTCAAGATAGTCACGGAATTTTTCCCATCCCCAGTCCGAGACCAGATATTTCATGCGTGCCCGGGTGCGTTTTTCACGATAGCCATGATCACGGAAAATGTGAGCAATTCCCCGGCACACGGCCGGTACCTGCTCCGGCTTGATAAACACCCGCAAGCCTTGGCCGATGTAAGGTTGGCTGGATAATCCACCGCCCACCGTTACGCCATAACCGGACTCTTCCTGACCGGTATGCGGGTTGATCCGCTTGACGCCGAACATGCCTATGTCGTTAATTTGCGGTTGGTGGCAATGCAGATGGCATCCGGCCAGAGCCGTCTTAAATTTGCGGGGAAAATTACTGAACTCCTTGTTCCCGTCGAGGAACATCTGGTTGGTGCTTTGCGCCACGCCGGTGGCGTCAATGACTTCATCGGCCAGGTGACCTGCCAGCGGACAGCCAACAACATTTCGCGGTGTATCACCGCAGGCAAATTTGCTCACCAGGCCCACGCGTTCCAAGCGTGGAAGTATTTCCGCCAGCGCCTCAATGGTCAGCCAATGCAGTTGAAAACACTGACGGGTTGTAATATCGGCAAAGCCATTGGCATATTGCTCCACAATGTCCGCCACCTCCTGAAGTTGTCGGCCCGAGACAAAACCATTGGGAATGCGGATTCGGAGCATAAAGTGGCAAAGATTGGGCAAATGCTGATAAATGCCGAACCACCGCAATCGGACAAAGTCCTCCTCGGATATTTTGGCCTTGCGTTGGGCGCTGCGGATAACTTCCGCACTGTTGGCGTTGGGGATGGTCTTCTGGAATAGTTCAAAATCTTTAGGGCTTAAAAGCTCCTCCAGCGGTTGGGTCACCTCTGCGGCCGCATATTGAAAAATATTCTCCCAGACATCCAAGCCGTCCTTCGCAAGTTTGATGGCTTCCACTTTATTAAGCTTCTTGCCCTCGGCGGTCACAACGTTACCAGTTTCTGTGCTCATAATTTCAACAACTCCAAATAACCAAATCCCATCATACAGATAGGAATTTGAATAGTCAATGAAATATCAATATTTGTGGCTTATATCTGCCATAATAAAACCTAATGCCTATAGTTTTAATAGGTTATTATTTTCCCCTCAGGCGCTGGCGGAGTGTTCACTGTCATGGGCCGGCCGAGACGATAGTGCCGTTGAATCAACTGCGGGCTGGTTGATTTTCTCCATGAGCTGTTCGACGGGCACGCCGAGCGTTTGGGCAATTAGACGAAGCGTCTCACGCTGCGGGCGGTTGATTTCGTTGCGTTCAATGCGGGCAATGGTTTTAGAATCAATGCCGGGGAATTCGTCCCGCCCGAGCCGGCGTTGCTTACGGGCACTGCGAATCAATCCGCCGAGAGAATCGTTCTGCGTGAGTTCCATTCGCCGCAAAGTCCGACGGAAATTGGCGTCAAACGCGCTGACGATCTGGTGCGATTCCCATCGCCGGGAGCCAATTTTCACTGCGGCCCCATCTTCCTCGATCTTCATGGCGCGGATATCGGCCATATCTCCGCTTTGATCAAACCAGTGTTTGGGCAGGCACAAGGCGGATAAATCGGCTCGGAAAAGAGTGACAGCCGCCAAAGCAATATCCGGTACCGCGCCAATCAGCCGGGCGGATTCCCCGGCCGTGATGGCGTCGCATAGCCGTCTGGGATTTCCCGGAAAGGCGGTAATGCATAACGGCAAAACGCGATGAAAGCCGCGCAGAAGAAATGGGAAAATCTCCGTCCGAGGCAGCCAGGGAATTACCAGTACTCCCGCTTTCCGCGGTGAACTTACCACTGCATGAGCGATGGCGTCGAGGCTGATGTCATTTGCCGCCACTATCACCGAGTTGAGTTTGCGTCGTGCCGCCAGCCGAGGGACCTCCTCGGGATTCTCAATTAACACCACCGACCGCCGCTCTATGAAGCGTTGTGAAGCGTCTGATTCATTATGTTGTTCAGTTCCATTCATCATCCGTGACCGTTCATTTTCCGGAGCATGTTTGAGAATAATGCGTACATCTGCACTGTTCTCAGACCGGCTCATATAGCCAAAATCTATCCTACGATAGTCTGCGGGCAAATGCGAGCGAAAAATTGAAATACAGATACCAGCGTGGGAGTCGGGCATTGACTGGGGCGGCACCAATACCTGTGACTTCAGAGCACCGAGCCGTTACTTGGAAGGACGCCCGGATTCCCAGACCGGCCGCAACACTGTGACGGATTGCCGCTTATCGGCTATTGTATGCACTTATACATTGCGCGACGGCGATGCTGAACGATAGTTGAAAGGAAATGCCTATGTCCCTGCTGGTTACCGGATCCGTTGGTATTGATAGTGTCACCACACCGCATGGAAAGCGGGAAAATATCATCGGAGGATCGGCGGTTTATTTCAGTTGGGCGGCGGCGAACTTTTCCAAGGTGCGCCTCGTGGCGGTGGTGGGAGATGATTGTCCAAGATCCTTTGAAAGCGCCTTTAAGCATCCTGATATTGATACCGCCGGGTTAGAACGCCGGGCCGGCAGCAAAACCTTCCGCTGGAGCGGCAGCTATGATCCGACCATGAATGAGGCAACGACCACTGCCGTGGTTCTCAACGTCCTGGCTGAAAAAACACCAACTGTTCCTAAACAGTTCACCGATTCAAAAATTGTGTTCCTGGCGGCCACGCATCCGGCCCTGCAAATGGAGCTTCTGGCGCAGGTAAAATCGCCCAGACTGGTGGTTGCCGACACACGCGATCTTTGGATCAGCCAATATCAGAAGGAATTAATCGCGAGTCTGAAAAAAGTGGATGGACTGGTGCTCAATGATTTGGAAGCGCGTTTGTTGACCGGGCAGGTGAATCTCCCGGCGGCAATGAAGCAAATTCGCAAAATGCTTAAGCCATCCGGCCCGCGCATGGTGGTGCTGAAAAAAGGTGAGCACGGCTGCTTAACCATATATGAGGACATGCTTTTTCCGATGCCGGCCTATCCGACCGAAAAGGTCATCGATCCCACGGGTGCCGGGGACAGCTTTGCCGGTGGTATGCTGGGGTATCTTGCGGGGTTGCCGAGGTGGTCGGCCTTGCATGTCAAGCAGGCCGTGGTGGCGGGAACGGTGATGGCGAGTTTCACGATACAGGGTTTTTCACTTGACGGCCTGAAAAAAGCCAACAAGACGGTTATCGCGGACCGAATGGCGGAGTTTAAGAAAATGCTGACCGCCGGATTAGAGAAATAAGAAGCGCCAATGAAGGGGAGAAACCGGAAGACGGAATTTTTTTGTTGAACATTCCGCTGTTGCCGGTAAGATGGCACTGTTTACTATCGGGTGGTAAGGCCTGCGTACCGTCTCTGAAGCTGCGAAATGCTGTTAAGCCTTCAGAAATAGTGCGGAGGTTCCGGTAGAACCGATAACGAAAGGGAGACGGGACGCAAGGGTGCGGTGGAGTTGGTAATACTGCGGCGTATAATTTTGAAACGCTCGGAGTTGGATGCTATGTCGATGAGGAGTTTGTGAATGAATCGCACGCGATGGCGGCTGGGTTTTATGGCGATTCTGTTGGGGCTGGCGATGGGTTTACCCGCCGTGGTCCAGGCAGCAGCGCCGATCAGCAAGGCGGCGGCAAAAAAGGCCGGATTTGAGCGGCTGTGGGAATTGCCGGTTGGCTTAGGTGCCCACACGGGTGACTCCGTGGCCAAATTGTGGCACCTGGGAAACAATTTAATTGTTCTCACGCGTCACGGCTACATGGTCTCTATTCGCTCTCAGGTCGGCACGATTCGCTGGACCATTAAAATTCCGGGTACCGCCGGCAGCATCTCCCAGCCAAAACCCTTCGCCAAAGGTCAGTTCATGCTTCTGGTCAGCGGACACATGCTGATTTTAGATTCGCGCACGGGATCGATTATTCATAATAAATCGTTACACCTGGCCCCCGGGACCAGTCCGATCATGAAAGATAATACGGTTCTCATCGGATCATTGCACAATCGGATGTATGCATTATCTGCCAATTGGCCCCCGCGCCAGCTCTGGTTCCAACTTGACCGGGGCGATTCGTTCGTTACGGATCCGGCTGTAGTGGACGGATCCGTGGTTTTTGGAAGCCGCAACGGAATTATTTTCTCCCGCAACCTTTCTGACGGCACCGGCGGGTGGAAGCGCCATGTTGGCGGCCATCTGCTGGCCAACCCGGTCGCTGCGCACGGCGTAGTCTATTTTCCGTGCATGGACAGCAATGTTTACGCAGTCGATGCGCAAACCGGAGTATCGCCCTGGATAGCCCGTCTCCCTGGTGAATTGGAATTCTCTGCGGTTGTACTGAAGAACCATTTGCTGGTTCCAACGGGTGGGGTTGGTCTGTTTTCGCTTTCCATGAAAACCGGCCTGAAGCAATGGGGACCCATTCCCCACGGTTTTCGTGTTGTAGGGCGTAAAGGCAGCGAAATATTTGTCGCTACGACCGACGGCACCATTGCCGTGGCCAATGTCCTGACCGGGCATGTCCTTAAGACCATGCCTTATAATCAGGCAACGGTCTTTATGCGTAACAGCAAAACCTCTCTTATTTTTCTGGCCTCCGTCAACGGCGATGTGGAAGAACTTAAGCCCTTGCGTAGACAATGACACTCTTAGCTATAAAGTAAGTTTGATGAATCCTGATTTTGTACCCGTGCGCCGCGCGCTTGTTTCGGTGTCTGATAAAGCCGGCCTGGTCGAACTGGCCGCCATATTAAGCCGGGAATTTTCCATTGAGATTATCTCCACCGGCGGAACCGCCCGCGCCTTGGCGGCGGCCGGCGTGAGCGTAAAAGATATTTCGCAAGTCACCGGTTTTCCCGAAATGATGGATGGCCGAGTTAAAACGCTTCACCCCGTCGTGCATGGCGGATTGCTGGCGCTAAGGGATAATCAGGAACATCTTGCGGCCATGCACGCGCACAATATCCACACCATTGACCTGCTGATTGTGAATCTTTATCCCTTTGAACAGGTTGCCGCCCGGAAAGATTGCACGCTGGAACATGCCATTGAAAATATTGATATTGGCGGACCCGCGATGATCCGTTCGGCGGCTAAAAATCATCGCAGTGTTGCGGTCATTACGGATGTATCGCAATACGAAACGCTCATCCGCGAGCTAAGAAGTCACAAGGGTGCAACACAATTATCATTCCGCAATACGCTGGCCGCCGCCGCATTCGCCCGCACCGCCCGCTATGATGCCGCTATTACCAGTTATCTAAACGGGCATTACGCCCCTGCCCCCGCATCTGCATTGCCGCCGGTTTTGGCCCCCGTGTTGTGCTTGGAACAGACGCTGCGCTATGGCGAGAATCCGCACCAGCCCGGCGCTTTGTACGCCGCTGCCGGAGAAAAACACGGGCTAGCCGGCGCTGTGCAATTACATGGCAAAGCACTTTCTTATATGAATTTACTGGACGCGGATGCGGCCATGGCCCTGGTATCCGAATTTTCCCAACCGGCCGCCGCGATTATTAAACATGCCAATCCCTGCGGCTGTGCCGTTGCCGAAACGCTTGCCGACGCATTTGATTTGGCGTATGCGGGTGACCCGGTGGCGGCATTCGGGGGCATTGTGGCGTTTAACCGCCGCGTCGATAAAACCACAGCGGAAAAAATTGTCGCGGGAAAGCGTTTCATTGAAGTGCTCCTGGCCCCAGGATTTGATGCCGATGCCTTAACACTTTTGCAACAGCGCTGGGCGGATTGCCGCGTGTTATGCGTGGAAAAGCCGGGGCAGGAAGCATTGACCTTCCGCACTATCTCCGGTGGCGTACTGGCACAGAAAGCGGATGATATCGGATTTGAGCAAAACACGGCAAAAGTGGTTTCCCGGCAACAGCCGGATGCGGCGCAATGGAGCGATTTGGCCTTCGCCGCTGTGACGTGCAAGCATGTTAAAAGTAATTCCATAACGCTGGTGCGGGATGGGCAGCTTCTAGGTGCCGGGGCCGGGCAAATGAGTCGGGTGACCAGTTGTCGGCTTGCGGTTGATCTGGCCCGCCAGAATGGCCATGGGGAAAAACTTGTCGGAGCAACGGTTGCCTCGGATGCGTTTTTTCCGTTTCCCGATGGCCCGGAAATTCTTATCGCGGCCGGCGTGAAAGCCATTATTCAGCCCGGCGGATCCAAAAAAGACGACCTGACCATTGACCTGTGTAATCGGCATGATGTGGTGCTGGTATTCACCGGCGTGCGGCACTTCCGGCACTGAAAGATTATCACTGTGCCATAACGGCAAACAGGCTTAATTGCTCACCGGGCAGGGCTTTGCGATCCGGTGCGCCCAGCCAGTCAGTTCTCTGAAATTGGTGCGAGAGGGTCAGTATTGGTGCGATCCGCCCATCGGTTTCAAACACGGCGCGCAGCTTGATCGGGCAGTTGCATTGGCGGCTGCGGTGCAAAAGCACAACGTGGTGCAGTTGGTGCTCCGGGCCATATTTCGCCAGCGTCCGATCCAAAATACGTTGAACCAGCTCCAACGCCTGGGGATTCGACAAATGGCCCGCGCCACCCATGATGCGTTTTTTCAGCCGCTCCGGCCGGCGGCTTTGCAACTGCATTTCTGGATCATAATTGCTTTCAATCGCCAGGATGCCCGCACCGGCAAATACTTCCACAAGTTCCGGCGGCGCTTGTCCCAAATCGGTGGCATACCCCACCCGCGTTTGCTGACTTTGCAGCACGAATCCAAAGCTGCCCTTCTTATCATGCGGCAGGCGAACCGGTGTGCACGCCACCGTTGGCAACGGATAAAATACCTCCTGATCAAACAGGGTGGTCAACTGCATCATCGGCTTGAGAACATCTTCCAGCCGCGCCAGACGGCGCAGAAGTTTTAATTGATTGCGGGGAATAAAAAGGCGAATGTTTTGCCGCAGCATCACGCGGAACCATGCGGGGTTGATATGATCGCCATCAAGATGTGTTAAAACAATGGCCCGAATGCTTGAAAGATCCAACCCGGTACCTGTCATGCGACGGTCCGCCGTCTTTGGACCGATTCCCGCATCGATGAGAATCGCATCCGGGCCGGCCCGTAATAATGACGCGTTGCCGCTCGAACCGCTGGCCAGAACGCATAACTCAAGATTCATCGCGGGATTATCCAAAAAGGGCACGACAGATTTCTCGCGGCAATTCCGCAGCGTGAAAAAATAACAGTGGTTATGATACGCCTCTCCCGGAGCTTTGGGCAAATTCCGCTTCTGCTTTATCGCCGGCAAATACGATTTTGCCCTCTGTAATCGTGTGCGCCACGCGACCTGTTACCTCTCGGCCACCAAACGGCGTGTTGCGGCTGCGGCTGAAGGATTTTTCCGGGTCAATCGTCCACTTTTCATCTGCCTGAATAATAACGATATCCCCCAGCGAACCAATAGCGAAGGTGCCGCGGTCTTTAAGGCCCGCGATGCGCGCCGGTTGTGCTGTCATTTTCCGTATGAGTTCCAGCCAGGACAGATGTCCCGGCTTTACCAGCGCTTCAACGTAAAGGGGCAGGGCGGTTTCCAAACCCAGAATACCAAATGGGGCACGATCAAATTCAAGTTCCTTTTCTTCGCGGGCGTGCGGGGCATGGTCGGTCGCCACGCAGTCAATGGTTCCATCAACCAAGGCTTCAATGCAGGCTTGCACGTCTTGCTGCGAACGCAGCGGCGGATTCATTTTGAAGTGGGTATCATAATTCGCACAACAAGTATCGGTCAGCAGCAAGTGGTGGGGGGCTACCTCGGCGGTAACGTTTTGCCCCTGTTGCTTGGCTCGGCGAATTAATTCGCAGGCACCGGCGGTGCTGATGTGCTGCACGTGGTAGCGTGCCTTGATGCGGGCGTTAAGTTGTAGATCCCGCGCAATCATTAATTCTTCCGCCACCGCCGGTATTCCGCCAAGGCCTAAGCGCATCGCGGTGAGGCCCGCGTGCATGGCACCGCCGGAAA
>JAJZGH010000396.1 GCA_021798635.1 Planctomycetota bacterium | reverse complement strand
TGATCTCGGCACATCGGGCGGCGAAGCCGCCAGAGCAGGCGAAAGTAGAACAGTTGAGCAGGAGAGCAAATTCGGCTGGAACATGAGAGGGGCTGCCGCCGAGACAAAACAGCGCTTCCTGCGGTCTACTGCTCTACTTTCTACTCTAAACCCCGATCGGGCGGCGAAGCCGCCAGAGCAGATGTTTAGACAGTTAAACAGGAGGTCCCGGCACGGCTCCGCCGCTTCCCAACCAGCAGCATCCCCGCACCGGCGATCGCCAGCAATGCCAGCGTGGCCGGTTCGGGCGTGGGAATTTGCGTTACAGACGTTACCGCAACGGAGCCTCCATTGGATGCGTTAGAAAAATTCACCAGAGTGCCCGTCTGATTAATGGGAATTGAATAGAAGAAATTACTGAAATCATATTGATAATTTGAAGTTGCAGAAAACAAATCGTTGTTCGCGGTACTGCCAGCAGAAGCCAGTGCCTGCGCCACGGCGGATTCTGGTATTAACGTGCCGCTGTTAGGGCCAAAGGAGTAGCTTTTTTCAAGAAAAGACTGGCTGAACGGTGTGGCCGCGCTGATCAGCGTGGTTGCCTCGGAGGTGCGCATGCCTGCGGTGATGTTGCCGTTGGTGGCGTCATAAACCCCCAAAAGCCAATAATATGAGGGCGATCCCCCCATGTAGTTAATGGCATTGTAGCTTGCTGTGACGCTATAGTTGGTTGCGGTATTGGCGGAAAAAGTGCCCAGATACGCCGCCCCAAGAGATGTATAATCCGATCCGAGGAATAGCAGATAGGTATCTGTAAGAGTGCTGGTTGGATCAACTGTGCCAGTTATGTTGTAACCGCCGCCACTATTGGCGACCACGGTAGCGCCGGCTGTGCCATCGGGGACTGCCGCGGCAATTCCTATGCCGGCAACCAACGTGCCAAGAAGGGTCCATCCGTTTTTTGTCCGATTAAATGCATTAGCCATGATTTGACTCCTAAAAAAAAGGAAATACGTGATTTTCGCTCGTGTTCTGGAATTATCTCGCGACATCGTCCTAATCTGCCACGAACCTCCGTGGCCGCTTCAGCAGCAGCATTCCCGCACCGGCGATCGCCAGCAGGGCCAGCGAAGCGGGTTCGGGGGCTGCCGGCCCCGACGCCATTGTTGCGTTACCGAAAATAATGTTCGGATCAAACGTGGCACCGTTGCTTGTGGGGGTGACGTCCAGCGTAAAATTCAGGTCAAGTTGGTAACCAGGATTGACGCCGGCGTTAATGGCTCCCAAATTAAG
Organism: Planctomycetota bacterium; assembly: GCA_021798635.1. The sequence goes on along the minus strand of JAJZGH010000396.1, from coordinate 1,652 downwards.
TGTGTTGTTGGTGAAAAATGCGTCAGCCGAGGAGAAACTGGCCGCGTTAAGTTCGGTGGTTATGACTCCTTGCCGGGAGATGGTGAACGTTACGGTGCCGGTGCCGGAGGAACTGGCGTTAAGCAGACCAATCAGCAGGTCTTGGGCCGGGTGCGCAAGATCAGATGGAACAAAAGTCCAGGCAACTTCACTATGATATGCCGTTGCGCCGCCGGTGGTCATGTTGCCGGTGGATAACGTGGTCAGACCGAGGAAATCACTGCTTCCCTGCCCGAAGTTGCTTCGCACGTTGGGCGAGCTGGACAATGCTGCGGCTATATCGGCGCTGGTTGGCAGCAGCGAAGCAAACGTTGCCGACTGAATGCCATTGGCCAGCGACGCGCTGCGGGTTGGCCCGCTGGTGATGGCAAACGCTTCCGTATGAGAAGTGACGCCGCTGATCACCGGGGCATTGGCGATCGCCCGGACGGTGCAATAGGCATAGTACCCGGCACCGGAGGTTGCAGTGCTGCCGGCCGATCCACTGGATCCTGCGGCGTAGGCGTCAGCTAAGGCGGGGCTTGCGGAACCTATATCTGCTGTGGATCTGAACATGCCGCCAACCGCTTCGGCAGTGGCATTCGAATATCCTCCTGAACCCAAACTTTTCGCAGTGGCGGTGGCATTTCCGCCCGTGCCGTTAACCGAACCCGCACCGTATCCCATCCCGACAAAGCCGCAAACGGCTCTGGCGGTAACGCTGATCATACCGGTACCATCGCCCGTGCCCACCGCGTTGGCAACCGCATTGCCGGCGTTTCCGCCGTTACCGGTGGAGGTCGATCCAAGCATCCCCGCGTTGCCGCCGATTGCGTCACTCAAAATGTTTAGGCTGCTGTTATTCGTTACCGTGCCGGTGGCAGAAGCGGTGCCTAAACCACCATTTCCCGTGTTTCCGGTGCCACCCACCGCCAACACACCACCTCCGCTAAAGCCCTGAGCCACCACTTGAATGGTGATTTGGGTTGCCGCGGTAATTGTGGATTCGGCATAAGCCGTTCCCGCATTGTTACCATTGGCGCCACTGTAACTTGAACCGCCTGTACCACCCTCGGCCGTTTCGTTGACGGTCACAGAACTGGGAGTCGGTACTGAAAGCCCGGGAAAGTTGATATCCAGAATGGCGGATGCATTACCCCCGGTGCCACCCATAGCGCCGGTGCCTAGTAGTGTGATTCCAAAATAACATTACAATTCAAGATTCGATGGCGTATACTATATCCTTTCCAAGGAAGGAAGGTGCCGTATGCCGTTTGTACCCCGCAGGGCAGCATTAATACTCGAACCCAAAATTCAGGCGGAGTTGGAACGAATCAGTCGATCACGGCGGGATCCAGCCTCTCGCGTGCAACGCGCCAGGATACTGTTGCTATACGCGGCCGGCCATAGTGTTTCAGCCGTGGCGCGCACTATGGGGACCAACCGCCCGCGCGTGGAACGTACTTTGGACAAGGCCTTGCAGATGGGAGTCGCCGCAGCGTTGCCGGATATGCCGGGGCGCGGTCGGCCCCCGCGTATCACCGCGGAAGCCAAGGCTTGGGTGGTTTCGCTGGCTTGCCAGAAGCCTAAAGACCTGGGTTACTCCTACGAATTGTGGACCACGGCGTTATTGG
>JAJZGH010000395.1 GCA_021798635.1 Planctomycetota bacterium | reverse complement strand
GCGCCCGCGATTGCGCATCGACGCCAGATTCCCCGCGGCCAAACCCGCATAGTTATGCGTGGGACCCACGATGCCGTCCAAGTTCAGTTCCACCGCTTGCATCATTGAATAGCCTCCACAATTTGTAGCCCGTCCCACGCCCCCCCGCGTCTGACGTCTTACCAGGCTGCATCGCCAACTATTTCGCAACCCACGAAGCGCCACAGGCGAAGATTTTATGGCACAACATTCTTTTCTCTAACTTCCGCCTCCGGCACCAAAGACTGTTTATCAGCGGTATTTGCTGATGGCACCAGCAGCACAAAGGCTGTCCAGGTGGGAAGCACCGCCACGCCGGGAATCGCTTCCGCAATGCACGCACAAATCATAGGCCACTGAAAACCCAGAATCATCGCCAGCACCACCGCCGTGATGACATCAGCGAGATCATCTATCGGGTCAATAAAACCGATCAGTCCGCCACATAACACTCGCAAGGTATCATTGGAAATCGCCACGCCCAGCGCGAGAATTTTTCGTCGTCGGCTCACGGGCCTGGAATGTATAACTGCCAGAAACGGATTCAACATATTGACAGGTTATATCAGAGGACGCGCGATAATGGCCATCCGTCCCGGGGGCCAGCAGCGGCGGCAACTCAGTCTCTTGCGCCTGAATCCCGGCCCGCCGCACCAGGGCGAGATAGTCCTGTTCGGGCAATTGCACGATTCGCTTCCCATTACCTTCAAAGCCATTCTTATCATCCTACCTTTCTTAACCTGTAAATCAAGGAGTTCCCAAGTATTCTTCGGCGGCCAGTTCACATGGGCGCTCGGCGTTGCCGCGTCTATTTTGTTGGGAATCGGCCCATACCATGCCACTAACGTCGGTTGCCGGCCAAATAGATCAGGAATCGGGTGCCGGCCCGATTAGAACAGAAGTAGAGAGTTGAGCAGTAGAGCCGACTGGGCTGCTGCCCAATAGATCAGATGAGCAGGAGGGCGAATAAGCACGAAAGCCCGTTGATTATCCGCGAGATCCGCGTAATCCGCGGTCTTTTTTACTGTCTGCTTCGGATTGCGTACCGGGTATCGAAATCGCAGGGTGGATTTTCCTTCAAGCACGCATCCCTGTCGCACAACTTAACTGCGTACCCTTATCTTGTGCTGGGGGACGGCACGCGCCGCCGCCGGCAGGCTAAAACAAGTCCTCCGGCGGCGAGGGCGGCGAATCCAAGAACTGTGGGTTCCGGGACTGGATTGCCGGTGATGGACATCTGGCTCCATTGCACATCGCTGTTGTTGCCGCCATTGTTATCAAAATATTGCACTTGCGTAGGGCCGCCGGAAAGCATGTTTATTTGGCCGGCAAATATCACGGCTTGTCCCGTGCTGGTATTGCCTGAAGCGGTAAGTGAATAATCTCCGGCGGTGTTAAGCAAGGTGAATTTGAACAGGTCATCAATTTTGAAGTTGTACAGAATATCTGCCTGTTGAATTGTGCCCCTGGAGTCGGTGGACCAGTAGGACGATCCGCCGCCGAAGGCGGTCATGGCAAACAATACCTTGCCGGAGGCATCCAGCAGCCGCCAGCCCATATTGGAATCAGCGGAGGCCGGGTTTGCCGGCTTGCCGTTACCGGCGGTGGTCTGGCCATTGCTGAGATTCAGATCCGTTGTGAAGGATTGACCCGCAGCCAGGCCGCCGGAAAATGACCGTGTAGCTGTGGTAATGTCGGTATTCAGGCCCGTGTCCCCCGCTGATCCGGGATAAACATAAATATCAAATGCGGGCGTAGCGACGGGAATACCGCTGTTATTACTGATGAACCCGTTGCCGCCACCCTGGCCGCCGGTGGGGCCGGAATAATTGAATTGTACATTCCATTTTCCGAAACCCGATCCGGAATTATTGCCGTTAAATGCGGAGTTGGCCTGATAATTCGTGGCGTTGTCAATTGCAGACGCAGCGGTCACCTGCGGCAAGGCCGCCTGATAGGCGCTGACATAACCCACCTTCATATCGTACGTGCCCACGCCGGGAGTTTGATAACCGGTGTAGCTGCCGCCCACAGCGAGATTCATGATGATATAAAAGCTTTGATCAAATGGCGCGTTGGTATCTCCCGCCGGTGCTGTTGACGGCACGGTCCAGCCGCCGGTCTGGGTTTCATAAAGATTCCCATCAACATACCAATTCAACTGCACCTGTGTGCCGCCGGCACCGTTGGTCAGAGGTTCCCATTGCAAATCATAGGTGTGCCAGGCGGTTGTAGAGCCGTTATTTGGCAACGTATAAACCTGATATTGCGTGTTCTGGCTGTTATAACTGTTTCCGGAATGCAGGCTGCCCTGCACTTGGTTGGTGCCGGTGCCTTGCGATTCCATCACGTCGATTTCCCCGGATTGCGGCCAACCGCCATAGACTGAATTGGTTGGCATCATCCAGATCGCCGGCCAAAGCCCTGCACCGGCGGGCAACTGGGCGCTGAACTGAAAAAGACCATAGGTCTGGCTGAAAAGACTTTGCGTGGTAATGCGTCCGGAGGTGTAAGACGTGCCCCCGGCACCGGCTGTGCCAACGGCCTGAATATTAAGATTACCGCCTGATACATTTACATTATTAGATGAATTGGTATACGTTTCCGATTCGCCATTTCCCCAGCCGTTGTTACTGCCCAGATCGTACGTCCAGCCGCTAAGGGAGGAAGCACTGCTGAAGTTGTCACTGAATGTTGAATTCCATTGCAGACCGGACGGAGCCGCAACCGCGGGCGCGGCAATTGTGGATGCCCCGGCCGAAGCTGCGGAAACACTTAGCGCCGCAGCCATCAGCAGCGAATAAGCTGCGGACCGGCGCGCCAGCGGTGATGATTTTTGTTTCGCAAAGTTCAGTGATTTCGCCATGGGCTATCTCCTCCAATCTGTTGGAACATAGAAAATAATTTATCTCGGCGGCAAGCTGCCGTTCCGCACCTTAAACGTC
>JAJZGH010000131.1 GCA_021798635.1 Planctomycetota bacterium | reverse complement strand
CCGCCGCGTCAATCGTGCCGAAGAAAAGTGCATCGCGCCATCAGACCGTGTCCCGATTTCAACCCAACGCGTCCGCATTGGGCTGATCATACGCGGCGCTACATCCCCCGGCGTTACTTGCCCTGGGTGGCGGTGCCGGCGGGGCTGAAACGGTAGAAATAGAGGGTTTTGCGTTGGTTGATATTTTCCGGATCAGGTATGGAGCTTTCTGATTTCAGCAGCGGAAACAGGCGCACGGCGTAATCGGTATCTTCACCGCGATTGATCGCTTTGAAGCCCACCTGCAACGCCAGTTCCCGCCGCACCGGGCACAGATGATTCGGTGTGCGGAAATAGGCGTTGCCGCGCTGATAATATTTCTTATGGGTAATGGAATAATCAAACGGTCCGGCGTAGACACCATCCACTTCCAGCCGGCCGGCAAACACCACGCAGTCGGCCTGCGGCTGATGGGTTATGGCCTGGAGAATATCGGCGATATAGCTGGGTGCCACCATGTCATCATCATCAATAAAGGCGATGAAGCGTCCGCACGCATGGCGCAGCAGTGCATCACGCTTTTCCCCGACCGGCTTTTCGCCGCCGTCCAGAGTGCACTGAACTTCCACCTGCCAGGGGTTATCCGTGGCAAAAATTTGCCGATGCAATTCCTTCAGCAGCGCCGCAAGCGCGGTATGCCGCCGATGCAGCGTCGGAATTAAAATGCTCAACACCGGTTCAGACAGGCCGAAATGTATAGCTCGGCGCAGGTCATACATTGCCTTATCCGCATCCCACCATTGCTGATTGCGGATAAACAACGCATCCGGGCGGCGACCGATATGGCAATGGCGAAACAGGACGCGCGACTGATAATAATATTTACCGATGTGCCGCACCACATCGGTGAATTCATTGTCACAGAACATCGAGCGGTAGGCGGGATGATAGGCATAACCGAAGCGGCGATATAAATTCCATCCCATGATGCTTAGCGTAATAAGCCTCGTGGAACCCATATAACCATCATCAAAATGCAGCGCCCCGTCCATGGCGGGGAAGTGCTGGCGCATGGTTGCCGCAATCGTGTCATCCCAGGAATTCACCTGCGGGATCATGTCATCGCTGGCCAGAATCAGTACATCCGGCTCCATGCCGATCAACACAACGGCATCTTCCAGATCACTGTTGCAGGCGTCAATTTTACTGCGACCGGCGGGTCCGATGCGATAATGCACCTCGGGCATCCGCGCCAGGAGTTGCAGCACCGATGAATGATTCATCACCGGATCATCCACATCAATGGCAATCAGATACACCACGTTATGCCGCCGCGATTCCAAGGCCCGCCACTGGGCCAGGGTTTGAAAGAACAGATTCGCCCGGCCCCGTGTGGGCCATTTGATCAGGATATTCATGGGCATCTCCATGACAAGGAACACTTTCAACCGCGTTACGAGAATCTCCTATGAACTTGTCTTTGCCGCCCACGGAAAGTTCCGGGCGAGGACGCGCCACAATGTTGCCACGCCGGTTTCGATATATCCCCACACTTTTCCCAGAAGAGAGCCAAGATATTCCAGTGGTTTGAATAATGCAGCGGCCAGGATCGGGAACTTCATGGCAATAACGCCGGCCCAGCCAGACTCACTAAACAGGATAAGACCCCCAGCCACCAGGAGAAGAAACACCGTAAGGACAATAAATCGCCCAAGTTTGTAACTTAAGGAATGAGTAATCGCGTGATACCGGGCGGCATTATGCAATTCTCCCGCCTGCACCGCACGGGCGGATTGGACAAAAGCCGCCTGCACCTTAAGCGCGGGCTTGAAAATCGCGAGGGTCGCAGAGGTCGCGGCGTTTGTTTGTTGCGCATCCCGCGCCACGGTTTTCACCTGCGGGCGCAGGGCGGCGACAGCCGGGTCGCTGTTTGCCGCTCTGGCGGTTTGCCGCATCAGGGATCGCGAATCTCGCAGGGTTCGACGCGCTGCTGTATTGGCTACTCCGACGGAATGCCGGACAGCCAGGAAATCCGGGACAGGTGTCAAATGAGTGGTCTGAATACCGGCACATCCGGCCGTAGCCATCATCCCAACGCAAAAAACTGCCAGAAGAGAAATTCTTTTCCCCTGAATCATAGAAAGCTCCTTGTTTGAAATAAAAATTGAACAGCTGGAGTTACGAGAAATTGTGTTCGGACAGGCTCCTACGGCCCCTTATGCCATCGCCCGGCGACATAGCGCCAGAATGCCGCCTGCATCCGGGCGTGGCGGGCACGCTTCCGCCAGAGTCGCATTTGGCGATGCGTTTTTAATCGCGCCCGTTTATGCCACAGGGCGCGCCGGGCCTGACTGGCCGCCACAATAAATCCGAACACGGCGGTGCCCAGGCCGATAATGGCTGACCAATCCAGAGATTTCTCCGCAGCGTTATGGAGCATCAGACAGTTCCCTTAATTCACCGAGAACCTGGTCCAGTTTCGCGGATTGCTCATCCTGTTTGGTTTCCAGGCGTTGCCGCCAGGCCGCTGAATCACGATCGGCCGCATCCATACGCCGCACGCCTTCCACCAGGGCTTGTTCCATGCGGCTGATTCGCCGCTCATGGCCAATCAGCCACCCCATCAGCGGCCCCACAATCACCGAAGCTGTCGCGAAGATCGGCAGCCACGTTTGTATCCCGGCAAGCCGGCTGACACTTTGTGCGATCAACATGGGAATTCCCCGGCAAAAGATGACAGGATGTGGGTGTGATCTGGAAATCAGCGTCGCGGCAGACAGCGTACACGTTGTGATCCGTCGGCGAAATGTGTTCCGGCCGATTTATCGTTGTTCAGTGTTCCGCCGTTGGCCAGCCGCCTGTCCCAGGCTCCCATCACCCTGTCACCTTATTGGATCAGTTACGAAATGACGGTTCGCGCAGCCACCACCACAAAACCACTGCGATTGTTGGCACTGTTGGGGATGACCAGCGGCGTCTGTCGGGCGGTCTTGCCGTCCACCCGGTAGATAATGCGATACGCCACTTCCGCGGCATCAAAGTACAGGTGCATGGACATGGCCGCTTCAATGCCGCCGCCGATTTTGGTTGAAACAAGATATTGGTTCAAATCAGCCAGGATCACATCACCGGCAGTTCCGACGGGTTGGCAATGGAAGCTGTACACCACGGGAATGCCAAAGAGCCGGGCTTGGGGCGACTGCTGGATCGTCCCGGCAGCGAAGTAAAGGTTCCGGCCCGCAGAATCCTTGAGTTGCTCAAATTGAGCCTCCGCGTCCGGATGAGCGATCCATACCACACCGCTGGTGTCACCGGGGCGAATGGTCCAGAGGCGACTCTTCATATTCACCAGGTTGCTGTAACTGATGGTGAAGCCGGGCTGGTTGACATCTGCCGCCACGGTTACCAGCGATCCGCTGTTAAGAATTCCCTGTGGCTGAGCCAGCGGTGCCCCGGCACCGCTGATAAACGCCTGATTCAAATCCCAGGCCAGAGCAATTCCACCTTCATCGAAAATGAAGTTGGAAAGCGCCACATTATTATCCTGCAACAATTCATCGGTAACCGGCAGGAGCGTTCCCCAGCGGTTCAGGGTCATCTGCACGCGGCTGTAGACCGGTTTTTGCGGTGTAATTCCTACGCCGTCACCGTTAAGCCAGGTGCCCAGCGAGCTTCCCACCGCATTGGTCTGACCCAGCGTGGAAATTTGCCGCACTGGAATAAACAGCGAATTGCCGATGTTAATCGGATATTTCCGCGCTTTATCAAACAGCACCGATTCCGCCAGGACATCGCGGTAAAGCTGGTTGGCATACTCCGTGGGGACCAGCGCGCCACCGTCGGCCAGAACGGTTTCATCCATGCCGTCAGCCTTGGCGATCATGCGTTTGATGCGATCATCACTGGCCTTGTGGGTGAAATGTTTGCGGACGCTTTGTGCGAAATCGCCGAGATTTTTAAATCCCCCGGTAGGGTCCAGGTCCTCCCGGTCCGGGCCGATCACCAGCGTGGGCCGCACCGTTTTTAACCCACGGGATACCTGATCAATGACGCGCGTCGTAATTTTTTGAGCGGCGGCCTCCAACTGTTCGGTCATGGATTTTTGAATCCCCGCCACAGCCTCATCCAAGTCTTTGATCTCTGCCGCCACCGCTTCGGCTACCGCACCATCCACCGCAGCCCTGGCCTGATCGTCGGGCAAATCCATGACGGCATCTTTTTTCTGGCCCAGATAATCTTTAAGAAATTTGACTTTCATAATTGTTTTCCCATAAAAAACATTGAAATAAAACACCACGCGAACCGCCGGACAGCGCCTGCGGTCAATAACTGCCGCCGGTCATGCCGGTCAAATCCGATTCCTGTCGCTTTAGGGATAGGCATGTGCGGATAATGCGCTGTGGTTTATAATGCTGCTTTGGTGTTAAAGGAATATCATGAACAATCAAAACTTATCTGCTTCACGGGGCGTGAACTGGTTTTCTGTGGCGGCGGTTATCTGCCTGATTGGCGAGGCGATCTTACTTTCACAGGCCAAACCCGCCGCCGAGGCTCCGCCGCCGATCAGCGTGCTGATTTTATCTCTATTGACGCTGTTCCTCGGTGCCGGTGCCATTATTTACCGCATTCAGGAGAAACAACATTGGCTTTTCGGTCGCTGGCTGGGAGTTGCAGCCATGACCGCGGGAATGCTGCTTTTTGCCGTGCAGGCCGTGGCGCTGCATAAGGCCAGAGAAGTTTCACAGTTTCGGCACATGTCCGCGATTGGCAACGCCTGCCTGATGTATGCCGGCAGACATGATGGCCATTTCCCCCCCAATCTTCTCACGTTGCTTAATGACAAATTAATAACGGTTAGAACACTAAGTGACCCCACCAATGCGCTGTCCCCCATTACCCTGCCGACCAATTGGCACCATGTCAAACGCAGTGTCCAAATTGCCGCCATTAACCGCAACAGCGACTATCGCTATATCGGCTCGGACCTCGTTTTGCCCAACAGCGCAGCGCAGGGAAAATTACTGGGGTCCATTATTATTTTGTTCCGAAACACGCAGACCATGACCAAGGGAGGCCCGCTGGGCTTTGCCGATGGACACGTGGCGTACTATGCGCCAAGCCAGTTGAATAACGTGTTGGCGGCCTGTAACCAAGCACGTAAAAACTTGGACCTGCCGCCGATGTCTTTTGCAGGCATTGCAACCACACGGGGGTCTGCCCCATAAATTCCAGGCAGCCGTAGTAATCGCCGCGTCGGGGCCGGGATGGTTTCCGTGACGGCATTTTATATCCAACCGTGACGCGCGATTAACTCGGTGGGGCGGCGATGAGTTCGCTGCGGAATGTGATTTGATTTTACGCCGGGGGTTATCCCTGGTCGCAGTTGGCCTTTATTTGCCTGCGGGCGATGGGGTTTTCACAGCCATGCGTTTAATCAATACGTGCATTGTACCGGCCGCCGGTATGGCAATCGGGATGCCGACCCTGGGAAACGGGCCGGGGATCGGGGGGCCAACGGCGGGTTTGGCGGCACCGGGCTGCGTAGCGGGTGTGGGTATCACACCGCGTTGTTTCCAGAATTTCAGCATTGCCTTGATGGTTGTTTCTTCCTGTACCTGCGTGTTAAACAGCCAACTGCCGCCATACAGGGCGGATTTGAAAAGATGATAATGCTGGGGCTTATGGCCGGAGAGCAGCACCAGCAGATACAGCGGAATTGTACGATTATCCCAGTGTACGCTTTGGCCGTTAAATACAAAATTGATCTGATTGGCCTGCGGGCGGCAAATTAAATTAAGCAAGTAGGGTGCCGCCAGCAGGGGCTTATATTGTGAAAACAGCTCAATGAAATTGCGTCCCTGCAACATGCTGGGATTCTGAAGAATATCATCCGCTCCGGATTGCCGCGCCATTTTCTCGGTATAATTCACCAGCATTGATTTCAAGTGATGGGGGTGCCAATGCTGCAGCAATTGGGCCGCATATTGCCCATCCTGGGCCTGCTGCCAGTAATTGACAAAGTGCATAATGTAAATGTTCTGGCCGTTAAAGCGCACCACTTGCCGCGTGGTGGCACCGCTGTACATGGTCATATTGCCCACGGATCGGTGGAAGACAATCTGCACCATTTTCTCGGATGGCTTGCGATTCCACAGGGCCGCCATGGTCGAAAGATACACCACACGCCGCCGATCACGAAGCAAGCGGTCCAATATCCACTCACTGTTCCTGCCGGGGATAGCGGCCAACCCGGCGGTGCATGACGCGCGGATGGATGCACGCCGCGCAAAAGCTGCTCCTACCAGCGGCAGCACTTCAGGTTTAACGCCCCAGTTGAACATGGCCATGCGCTGTTGCTGCGGCAGTTTAATCACGGCCATGGTCCAGCGATCCAGATTGATGTTAAAATTCAACAGTTTTATTAACCGTGTCGCCTGTTCCGGTCCGCCGGCGTTGATGATGGACTGCAACTGCAAACCCAGAGCGGTTTGAATAATTTTCGTGGCATGTTGGCGCTGGGCATATCGTTCAGAGGATAAAGCTTTCAATCCTTGAGCCAACATATCCGAAACTTTTTCAGATATCGCTGCGGAAGTTGCCGGGCCGGCACTTTTGGCGTGCAGGCAGGGGGAGGCAGACAAAGGAATCATCGCGGTTGCCAAAATGGCAACGGCGGCCAAAGTCTTAAAAGAGAGTTGTGGATTCGTGCCGGTCATGTGGTCAAGCTACCCTGAAAAAACAGTCACCTACAGGCTTTTTATCGCCCGTAGCAGGAAATTTCATTACTTTATTTATACCCACTTAGCATTCTGGAAAGAAATCCAAAGCGTTCATGCAAGTTATGCGTGCACGCGCGACCCCAGGGCATCCAGCACGCTCATATAATTCATGTATGCGTCATACGGCGATTCATACATGCTGAAACTCGGCGTATTGAGATCACCGAAGAACCGGGTGTTCATATACAAAAAGTGATCGCTGGAACCTAGTTTACGCCACGTGTTTAACAGTGCCGAGTCAGCGGAGTCTTTAATTGGCTGTTCCAGACGGTACAATTCCTGCAGTGCATTGGCCTGCATGGCGTTGCCTAACCAGGGAGATAAATCCCGCTGCGCATCGGTCCAGCAGATATTTCGCGGAACGCTTAATTCCGCCACCGGCTCAAACTGTGCGATAACTTCTGAAGGTGTACTGAAGCGGTCACCATTTTCCAGCACGAAGCGGGGCAGGGCCCGCAGGAATTCAAATATGCCGCTGGCGGCACCATGGCGTTCGCCAAAGGTTTCGTAATCCATTCCCAGCAGGCAATATTCCCCCTCAGAGCCGGTGCCATGAAGCCAGCGGGCGTATTTATCCGCCATCAGGGGCCAGTTAATCCAATCCTGGGCGGAAAAGCGCAGCGATAAATCATCACTCAACCGATAATGCCGCAGCAGGATTTTGACGCGCTCGCGGGCTGCTTTGTACACATGTCCAGGGCTGCGGTTTCCCAAGGCTCCTTCCCATCCCTCGGTAATGGCCGCCTGAAAGTTTAATCCCGCTGCCAGACGCCCCACTTCATTGGAGTAAATCAAATTGGTATTCCGGAATATGGCCGGTTTTTGTCCGAAATAGTGTTCAATGGTCCGGCTGTGCAAGTTGACTTGCGAGGCAAATTCATCCGGTGAATAAAGACACGCCAGACTATGGTGCGATGTTTCCCCCAGAAATTCCACGCATCCGGTGGTTGCCAGTTCCTTCAATAATGCCACCACCTCCGGCACGTCATCGGCAAATTGTTCCAGAGCCGTGTTGGTGACGCCCAATGCTACGCGAAATGCCGAACCGTAGTTCCGGGCAAGTTCCAGCAACACGTTGGTGGCGGGAATATAACTGCGCCGGGCAATTTCCCGTGTGTAGCGCCGGTTGGCCTGTATATCAAAATAATCCGAATCAGAATCAAAAATACTGTAACGCCGCAGGCGGAAGGGCTGATGAATCTGAAAATATAAAACCACAGCAACCATTGGGTGTGTCCTGTTCTGACGCACTTCTCCAAAGCAACACGATTATAACCACAAGGGACTAAAAAGCGGCAGGAGGTTTTGGTGCGTGTCACGTTCAGGGTGCCGCAATAAATCCGGGCAGGCCGACTGGGGCACGAGTTTCCAAGACGAAAGATTCTCTTAATGCCGGCATTGACGCCGTCGATTTCACCGCTCGTCCGGACATATTGCCACGCCGGACGATTACCAGTCCAGCGTTTTCAGCCAGGCTTGCCGGAACTGCTCTACCGGGGCGTTGATGATTGTTTTACCATTAATGGATTGCACCACCAGGTCCGGCTTCTCTGTAACGCGGCCAAGAATACCAAAGGGCAATGTTCTTAAGCGGCGCAATACATCATCAAGACGATCCGGCTTAACTTCCAGCACATAGCGCGTGGGAGATTCGGAAAATAAGAGAATGTCATCGCGATCCACTTGCGGATCATGCGGCACGCCGGTTAAATCAATCTCGGCTCCTGTTCGCCCGGCAAAAAGCATTTCCGCCAGGGCCACGGCCAATCCTCCTTCCGAAGGATCATGCGCACTGGCGACCAGCCCATCCGCGATCAACTTTGCTACCCGTTGATGCACGCCCGGTGCTGTCGCCAGATCCACCGCGGGAATGCTGCGGCCATTTTGATGATGCAACGCGTAATACCAGGATCCCCCCATGTGCCGATGCGTTTGGCCCACCAGCAGCAAATAATTTCCCGGCGTCTTGGCGTCCATGGTAATGCAGCGCGAAACGTCAGGCACAATACTGATGGCGCTGATCAGCAAGGTGTAGGGGATGCAAATGCGTTTGCCTTCATCGGTGATAAATTCATTGGACAGAGAATCTTTGCCGGAAATAAAAGGCGTGCCAAACGCCATCGCCCCGTCATAACACGCCTGACATGCCCGCACCAAGGCGCCTAAGTGCATGCGGTCGGAACATTTCGGCCAGCAAAAATTATCCAGTAACGCTGTGGTTTCCGGATCGCCGCCGACGCAGACAATATTACGGATCGCTTCATCCATGCCGCTTAGCGTCATCTGATACGGATCCAGATCGCCGAGTCGGGGCTGACAGCCGTTGGCCAGCGCTACACCGCGGTTGCTTTCGGGAACCGGTGCCAGAACCGCAGCATCTCCGGGGCCGTCGCCGACGGGGCCGACCAGCGGTTTGATAATGGTTGATCCCTGCACTTCATGATCATATTGTCGGATAATCCAGTGCTTGCTTGCCAGCGTGGGCATGGCCAGGAGTTGGCATAATGTCTGGGCATAATCCGTCGGCTCGGCTACAGTGGCCTTGGGCAGCACCGGCTCCTGCCACACGGCTTGGCGAATGGGGCTGGGCAGGCCGTCATGAATAAATTCCATGTCCATGGAACCCACATTTTGCCCCTGATATAACAGCGTCAGTTTGCCTGACCCGTCAAATACGCCGATGTCCGTGGCTTGCACATCCTCCGCGGCCGCCAGTTCCAGAAGCCGGGCAACATTCTCCGGTGCAACGGATACGACAATGCGTTCCTGGGCTTCGCTGATCCAGATTTCCGCATAGTTCAAACCGTCATACTTCAGCGGCACTTTGTCCAATTCCACGGTGGCACCGGTCCGGGATCCCATTTCCCCGATGGCGCTGGATAATCCGCCGGCACCGCAATCGGTAATGGCGTTATACAGCGGCCCGCAATCCCGCGCCTGGAGAATCACATCCATCATCTTTTTTTCAGTAATGGCGTTGCCGATCTGCACGGCGTGGCTGAATTCATCACCATGTTTGTCGGTTATTACGTCGCTGGAAAATGTGGCACCATGAATGCCGTCACGCCCGGTGCGCCCGCCAATGAGGATAATCCGATCCCCTGCCTGGGCGTCCCTCTTTTCCGCCAGATGCCGCGGCAATAATCCCACCGATCCGCAGAACACCAGCGGATTGCCAATGTATCGCTGATCAAAATAAACCGCGCCGTTCACCGTTGGTATGCCCATGCGGTTACCGTAATCCCGCACCCCGGCTACCACTCTTTGAGCGATGCGCCGCGGGTGCAGAACGCCCGCCGGCACTTGTTCCGCTGGTGTAGAGGGATCCGCGAAGCAGAATATATCGGTGCCGGCGATCGGTTTGGCTCCGCCGCCGGTGGCAATGACATCGCGTATGCACCCGCCGATACCTGTAGCCGCCCCGCCGTAAGGTTCAATTGCGGACGGGCGGTTGTGCGTTTCGACTTTCATGCACAAAGCCCATTTGTCATCCAGCGCGATAACGCCGGCATTATCCTTAAATACGCTTAGCGTCCAGGGCTTATTAAGTTCTTTGGTAGCGCGGAAAATAGTTGATTTAACAAGATTATCAATGGTCTGCATCTGATCGCCGGCGGTGTGATGTTCATGGACATCATCTTCATTTAATCCGGCGGGGTGATGAGAAAAATGGATTTTGGCTTTCAGCGTTTTATGAACGCAATGTTCGCTCCAGGTTTGGGCCAGCGTTTCAAGTTCCGCATCCGTCGGCTCGCGGTCCAGTTGGCGGAAGTGTTCCTGAATGGCTTTCATTTCCGCCAGGTCCAGAAACAGATGGCCGCGCCGCGACAAATGCTGAAGCTGGTCATCAGTCAGTTGGCGTATGGGCACTTCCAGTCGCTTGAATTCATACGCCTTGCCGCGCGGAAATTCGGCGGGAGTAAAGGCTGTTTCGTGGATTTGTTCAATCGAATCATTGGCCAGAAGTCGCCGGGCGATTTGACCGGAAGTTTCCGCCGTCAAATGGCCCGAAAGCACATACCGCCGTCCCGTGCGCACTTGAATGGCCGCCGGTTGCCGGGGCAGATTCAGTAAATCCGCAATGGCCATTTCCGCACTGGCGGCCACCGGATCCATGACACCGGGCTTCCCGTGCACTTCCACCAGTCGGCCGGCACCCACGGTTTCATGCCCCACCACAACGCGCTCGGTAACCGGGTCGGCCAGTAATTCCGCGGCTATCTTATGGACCTGCGAATGTGCCAGAAGTTCGGGTGCACCCTGCAGCAAAAATACGCGGGCCGTTTGTACGCTATGCACTTCCGCAATTCCGATCTGTTGAATTTCATGAAGAACCGCAGCGCCCGCCGGATCGTCGGCGGAATTTTGAGGATGAATTTCAACGCGATAAACAGCCATAACGCTCCTGCAACCGGTCACTTCCCGGCACCCGTCTGCCCCTGGGAAACACCTGCCGCCATTATGCGCGAATCCCCACATTTTCGCATCCCAGTCGAAACGCACCCGATCAGGACGCAAACTGGCCGGGATCGATTCTTAGCCGATGTGAAAACGCCTTGGCGAAACTTGACCAATATAGAATACGCAGACAAGATAAAAACGCATACCCCAAATCGACAAAACAATTGCCGCCTGCATTTCCATGTTGCATACTCCCACGAAGAGGATTCCATTTTGCAGCAAAGGCCGACATGCGGTTGACAGCAAGCGGCCCCGGGAGGCACAATATCCCCGTTGGGTTTTATGGAGGCGTTCAGACAATCTCGGTGAATTTTGAATGCGCCCCTCTGATTTTCAGCCGGCACGAGGCCATGGATAATCGGTAGTTTCAGGTGAATCGCTCATGGCCCACTTGAGCAATGTGCGGCCCCTGCCTGATTAGCTGCGTACCGCGATCAAACGCATGAAAAAGGTACCCGCAGAACATAATGGGCCATGGGCCATCGCCGCTAAGACCCAACGCATCTCGCACGACCGGCCTGTTCAGGAATGGGGACAAAACTGGGTAAGCTTCTTGAATCATGGATAAATCCACAGCTGGGAGGCGCTGCTCGTCAATCAAATGGATATTTGCAAATCTATACGCTTCGAAAACGAACCCGGAACAACTGAACCGCATGCGAACATATCTGCCATCGGCCTCTGTTAGCGCGATCGCGTGAGGACATATGCAGTACGCCTGTCCGATGTTCGCCGGAGTCAGCCCCAGTGCCTTAATCGCCAGGTGTTCATTTTCGTGTCGATCAATAAAATTTCTGATTTTTTGCTGCTCGTCCGCGGTCAGGTCGACGCTGCCGATAATATCGGCGTGCATCAGTCGCCCGCTTGGCAGGGGCGGCCCCATATCGATAACTGCGATGCTGGGTGCTGCGTCGCCTCCCGCGACCTGCGCCAGGCCGACGTGTTTAACGAACGGGCTGCCATCGCCGACAACCTCGAAAAGGGCAGCAACGGCGGGGGTGGCGCTACTGACTCGCGTGACCGGCATCTCGCCCGCTCTCCACATTTTGGTGCCTGCTGAAAACCCTCAGGCGGAGCTTAGCCAGCCAGTCGGCCGCCTCGTGATTTCCGCTCTGCCAGCGGTTCCCTAACTCGGCGAGATCTGCATTGATGATTTCGCCAAACCAGTGATGCGGAGACCGAAGTGCGGAATCCCATGCCTCCTCGGCCAGACTGCTGCGCATCGCCACGATGGCCTCAATCGCCAGCGAAGCGCACGCAGAATATTTATCGCGCAACAGGAGCCTGGGATTTAGATACGCCTGCGCCATCTGCATGAAATTTGACGCCAATTGCGATCGCACGTTCGCGTGCGTCGGCGGATGGACCTCAAAATTACGGTATATCATCTTGGCTACTTCAAGCTCCAATTCCAAAGGCAGCGGGCTGCGATTTTCCGGATCCAATAGAGCAGCAAGTGTTTCCATTTTTTCCATTGGCATTATTGCAATGTACTTGCGAATGGCGGAACCCACAGCGATGAGTTCCCCCGGCGTGGAACTGTTGCGATGAGCATGGATATAGCTCCAGAGAACGGGTAACAGGCGATGCTGTTGTTGCAGATCAAATCGTGTAATCTCGGCCTCAATGATATGATTTGGAGAAATATTTTGCCCTTCGGTGGTTAGAATGTCTAACAGACCACCGGGGGTACAGTGCGCGGGTGTGCCCGTTTTTATCGGGAATTCATTAAGCTGCGATTCGGCGGTATTTTTGTGTCCACCAAGCGTCCCAGAGGTTGCTTTGGTAAAGGGCCTCCATGGCCATTAGGGATTCGGCATTTTCCGC
>JAJZGH010000394.1 GCA_021798635.1 Planctomycetota bacterium | reverse complement strand
TGGAATGTCTCCACGGCACCCACGGTTGAATCACTGCAACGTTCGCTGCGTGTGGTGGCTGTTACATTCCCGTTGTTGTCATACACATTGAACTGTTGCTGGGCGATTGTGCCGGGATAGGATGAATAGGTGGTGACCGTGATTGGCCGGTCCGCCCCGTCAAATACCGTGCCGACCATCGCGCCCGTGTCCGATGCGGTAAAGATAATCCGGTCGCCGCTGTCAAAGACATTGCGGGTAAGGATGTAACTCTGGCCTCCGGCGGTCAGGGTCACCGTGCCGGTATTGGAATTGGTGGCGGAATTGGCCGCCAATCCGCCGCCGGTATAGGCAACGGCTCGGCCGGATGGTAGCGTGGTGGTAGCGGCGATAATGACATTCCTCTGGTTTTCGTACTGCCGACCAGCCGAGTTATTTCTGCTGGTATGGTCGTAGGTCAGTTCTGTCCCCTTACGCTCAGGACGACAACGCCTTCAAAATTTTTAATTCCTGCGGAAGATACGCTTCATGGAACCGGGCCATTCACCCAGCAGGCCCGTCAGCGATCACAATTCCAGGCCCAGGCCCGTACCAATCAGTCACTTAAGCCTGCGGGCACCTTCCACAACCGAACGCCAAGGTCACCCCATGTGATCAAATACGTGCCACCGCTTGCCACGGAAATTCCCCAGAAACAGGCCATGGCGGTTCGCGAGGCGGCAACGACGTATCCGGTTTTGGCATCCACAATCAACACTCGCCCCCGCTGCAGATCATCTAACTTTCGTTGAACCACACATACCACATATTTTCCGCTATTCAAAACGGCTGCACCCATGATGCCAATTCTACGCCAGTAGCCCGATCTCCCCGGAAAATGGATATGCCATTGGTGAATTAGCCGGCCATTTCTGACGCTACGCCACTGCACCCGGCCAACCTGATTATCGGCTATCAGAATCCTTCGCCCGTGGCCTGTTAACATCAACGATCCGGGACCGTAAAGTTTGTTGCGTTGCTGGGTCTTTACAGCGTAAATAAGCGTGCCCCCAGGCACCTGCCAGCTGCAAAGCCAGCGCCCCATTACAACCAGAAGACTGTGGCCGGGGCCAAAGGCCATCCCCGAAGGTCGATGTTTGATTTCCTTGTTCAGCGCGGCTGGAAGCCTAAGGCGGCAACCCATTTTTCCGTCCGTGGCATTAACGAGAAATCCCCGGCAGTCATCCGGAAACAATCGCCCGCCGATGGCGAGCCATCGGTCGCCCGGCGAGAACGCCATCGACCGCACCATGCCAATGTGTCTGATCGGCAACCGCCTGATCGCGTTGCCGGAGCGCAAATCCCACATCCCGATTCGGCGGCTGTAAACCGACAGGCCGCGCGAAAAATGCCGCTTCCAAACCGTCGCCGCCAGCGTTTTGCCATTTCGCATCATTGCCGCCGCACGAAACCCGATGTTCGGACGTCGCCAGCTGGCCGGCGTACCCAAATAATGCGGAATCGGAAGGAAGGAGGCGAACGGCCATACGGCCGGCCCGGCGGCACCGATGAAGATGGCGGTGCCCGCCGTGGCAGGCTTCGCGGCACAGAACCAGCTCCATTGGTCATTCGGACTGTAGCATCCACGGACAAGGGGAATCCTCTGCGGCACTATCCTGCCGGCACGGACCACAGCAACAGCGGCGGCCGTCAGCGGCGACAATCCGCAGCCTGAGACAAGCAGCCCCAGTACCAGTAAAACCGTTTTCAAATACCCAGTTTTCATATCCGCTCCGCTATTTTTCCGTTGAAGGCGGCTTGCATCGGTTGCATTTCAGCGCGAGAAGCTTCGCTAATTTCCGAAATGCCAGCGCCACGGGCGCGGCGTCAAACCCGGATGTAAGCAAGGCGTTGTAGCAGCCGTTAAAATTAGTGTTATTTCCGGAATTAATCTGGCTGCACCCGCCGCGATTCCCGTGTTTCGCAGCTTCAATGTCTTTGTAGGTCTGCGTGTACCAGTTCCTGCAATATGGATTTCCCGCAAAAGCCGCCAGCCCCTGCTGGATCGCCCCAACTTCCTTCCCGAGGTCCTTCGAGAGGGTTTCCAGACCCTTTTTCAGCGCAGCCTCACCGGCCGACATCAGGGCTTTTTGGAACGCCTTGCCCGCGGTCTTCGCGAGCTGTTCGAGCGAGTTTGCCAAGCTGTCGCTATCCCCGTCCTGCGCGTATTGTTTCGCCGTCTCCTTGAGGAATTCTTCCGCGACCTCCTTTCCCTTATCCTTAAGTAGGTCTAAATATTCCTGCGCATCGTTCCCACTATTGCCCGTTGGCTTTGGCACGGAACCCCCGCCCCAAAACCACCAGCGTCCAGTCGGGTCCACCGCGCCCACCGCTATTCCTCCCACGTAACCGTACAAATTTATCCCGCCCTCATAGCCAATCGGATCGCGTTGAAGCCAACGGCCAAGAGCGGGGTTGTATGTCCGATTGCGGACGTAATAAAGCTGCGTTTCGGCATCGAAGCGATAGCCGCAATAAATAGTTTCGTTGGCACCGTAATCCGATTGCACCGCCGCGTCGCCCCACCAATTGCCGGTGGAATCGGGTGCCGAAAAAATTAAGGTGTTCCCATACGCATCCGCGCTTCGCTCAAATATCAATGAGCAATGATCAATGCGCAAAGGTCGATTTTGAAACCCGGGGGAAATGGAGGTGGTGCAGCACCGACTTCGTGTCTTCGTGCCCTTGTGGTGAAAATATTTACCCAGCGCAACCAAGATAATTGCTCCGCCAGCAAATGAACTAATGGTATTCTATCATTGTTCGAGTAAGCACGGCAAATCGCCTGTCGCCGGCGCGCCTTTGCCCACAAAATTTGGCAATAGCGCTTATGAGCCGCGCGGCATTACGCCCGGACCAGCCCTGCTTATTTGATACCTGAATCGCCTGTACATTCGCCATTTTGAGTTGATTGACTATTTTATCGGGATCCCTCATAAACATGAAAGAACCCAGCG
>JAJZGH010000130.1 GCA_021798635.1 Planctomycetota bacterium | reverse complement strand
ATCTGCCGCGCCGGACACGATTTCCGTTAGAATTCCGGCCATGAAGGATGTCGCACTAAATTCCCCTGCGGGCGCTGATAAAAAAATTTCCGGCAATACCCCTCCGCATCACGCAACGCCACAGCGGTTCGCGATATTAGCCGCAGGTTTCGCGATTCTGCTGGTGCTGTTGCAGATCTGGCAGTTGCCGCGAATTGCCGGCTGGACTTTTTTCTCGTTCTTTGATCCCGGTACCGCCTTAAAAGGCGATTGGCTGATCTCTCTGGGAATGAAACCGGCCATAGATTTTGGCTATACCCATGGCCTGGCCAGCCTGATTGTGGCCCACTGGGGTTTTGCAATTCTGGGCCGCACCCCGGCGGCCTATCTGCTGATGACATCGGTCATGGAAGTGCTCATGGCCGTGATGATCGCGCGCTTTGCGATGGCGATGAAATTATCACGCCCTGCGTTGTGGTTTTTATTTATCGCACTGCCCATCGCAATTATGCCCTGCTATCTGACGCTGACGCATCCTCTGGAAGCCCTGCTGCTGCTGTGGGCCATCGCCGAACAGGCCCGTGGCCGGCGACCCCGGGCGCTTGCGATCTGCACGGCGTGCTTATTTGTCAAACCTTCCATGGCGTATGTGTATGGTTTCCTGCTGGTAATTTGGACACTTATAGCGTGTTACCGGGAGAAAGATCACCGGCGGGCGTTGGTGCGCGGCCTTGCTCCGGCGATGGTAACCGGGGTACTTATGGCTGCGGCCATGACGTGGCGCTTTGGGATTAAATCCCTGCTTTTAACCATCGTGCCAATCACCGGTATGCGCACCTATAAAGATACCCATTTCGGCTTTTTTTCCGGCAGCGGTTTGCAGTTCTGGTGGCCGGCGTATCATCCCTGGTACTACTATATTATTACGCCTGCCGGAATCTGGCTGGTGATGTCTGCAATATTGTTGTGGGTTTTATTGATACGTGGATTGCGGAAAAAAAATACGCGGGAAGCCGGCCGCAAGACGCATCCTGCCGGTGGCCTGCTTACCGATTGGATTTACCGCCCCAGCCACTGGAGGGAAACGGCAATTTCCATCGGCCTCATGCACATCGCTTTCGTGCTGGGCTTTTATGGCTGGAAATATGCGTGGCAATATTATTCCTATCTGCCGGTGCTTTTTACGGCTCTGGTAATCAGCCGCTGCGGGGTCAGGCAGGTACAGGTGGCGACAGTACTGGGAATTTTGGCGGTTGGCAGTCAGGTGCGCAATACCGGCCTTACATTCTGGTGCTGGCAAAATAAAATACGCAATAAGCACACCGGCTATTTATGGGCGTATTCGCAGCAATACGCACAATGGCAGTATGTCTGTCGGAGAGTGCGGGGCCATCCCACGCTGATACTTTCCAATGGCTATCTACCGTGGATGCCCAGGGGCATGTCCATGCCCTTAAGCTGGTTTCCCGAACCGGGAATTCCCACCACAATAGAAATGCGGCGGCTTAAAAGTGAGGCACTGGCCGCGCATTATATTGTGGTACGGCACGGGTACGGGAAGTTTGGCTTATGGGTCAATCCGGCCTTCGCTTCTGTTCGCCACCAGTTCTCACTGCAGTGGCAGGGGAAATATTTCTCAATTTTGCGGAAAGATTAGTGCCTCTCCAGCCACTGCTGATAATTCAGCCGGGGCATGTTGAACCGATCACGGGCGCGGACATACGTTGCCGGTGCACCCATGCGCCCCACCGGGTGAAACGCATCGGAACGAATATGGTTCTTGTCGGCATCATATATCTCATCGGCAACCCGTAAATGGACAATTTGGCCGATGAAAACAAGATTTTCTCCGATCTGGTTATATTGCACGAGGCGGCATTCAAAACTTGCCGGACACGCCGCGAGATGTGGCACCTTCACCTGCCGCCCCGGTGTGCAGTCCAGAGCAAGCAATTCCACTTCACTGCTGCCATGGGGGAAATCCACGGAACTGGCGTTCATCAACTCCACCATTTCTTCGGTAACCAGATTCACAACAAATTCACCGCTGCTCCGGATGTTCAAAGCCGAATCCTTCGGAGTATCGGTGCCAGGTCTCCGACCGATTCCGACGGCAAGAATCGGCGGTTCAGCCCCGAGCATATTAAAAAAACTGAACGGTGCGGCGTTAAGGACTCCGGCGGCGTCCAGGCTGGTAATCCACGCAATAGGCCGAGGCACGATCAGGTTGGTCATGAGTTTATATGAAAAAGAATAATCTATTTGAGTAATATTAAATTCCACTGTTCTAAAACTCCGTATTCTTCTACTAAGATAATCTACCGCAGTATCTTAGTCAGTTGGATCGCACTATTCGAGGGCGTGGCAATTTTTCCGGGCACCCCGCATCAATTCGACCGGCGAGCCGTCGGGTTTATCCCGGCGGGCTTCAGAATTCCTGTGCAAAGGCGGCTTTTTTCACCCCGCCCGGAAAAATTGCCACGCCCCTATTCGAGCCGGACGGCAACTGCGTTGCCCCGCCGACGGTCTTGGCCATACAATGCTTCAGCAAAAGCTGGCAAAACCTGATTGCCACGGAGTACAATGTGTTTACTTCAATTATTCATCCGCATGGTGTGATCCGTTCCCTTGGCTATATTCGCCTGAGCACCGGTTTTCCCCGATCAACGGGTGCCATCATTTTTGAAAATCATTGGGCCATCTGGGCGGCGATGCTGCTGCTTGCCATCGCGGCAATCTGGCGCGGAATAAATACCCGGCAGGCCCTGGTGCGAAATATCGGGGGCGTGATCTTAGCCGTCACTATGATTTGGATTCTCACAGCGACACTGGTGGTAACTCCGCAGGAACGACTGGTGAATGCCAATGATGCGATCATCAGCGCCGCAGCACATGATGATGTACCGGCGGTGATGCGCTATTTTTCGCGCCGGGCCATCTTTGGCCAGTGGAACTATGCCCAAATTCAATCCGGCTTGGCAAATCGACTGAAAGCAGTCCATATTACCGGCAATATCATTCGATCCATGACCGTGCACATGCAGGCGTCGCAGGCCGTTACGCACTTGGTCATCTGGACCAGCACCCGCGATTACGGGCCGGTGATTACCGCCTGGCGCTTTGTCTGGCAGGATCACCCGCGGCCGGGGAACTGGCGCATCAGAGAGGTTGATTTGCTTGCGATCAATGGCCGCCGAACGCGGCCCGGTGCCGTTATTCCGCTGCCGCGATAAACAGAGCAGGTCTTCAATAAGGCCCCCGGATGTGCGCGGCGATATCCGTTGCATATAGTTCCCGCAGGTGCTTATGAACCTCTGCAGGCAGCGGCGAAAGATCGCTGGCCTTGGCATTTTTCAGCGCCTGCGCTGGCTTGGAAGCACCGGGAATAACCGTGGTTACCGCATCATGATCCAGTATCCAACGGAGGGCAAATTCCGCCATGGTTTGATTCTTTGGTACCGAAGCCTTCACACGGTTCGCCAGTTCTACGCCGCGTGCAAATTCGAGTCCCGCAAACGTTTCGCCGACATTGAATTTCTCCCCATTGCGATTGTAATTGCGGTGATCGCTCGGGGCAAAAGCGGTGTCACGGCTATAAGTGCCGGCAAGCAATCCACTGGCCAGCGGCAGCCGCACGATAATGGCCACGCCCTTTTCCTTCGCCTCGGCAAATAATTCATCGATGGGCTTTTGTCTGAAAATATTGAAGATAATCTGCAAGGAATCACAATCCGGTTGTTGCAGGCATATTTTTGCCTCCTGCACGGTCTCCACACTGGCACCAAAATGCCGGATGAGCTTTTCATCCTTTAATTTTCGCAGCCAGTCAAAGACGTGCCCCGCTTGCAGATGTCGCATAAGTATGCAATGCAACTGCGTTAAATCCAGCGCCGCAACGCCGAGCCTTTCAATGGAGCGTAAGGTGCATTCCCGCAGCAGCTCAGCGGTGTAGCCATCGGGATACCCTTGCAGGCGTCCGAGTTTCGTGGCAATAAAAACAGGCTTTGCGCCAGCCGGCCGGGATTTTAGATATTGACCAATCAGCATTTCGCTTCGGCCGCTGCCGTAAACATCCGCTGTATCAAAAAAGGTAACACCGGTCTGATCGGCGGCGTGAAGAATCTCCATCGCCCGCGGTTCGGGCACATCTCCCCAATCAGCGGCGCCAAGCTGCCAGCAGCCTAATCCAATTTCCGAAACACTGGCCCCGATCCGATGTGAATTGCGATACTGCATAAATAAATTCTCCGGCCTTAAATAACCGGCTTCATAGTAATACAAAACCCTGAAATGTGGCAGCGCATACTCCGCTGTCGCTGCAAATCCCAGCCAAGCCGGAAGACGTATGTTTCGCCCGATAATAATATTATTGATCATTTTTCCATTTTTTTATTGACAGCTTCGAAAAATGGTTTATTTTTCAACATGTGGAGAGGGAGAAATCGGATTTTCTTCCTAAACAAATAATTCAGGGTTTGCAACGCTGCAGCGATATGGATTGATCTGCCGGCCGAACAATTTTCAGCCAGCGTGATGCAATTTCTGCGCGCCTGTTGCATGTAAATACATGTTGCCCCGCATGCGTGCTTTTTTAGCACTTGGCGTTTGTTGCGCCGGGTGTGAGGTGATTACTTAGGTTTTTTGGAGGAAGTTGACCGTGAAAAAACACTGGATTCTCTTATCAGGACGCATAATGGTCGCAGCCACACTGTTGCTGCCGGTAGCCGCAAACCAAGCCTTTGCCTCTGTGCAGGATACACCTGTTTCGCTAACCAGCTCGAGTTGGAACGCTGATGTGGTGTATGGAGCTGCATCCTTCACGACTGATTCTGCGGTAGCCTTTGACGGTCAATATGCATGGGATGCGTTAGGCTCGATGCCCTCGTGGGCATTTGTATCGGCCGGCTTGCCGGAGTACCAAGACCCGAGTACCGGATCACGTTACGCGACCCAACCCACCCTATTTAACAGTGCGTACACCAACACCATTACAGGCGCGGCGACGCAATTCGAGTTCCAACCGTTTCAGAATGCAAATAACGTCAATTTGTTTAACAATGGCACAGCCGGGGCAACTCTTTCTCTTAATAATGCTACCGCATTTAATAACATTGCCATCCTGGCCGCATCCGCCAACTCCGGCCCGCATTATGTAGCGGTCAACATGACATTACATTTTGCCAATGGATTTCAAAGTGCTCCCATTTCCTACAACGTGTATGACTGGAGCCAATCTTCGGGCGGCAACTGGGCTTTGCCGTATTCCGTATCCCGCAGCAGTGCCAGCACCAGCGGAACGCTTGAAACCCAGTCAATCTTAGACACCAGCAATCCAGCGGACTTCCAAATGTACGAAACGGATTTTAATCTGCAAAGCCTCGGCTACTCCAACAATGCCCTCGCTTCCATCAGCTTCAGCGCCGTGACCGGTGGCGATGTTGGCATTTTCGCATTAAGCGGTTACGTCAATCCCAATCCGCAAACACCCGTGTTAAACGATCCACCGGTGACTCCCGCCGCCAACTCGGCAGTTCCGCTGCCCGGATCGATGCCATTAACATTTTCAGGTGGAGTTCTACTGGCACTCGTAGCCATGGGCCGACGCTTCACGCGAAACCGGAAGAGATTGATAGCGTAACACCCTTCGGTGTTTCGCAAGCGCCAACAGTAGAGTGCGTATCGGCAACGCTGCGTATAGCGGGCGTTGCGCAGCGGGCTATTCCTAAATTTATGTAAAGGATTATTCGTTTTTGCGACTACTGGAATTTTTTCGCGGGCCGCAGATAATAAGGGGCTTGGATTTTTGCGGCGCGGGTCGCTGGTTGTTTATACGCATTGGAATTTACCGCATGATTGTCATTCTTAAGCCGGGAGCCGATGACGCTCTTGTGAAGAATATTGTCTCGCAAATTGAGGCTCTGGGTCTGCAGGCGCACCTGTCCAAAGGACAATTCCGTACCGTTATCGGGGTGGTCGGAGAAGAGGTCAAGGTAGATAAAGAACATCTCATGGCCATTAACGGCGTGGAGCAGGTGCTGCCGATTATGCGGCCGTATAAACTGGCCAGCCGCGAATTTCATAAGGCCGATACGATTGTGGAAATCCCGTGTCCGGATGGCGGCGTGGTCAAGGTCGGGGGCGGACACTGTGTCTCTATTGCCGGCCCCTGCGCGTGCGAAAATGAGCAGATGGTTCATAACATTGCCAGGTTCATCCGTGCATCCGGGGCGGCGGTACTGCGCGGCGGTGCATACAAGCCGCGGACCAGTCCGTATAGCTTTCAAGGGCATGGGGAAGATGCATTAAAGTGGCTGCGTGATGCGGGACGCGAAAACGGCATGCCCATTATCACGGAAGTGATGGACACCCGTCACGTGGCAATCATCGAACAATATACCGATGTATTTCAGATCGGTGCACGCAACATGCAAAACTTTAATCTGCTCTTTGAAGTGGGCAAAACCCGCAAGCCGGTGCTGCTGAAACGCGGCATGGCCGGTTCCATCCAGGAATGGCTGATGAGCGCTGAATATGTGCTTAGCCAGGGGAATCGGCAGGTGATTTTGTGTGAACGGGGGATCAAAACGTTTGAAACCGCCTTGCGATTCACGCTGGACATATCCGCGGTGCCTGTGGTAAAAGCCAACAGTCATCTGCCGGTGATTGTGGATCCCAGCCATGCCAGCGGCGTGCGGGACTTTGTTCCGGCGCTGGCGCAAGCGGGGATTGCGGCAGGAGCGGACGGCATCATGGTGGAAGTCCATGATAATCCGTCCAAGGCGATGTGCGATGGGCCGCAGGCATTGTTGCCCGAGGCGTTTGCCGATTTAATGGTAACGCTCAAAAAGATTTCCGCGGTGCTGGGACGCAGTTTTTCCGAACCCGCCGCGCTTTCCCATGCGGGGCCGGTAACGGTTTAAAAATTCCCCGGACGGCCGGCTGTGTGGCGGCCCTGTGAATGCAATAGATTCAAACGAATGGAGATAAAAAAGGTGCGAAAATTTTTGATTGCCGGTAACTGGAAAATGAATCTGGACCGCGCGGAAAGTGTGGATCTGGCTTCTAAAATTGTCGCCCAGACGCCATCTTCCTGCCCGGTGGAAATCAGCGTCATTCCGACGCTGGTGCATCTGGAGGCGGTACGCGCGGTCCTTGACTCGAAAATATTCCTTGGCGCACAGAACGTTTATTTTGAGAAAAAAGGTGCCTTCACGGGCGAAGTCAGCGTGGCGATGCTGCGGGACATGGGCGTGAACTATGTGCTGGCCGGCCATAGTGAACGGCGGCATATTTTAGGTGAAACCGATGACATGGTCGGCAAGAAAGCCCATGCGGTTGTAACCGAAGGCCTTGGGGTGATCCTGTGCGTGGGCGAAACCCTTGAACAACGCAAGCACTTCAAGACGGTTGAAGTCGTGAGTCGGCAACTTGAGGCTGCCCTGGCGCATGTTTCCGCCGCCAGCGCCGAAGCCGGCCACCTGGTTATCGCGTATGAACCAGTATGGGCCATTGGCACGGGGTTAACGGCCACTCCGGCACAAGCCCAGGAAGTCCACGGTTTTATCCGGACCAAACTGGGAGAAAAATATGGCCATGAGATGGCCCAACACATCCGTATCCAATATGG
Organism: Planctomycetota bacterium; assembly: GCA_021798635.1. The sequence goes on along the minus strand of JAJZGH010000130.1, from coordinate 5,498 downwards.
TGGATCAGCCAAGAAAGCCAACGCCGCGGAACTTTTGGCGCAGGCCGATATTGACGGCCTGCTCATTGGCGGAGCCAGCCTGATGGCGGATGAGTTTATGGGTATTGTGCAAGCCGCCATTGCCGCGCAGGCGGGACATTAAGCAAACGGGTAACAGAGCTGACGGCTCAAGGATAACAGGTTCATGACAACATTTTTTTCCATCTTGCTGGTGCTTCTGGGCATCGTGATGATTTTTGTAATTCTGCTGCAACGCGGACGCGGCGGCGGCCTGATCGGTGCCTTTGGCGCCGGCGGAGGCGGGTCGGCATTCGGCACCAAGACCGGTGACGTGTTTACCACGATTACCGTCGTACTTTTTGTATTGTTTATGTTCCTGGCGATCGGATTGAATTGGATGGTGCAGGGGAAAACGCCTGTCGCCACCTCACGCCCGGCTGCGACAACTCAGCCCGCCATGACGAAAAGCGCAGCGACGCCAACCGCAACACAGACCGCCGCACCAACCGCGGCCACAACCAGCACGACGGTTTCCAAGCCTGCGACGGCAGGCAAAGTTCCAGTTAGCGGCCCGGCCACACCGGCCAAATCCACGGCGACGCATCCGTGATGGGTTCGGAGTTCAGATGATCATCAGCATGACCGGTTACGGCAGAGCGAGTCTGGAAGAGGAAAATTTTTTCTGCCAGGTGGAAATTCGTTCGGTGAATAACCGGTTTCTGAAAGTCTCTGTTCGCCTCCCCGATGAACTGGCGGATTGCGAACCGGAGATCGATAAACTGGTGCGGCAGCAACTCTGCCGCGGCTCCATAAATCTAACCGTTACTGTGGTACTGCCCGCGGGCACGGCGGCTGTGGTTAATCGGGAAGCCGCCCAGTATTACCTTAAAGAAATGCAGGATTTGGCGCGACTGGCCAAGGATTCGCCCGCACCGATGACCATTGATCTAACCGACCTGCTGCTTTTGCCGGGGGTGTGTGAATCGCCCAACCGTGGAACCGCCGAACCGGATCACCAGCACCGTCGCGATGTCATTAACCGCCTGACCGCCGATGCGTTGGGGCAGGTTGTTCAGATGCGCAAGCGCGAAGGGGAAGCGCTTTGGAAAGATTTAAAATCGCATCTTGACGAAATAGCCACCTCGCTTGAAATCATCCGGCAGCAGGCACCGCAGATTGCCCAGCAATATCACCAGAGGCTGCGGGCACGGGTGATGCAGTTGGTGGGAGATGCGAAGCTGTCATTATCTGATACAGATCTTTTACGGGAAGTGGCCTTGTTTTCCGAACGGGCGGATATCAGTGAAGAAATCTCGCGGCTTTCGGGGCATCTTGAGCACTTTAACGGTTTGGCGGAAAAAGAAAATCAGGTGGGCCGAACGCTGGAGTTTATCGCGCAGGAAATGCTGCGCGAGGCCAATACCATCGGCAGCAAAGCCAGCGACGGCAAGATCGCAAAACTCTGCATGCAGATCAAAGGAATTATTGACCGCATCAAGGAACAGGTCCAGAACGTCGAGTAGTCACGACCGCACGGGGTAAGAACCGTAGTACCCGGCATTAACATTTACCAGGCACGGAAATTAATTGATGGAAAACAGCAAACAAGGGTTGCTTCTTTTTGTATCAGGGCCGTCGGGCGTGGGAAAATCCACGGTGTGCAACCGCCTGGCCAGGGACCTGCCCGCCCAATTCGCACTTTCGGCAACAACTCGGGCCGGCAAGCCGCAGGATCAATGGGGAAAGCAATATTTATTCATAAATGAGAATGAATTTAAGCAACGTGTTGCAAATAATGAATTTCTTGAATATGCTAGGGTGTTTGGGCATTGGTACGGGACACTGCGACAACCCGTATTGGATGCCTTGGCGCTAGGGCGGACGGTGCTGCTGGAAATAGACATTCAGGGCGGTATTCAGATTGGCAAAATGTTTCCCCGGGCAGTCGGAGTATTTATTCTACCGCCCGGCGAAGAGGAATTAACCCGGCGCCTGCAGGAACGCGGTCGCGATGAACCGGAAGTAATTGAAACGCGGCTTCGGCAGGCCAAACAGGAAATTGCCCTCGCTGAACAGTCCGGGGCGTACCGGATAAAAGTGGTCAACCGCGTCCTGGAAGAGACCATCGCTGAATTGATCAGCTTTGTGCAAACCATACAAAGGTAATCACGACAGGAATCTGTTGAAGTTTTTTATGGCACGTTGGCCGGAAAAAGTAAAATTTGCAATGGGCACGACCGCCCGGTTGGAATAGTTTCAGGAGCATATACGACATGATCGAAGCAATTAAGAGCGATGACATTGTACATAAACTTGGCGGCCGATTTAAGCTGTGTGCGTTGGTGCAACACCGTCTGGCGGAGCTGATCGAAGGCCAGAGGCCGCTGGTGGAGCGCAATGGCCGCAGCGATATGGAAGTGGTTCTGGATGAAATTCTTCAAGGTAAAGTCAGTATTGATTTTGAAAAAAGCAATATGACCAAGCCCGCGGAAGCCCTGGGCCATAAATAAACATACCTCTTGGCATCGCGGCGGGATGGCACCGGATAGAGCCTCACGATTTCGGAGTGTACACGGCTTATGAACAGCACACAGCGAAAAATTCTGGTGTGTGTCTGCGGGGGCATTGCCGCCTATAAAGTGTGCCAGGTAGTCAGCCAACTGGCGCAGCAGCAGTACAGCGTGGATGTGGCCATGACGGCTGAATCGCTGAAATTTGTCGGTGCGCTGACCTTTGAAGCACTTTCGGGACATGCTGTACATACGGATATGTTTGATAATCCGGACAGTCAGGATCCCCAGCATATCCAACTGGCACAGCAGGCGGATCTGATTGTTGTTGCGCCCGCGACGGCCAATATGATCGGGAAAATCGCGCACGGCCTGGCGGATGACTTGGTTAGCACGTTGCTGCTGGCGGCGGAACCCGAAAAACTGCTGCTGGTCCCTGCCATGAATGAGCAAATGTGGAATAACCCCGCGGTACAGGCTAACGTAGCCTTACTGCGTTCGCGCCACATTGCAATGATCGGGCCGGAGTCCGGATGGCAGGCATGCCGAACGATTGGCGTTGGCCGGATGAGCGAGCCGGACGCCATTATCCAGATGATTAAGGCCCGCGTGGCAAATCCATAAAACCAGTTCATATCCACTTTCCCGCAGGAAATGGGAAGCAAATTTCCGCATATCCTGTTAGAATGCCCCATTCCAGTTTGGTTCACAGGAGTTACGCGCATGACATCGCGTGAGATACGCAAGCAATTTATTGATTTTTTTATCAGCCAGAACGGGCACACCTTCGTGCCGTCCAGTCCGGTGGTGCCGCATGATGATCCGACATTGCTGTTTACCAATGCGGGCATGAATCAGTTCAAACCCTATTTTCTCGGCACCGCTACCGCCCCCTGGAAACGTGTGGCCAATACGCAAAAGTGCATCCGCGCAGGCGGCAAACATAATGATCTTGATGATGTGGGCCGCTCACGGCGGCATCACACTTTTTTTGAAATGCTCGGCAACTGGAGCTTCGGCGATTATTTCAAAGCCGGCGCTATCGAAATGGCCTGGAAACTTTTAACCGAGGTCTGGCAGATCAATCCGCTGCGGCTGCATGTAACGGTTTACGCCGGCAATCCCGCGGATAATGTGCCGGCGGATGATGAGGCGGCACAGTTATGGAAGCAGATCGCGGGCTTACCGGATCATCACATTCACCGGTTTGTCGATGAGAATTTCTGGGAAATGGGCGAGACCGGCCCCTGCGGTCCCTGCACGGAGATATTCATCGACCGCACCGCGGATATGACTGGCGGCCCGCAGGTGAACGGCACCGATCCGCGCGTCATGGAGATATGGAATCTGGTATTTATTCAGTACAACCGCGGGGCGGACCGCAAATTGACCCCCCTGCCGGCCCAGCATGTGGATACGGGCATGGGGCTGGAGCGTATTTGCCAGGTATTGCAGGATAAAAGCGACAACTACGCTACCGATCTCTTTACGCCGCTGTTTGCCGCCATCGGGGAACTTTGCGGCCAACAATATACCGGCGTATTTCCGGCCCTGGACCAGGGATCCGGTGAAGAAATACAGAATCCGGCCCTGGCGCGGGATATCGCGTTTCGTGTTATCGCCGATCATATTCGCTGCCTGACCTTCGCCATTACCGATGGAGCCGTTCCCGGAAATGACGGACGCGGTTACGTGTTACGGCGAATCCTGCGCCGCGCCGTGCGCTTCGGACGCCAGCAACTGGCCCTGCGTGAGCCATTTCTACATCAGTTGGTGCCCGTGATTGTCAGTTCCATGAGCGACGCGTTTCCGGAATTAGCTAAAAACCCAAAGCGCGTCGCCGATATTATTGAGGATGAAGAACAAAGCTTCAGCCGCACGTTGGATCGCGGCCTGGAACTTTTCCAGCTGGCCGCCGACGAGGCCCGGGCTGAAAAGCTGAAACCAACCATGATTTCCGCGGAAAATGCGTTCAAACTCCATGATACGTTTGGCTTCCCGATTGATCTCACGCAGATTATGGCGCGCGAACAAAACATGGATGTGGACAAATACGGCTATGACCAGCTTATGCAGCAAGCGCGGGAAAAAGCCCGGATGGGCGGAAAAACTGTCGCCTCCGGTCTGGCGGATATGCCGCCGGAAATTCTCGCTGAATTACCGGCCTTGCACATTAAACCCACGGATGACCATGCAAAATATGAACACCGGCCGCTGCGCACCAGCATTGCGGGAATTTGGGACGCCCAGCGTTTGCAGGAATCGGTAACTGCCAATGAATCCGGAACCGTGGCATTGCTTCTGGATCGGACGAATTTTTACGCTGAAATGGGTGGTCAGATCGGTGATCAGGGAGAAATAAAGACCGACTCGGGAGCCACATTTGTCGTGGAATCCGTGCGGCAGCTTGGCGGATACGTCCTGCACATCGGCCACCTGAAAAATGGGAAGCTCCATCGCGGCGATTCAGCCAGCGCTTCGGTATTTAATGCGCGGAAGCGCATTGAAAAAAATCATACCGCAACGCATCTGGCGAATTGGGCTTTGCGCGAAACGCTGGGCGAGCATGTGGAACAAAAAGGCTCGCTGGTGGATGCCGATAAACTGCGTTTTGATTTCGTGCAGCCCAAAGCACTGGATGATCAGGAGTTGGAAAAAGTCGAATCGCTGGTGCGCCAGGCGATCGGCAAAAAACTCAAGGTCTACACGGAAACAGCCCCGCTGGAGCAGGCCCGGAAGATTCATTCGCTTCGCGCTGTTTTCGGTGAAAAATATCCCCCGATGGTGCGGGTGGTTTCCGTCGGAGTGCCGGTATCCGAGTTACTGGGTGCTCCGGAAAATCCGGCATGGCGACAATACTCCATTGAATTCTGTGGCGGAACGCATCTGACCGGCACGGGTGATGCAGAGGAATTCGCCATCATCGCTGAAGAATCCGTCAGCAAAGGCATTCGGCGCTTGGTGGCCGTTACCGGCGCGGCGGCCCAG
>JAJZGH010000129.1 GCA_021798635.1 Planctomycetota bacterium | reverse complement strand
AATACATACCTTTATATATATATTTAAGACAAGATGTGTTGATATGAATCGGCCGCGCCGGTGGTCGGTGGAGCTGCTGCATCAACTGCGGCTGCATCCAACGTCCGCCGCGCAGCATGGCCGTGTAGCCGTTGGCCATCTGCAATGGCGTCACCGCCATGGGCCCCTGCCCGATACCCATCATAATCGCATCATCCAGACGTTTGATTTTGCTGAGGCCATGATCCGTCGGCGGAAGATAACCGCTGGTCTCTTCCGCCAGACCAATACCGGTGGGCGAACCCAGGCCGTAACTGCGATAACCGGCCACCAGGCGGGTAAGTCCCAGTCGCATGCCGACATTGTAAAAAAATACGTCACAGGATTCCTCCAAACCGGTGACTACATCGGTCGGGCCGCGTCCGTACGGATAGGAGTCGTCACGAAACACATTGGGATGATTAGGAAACAGTTCCGGGCCGCAGTTGATGACAGTTTGGGGCGTAATAACTCCCAGGGTCATGGCAAAGGAGGATTCCAGCGGCTTGACGATGCTGCCGGGGGGAAACGCGCTGGACATGGCGCGATCCATCAGGGGCAAATTCGGATCTTTTAACAGCAGTGAATAATTTTTGTGGACGGTGTTGATGTTATAACCCGGTTCGGAAAGCATCAGCAGCACACGATTATGGGCTACGGACAAGACTACCACGGCGGCGTTGTGCGTTTGCCCGTTAAAATATAACAGGTGCGTCGTGGGGTCCTCTAATTTTTCCCTTAGCGCCCGCTGCAAATTAATATCCAGCGTCAGACGGATATTTTGCCCCGGCACCGGCTTGCGATAATCTTCCTTTACTTGATGACCTTCCAGATTCACCAGGCGCACGCCCCGCGCGCCGCGTAATAATTTTTCAGCGGCCTGTTCGACTCCCGTGGCCCCCATCGTATCGCCCGGCAAATACCCTCGCAGGTGCCCACGCGTATCGCGCAGACTTCCCGGAATCAGACGGGGAAGCACAAACGGGTGCTGTTCCACCACCCGTGCAGTAACTTGTCGCATATAGCCAATCAGATGTGCCCCCACATCATTATAAGGATAGATCCGGTGCGTGCCGGCCTGCACCACCAAACCCGGATAGCGGCGAGCGTGCTTTTTGAAATACGCGGCGGCGGCAAAGCCGATATCGGGAATCACGGTATGCGCCTCATGGGCTTCAGCCAGATCGATGCTGTTGGCCAGGCCCATTTGCTCATCCAGATCATCCGGGGACGTTCCCGAATGCACCACATGGGAATATCGCACGGTCCAGACATCTTCCCGCAGCAGTTGCATTCGACTGCGGATGTTATCGAAGCTGTGCAGCACCTGTCCCAGCGGCACGCCGCAATGATCCGCGATGGATTCGGGCATGCGGTCCAGTTCGCTGTTAATTTTGCGCTTTTCCACCGGCAGGCGGACCAGCATTTGGGCACGGGATAATTTAAGATGTTCCAGGTGGCGGATGGCCACCGCTGTGATCCACAGCGCGTCATGGTTCATCGCCTGATATTCAATCGCCAGATTGTAGCAGGGCGTTTCCACCGCCAGCAGCCGGCCGTCACGATCCATAATTTCACCCCGCCGGGTGGGAATCATGTAGTGGCGATAGGTAAAACTTCGGGCTTCATCCCGCCAGTGCTGGTGCTGAAAAATTTCCAGCGCCGCTAAACGCGCGCCAATGACGGCCATCGCCAGGGCTGCCAGAACAACCAGCATGATTAATCGCCGCCTTAACATCCGGATTGGATACCTCTATGGTTGCCGCCGCATAACCAGTTACCGTCTGCGCTATGGATCTTATGATCTTAGCGTAATGCCGCGGATGATTTCAACGCATCCCGGCGTTCGACAATCCTCCAATGGCATCGATCAGCCGCCGGCTAATTAACATCCGCACGCCGTGGAATGCGGCGGCGGGATTAGCGGGCCATGCTCCGGCGATGCTGCATATCAAAGCCCAGCATATCTCCCAGCAAAAATAAAGCGCGAAAAATCCACGGCGCAACCGCAGCGGTATACAGGCTGCTGGATAATATCACGCCGGTGTAAGCCAGACTGTTGATAATCGGCACCGGCCGCCCGGCAAAATACAGGGCCAGATGACCGAACAGCACGCGCCCCGCCAGGAACAGCAACACCGCCAGAAAGGTTATTACCATCTGCCCCAGCACGCTGGATCGAAAAATGTGCATGCGGATGCTGATAATGCCCAACGCAATCATCCCCACCAGAATCGCTTCCAGTCCAACAATAGACTGTCCGGTAAGGTCATACATCAATCCGCACCAGAAGCAAGCCAGGAGCGCGGCATCTTTCTCCGCGAACAAAGCATAGAACACAGCCAGCATGAAAATATATTCAATATGGAAATAGCCGAATTCACTCCATTGCCCAAGGTGCGCGGCCTGAAGGGCCGTGGCAAAATAGAGCAACAGAAAAAACGTCAGCCACCGCATAACAGAGAGTATGCCGCCAAATGCGCCTTAAGGGAAGCGACGGGCCTTTCACGGGTTGGGGCCGTAGGTGATTTTCTTCCATTGGTTCGGCTGTACGGTCACCATCGCATCGCCGCGAATCTGATCATATTGCTGCCGGGTAATCACCGCCGTTACCGCACCGACCTGATTGGGATCATGATGGAAGCGAATGACCAGCCGATCCGACATCACGTTTACATCATACATAGGTCCGTTAATGATGACTTCATTAAGGGTACCGGTTTCATCAGGTTTCATGGACCAGGGGCCGACCGAACTGATCAGGGCCTGCGTATCCGGCAGGATATTGGAGGACGCCGGGATCGGTACATCAATGGCTGTCCGACGCTGCGTGCCATCAATAACGCTAAGCGTGAAATGCGAAGGCGCAGTCAAATCAACCGGCGGCTGCTGATAGGTGCAGCCGGCCAATAGCAGGCCGACAACGCCGGCCAGAATCATACGCTTAGAAAATTTTGCAATCACGCCTGTTTCCCCTTGTGAATAAAAAAAGACATCCCTGTATTTTCCAGGCGCATCAACGCCTGATTTTATTGCACGGATAACGGCCGCGCTTACGCGGATTTTAGATCAAACACCGGCGTTCCGATTATCAACGGACGCCGGGGAGCGGTGAAGGCCTCATCAAAATCAAACACATCCCGAAAATCTTCCACGCTATCTTCCGGCGTTTTGTGCATCATACCGCCTTCGACCATGGCGAAAACGATTTTACCAAAGTCCATAGTAGTGTGAATATTCCAGTGCGCCAATACCGCACCGGCCATAATCCCATACTTGCCGATGGCCAGATCACGCAACCCGCGCGCTAAATCCTGACCCGATACGTGCCGTTGCCCCTCCGGCAGTTCTTCGCCGCTCTCGGCAGGATGCACGCGTTGAACGGTTTCCGCCAGACCTTCGCGCACAAAGTCAAACGCCTCCGGGGCATAGGGCGACTGGCGGGCCACATCAACGATCGTTTTTTTTGTAAGTTTGTTCATTGTCTGCACAATTCCAATAAGGCGGATCAACGCTGTCCATAACGCTTGATCGGCTCATTTACGATTATATACGATTTGCTACCCGTTAGCGCTCCTGCAAAGGTAGCCTGCTGGAACCGATATTTACGCCTGTGGCATGGGCAATTTAACCTGCCGACGAAACTCGGTAGGCGTCTTGTCAAAGGTCCGGCGGAACATGACATTAAACGTTGCCGCTGTCCGGAATCCGGAATTTTCGGCGACGTCATAGATGGAGTGGTCCGTTTCCAGCAGCAGCCGCTTGGCGCGGTCCAGATGCGCTCTCCAGATTTCCGCCTGAAGTGTTTGGCCCGTGAGACTCTTAAACCGCATTTCCAGTGACCTTCGAGAAACAGGAATTGTCCGAAGGATATCCGCAACGGTGATCGGTCGGTTGCAATGATCCCGAATATAGTGCAGAGCTTCCACCACGTCGGCGTCATGGAAAGCGTAGACATCGGTGGATTCGCGCTGTTCAATGGGTAGCGGGGCAATGAGTATCGGCTCGCGCGGAACCGCGCGGCCGGCCATGAGTTTGTCAAGGACTTGGGCGCTGCGGGCACCGGCCTGCGCACCGTCGAGGGGGATACTGGTAATGGTGGGGTTGGCCAACATGCAAATCCACAGGCGGTTATCGACACCACACACCGCGAGATCTTCAGGAACCGCGATGCCCGACTCCCGTGACAATCGCAAAATTTCATAGGCGAAGGCATCAATACAAGCCAGCACCGCGCAGGGCTTAGGCAGCTTTATCAACCAGCGGCTCAAAGCCCCCAGATGGGCTCTATCATGGAGTTCATTCCAGCCGCGGGCGGAACCACTGAAGCAATCCGTTGAAAAGCCGCGGCTGGCCAAGGTATCGCGGAAACCATCTCGTCGGGCTTTTTCCCAGCGGTGATTAAATTCCTCGGGCAGACCGTAATACGCAAAATGCTCAAAACCGCGTGCGAGAAAATGTTCGGCAGTCATTATTCCGACGCCCCGGTCATCGGGCATCACACGCGCGGGGGGTGATTGGACTTCATCACCGCCGGAAATATCCACCGCCGGCACGCCGCTATGGTTAATGCCATCCACGAGTGCCGGCAAGGCCTCCCACTGCCCGAAGATGACCCCATCCACTTTACCCGCGGCAATCTCGTCTACCGTGACTTCCCCAAAGTTGGCCATGTCCACGCGCCACGTGCCCCGGCCCCTGGCAAAATGAGCGATGGCCTGCAAGGCGCGCTCACCATAGGGTCCCATATCCTCCAGGAATAATGCCACCCGTTTGCGCCTTTTCCGGCTAATTTGCTTGATTTTAGTGGTTTGTCTCATAATACAACACTCCATTTGGGCGTCAAAATACTAATATTCATTTTGCGCTGTAGAAATAAATTTATGCGCTGTACGAAGTGGCGTCAAGCTTTTAGATCATTATTATTAATAATGTCTTGTTAATGCGAGATGCTCGATTAAACAACTAAGCAGTCGCGGGTGTGTCGCCCGGGACTGAAAACAGGAAGGTTCAGGTACTTTTTTTTCGGAGGACTTTATTTATGAAAGTCACACATTATCTTGGTCGTAAGCCAAAAGGCTTCACGCTCATTGAGCTGCTGGTGGTGATTTCCATCATCGCGCTGCTGATCGCGTTACTGCTGCCGGCATTGGCAAGAGCGCAAAAGCTGGCAAAAGTCACTCTTTGTCAGTCCAATTTGCGCCAATTGGGGGTCGGGTATAATGAGTACATCTCGGAATACTCAACAATGATCTGTAACTGGGATAACACGGCCAATGGAAACGTCGGGACTTGGAATGCCGGGAATTGGTTCGAGTATCTGGCACCATTTGAAGCGACGCCCAAGGTATTCCTTTGCCCGGTGACTACAATTAGAAGCGACGGCAATTGGTACCAGCCGTCCCCTGACGCGGTGACCCCGTGGACAAGTGTGATGTGCGAAAATCTCACCGGAGGGGCGATGAACACGGGGCGCGTACCCGATGCCTTTCTGAATCCACCCGGGGAATTTGGCCCCGGCACATTCTTTTGCAGCTATACATTCAACGACTGGATGTACAACTATTCGGCGTCCCCGATTATGGCGGGGCAGACCGCGCCAAACTTTGCCCCGGCCGGTTGGACAGGCGGGGGATCCAGCGATTTTTTTGGAATCGGCGGCCAACCTAACAGTAACACTCCGCTGATCGGCGACGGCGTAATGCCCGACGGCGGCCCGGATAACTGGGACAGCCCAGGAAGCAGCCTTTCCAACGGCTACGGCGGTTTCGTCTGGTGGGACTACATGACCCGTTACATAACTAATCGGCATGGATTCTCCACTAATTTCGTCTTCGCGGACGGCCACGCCGAGAGCGTGCTACTCGCGGATGTGTGGAACCTGCACTGGCAGCCCAACTGGCAGGTCTCGGCCAGTCAATTTGCCTCGGTCCGGTCCACCTTGGCAGCGGAAGAACAGCCGCAATAGGGCGCTTGCCGCGCGGTCAGGGGAATATACCCATTCCGTAAATGGTGTGGTAGGCGATGACCATGCGGAGGCATTCTCCCACACTGAAAACACACCCGGCGGCAGCAATCGTCCGAAACCGCCGAGTTGTAATCCGCCAACAGGTTGCTCACTGGCCACGGCACCAGGCGGTCGATAACACAGTCGCTTGAGATCCCCACGGGCTGGCTTTGCCCGTGGGGATCAGGCCTTTAGCCGGTCATAAAATCAGGGGCTGCCTGCGGGCAATTTCGCCCATTTAAAATTGAACTTTCCCCCTTTAATACACCTTCCTAAAGCCGGCCGCCCGATCAAATAGAGAAGGCGGCCGGTTTTGTTTTTGGACCGAATCAGAGACAGCCTGGCATGTGAGAGAACAACGCAGCGCGGGACGGGCGTAACGTGCGGTTTTTTATGTGATGGTAATGCACATGTAACCGTGCCGCTGCCGCGCTAACGGTTATTCTCGGTGACAGTCCACGTGAATCAACGGCGTGTCATTAGGGCAATACGGCAGCGTTGAATCGTTCATGGGAAGCAGGGTTTGGCCAGCGCGCTTGCGGAACAACGGGGCGGACTGGTGATTTGCGAACCCATCGGACCGGCGATCGGATACCAGTGCGAACCTTTGGCTGGCAAACGCACCAGTGTGCCCATGGCTACCGCGACCTGGTATTTGGAAAGGGAGGAACCAAATTGCATGGATTGCTGAGGGGTCATTGTGCCGCTGGGCGGCCGGGCAAGATAAGCCTTCGCCGCCTGGGCACGGCGAGTATATTTCAGCAGGTAGCCGATCTTTTTATCTCCACAACTGCTGCAGGTGAAGAAAAATGCCTGTACCAGCGTATCTTTACCGTCGGCACCCTTCAGCGGCGAAATGGCGGTGGCCGGCTCGGTGGTAATACTGCCATTGGACATATCATAAAAATAATAACTGCTGGGGGCGGACGGCGCGCTGACGGGCTTTAATTCCCAGATTAACAGTCCAACGGCCAGACATACCATAACAATGCCCCCAATAATAAACGGCTTCTGATTTTCATTCATTTTTTCCCGAATGCCCGACATCGCCATAGAATTTTCCCTTATTAAAGTTAGCTTAGGTACTACAACAAAGCCTCATGAACTTTTCTCATTGCAAGCGCCACCAAACTATTTGTCAACTCCGGGGCAGCGCCCAGGAATATTCGGATTAGATAGCCATATCATCGCTTGCCTTTAGGCCGCAGGGGCCATCCACGCACGAGCCATCGGCCCACCAAAGCCGCTATCATCAACATGTTTAAGCATATATCCCGGCCGCCAAGAGCTTTGATTTTCGCACAGCACAGACGGCGCAACCGTGCGATTGTCACCCGATTGTCTCCGGCGTCTTGCGCTGTAGAAATAAATTTATGCGCTGTACGTAGTGCTCGCAATTCGCGCTGACACGCCGCCACACGGCTGGGCAATGAATCGACACCTCATCGACGGCCGGGAGTCCGGCACTGACGGTGCCGGATTTTGCTTGTGATGGAGCGGACTATTGGCGGGATTTACCGTCCCGCCCGCAAGCTGATTATTTCACCGGCATGGGTGGGCATCATAAGCACGGCTCCGCTTAGCGTCCCCTGTTTTCCGCCGACAATCTGATAGTGGACGCTTTGTTTCGGCCACGGATTGCTTAGCCGCAGGGGCCGGCCCGCGTTACTGATGATTTGTACATACGCGACACGCCCGGCCCGCATTTCGCTGGAAATCAGAAAATTGCCGCAGGCCGGCAGGTTGCCGAATCGGGCATCACGATTCGGCGGCCAATCCGGAAAAAGATGAATGTTTTGCTGATAGCTTTGAATCAGCATGGCGCACAGTGTCACGGGCACGGTGGCCTCATTTTCAATACCGCCGTTGTGAATGTTATAGGCAAAGTTGGGAAACGCATTGTGCCGCACGAATATATGCAGATGACGCAGGATTTTTTCCGGGTTATAGCCGACGGCGGCGGCCGCGGGATAAAAGCTGGAGGAATCATTGGCATCGTACCAGATTCGCATAAGTTCGGTGGTGTCACGCCCGGCCTTCAGCATTTTTGGCGAGCTTTCCAAGCCGATCTGCCAACCGGGAAATACGGCCTGAAGTGAATCCATTCCCGCACTGGAACTGGTGATGACCGCCCGCTTTCGGGGGCCAAACCGCAATGCATAGTTGCGATTGGCCCAGCCTGTACCTTTTTGTGCGAAGCGTAGCACCAGCTTGGCGCCGGTGCGCCGGGCACCCAATAAATCCGTAAGCGTGCGGGAGGGCGGGGCAACGTAAATTTTATCGACATCTGAGGGTGGTACTACCGGCAGGGGGCTTAAATGATTAAGAATATCCGCCCAGCGCCGCCGTTGGGCTGCGCCTTTATGCAACTGCCGACTCATGGGAATCAGGTTCTGGTACAACAGATGGATAAAGGCTAAATCCGCGGCAGGATTCACATCATTGCGGTGAAAGCCCTCATCGGCGGCATCGTTGATATCCACATACAAGCCATTCTGTAGTTTCAGATAATGATCCCAGAAATCCGCGACACCCGTGAGAAAGGGCCAGATTTTTTTGGCATACGCAGCGCTGCGCGTATACCGCCAGCGTTGAATGCAGTCCACAGTTGCGAACACGGCAGCGCATTTTTGCCCCATAAAACGGGATGGATCATCACTCCAGCCGGGCACGGGCGTCATTTGCGTGAAGTAGTACAATCCGTGCTGACCATACTGTTTCGCAAGGGCGCGGCCTCGCGGCATCCAGTTCAGCAGAATGGAATCATAATTATCCGCCAGTGCCGCATGATTAGTCGGGCATGCCGCCCAGAACGGCGCTTCAAAGTTGTAATCCAGGGTGTAATCCCCCTGCCAGCCCATCATACGGGAGGTAATAAAATTGCCCCATAAACCCGGGGCCGTATCGCCCGGCTCACTGCAGCAAGCCAGAACGTAAAGTGATCCATACCACTGCTTTTCAAGGAGCTGATCGGGCACTTCAACAAAGGATCGCGACCAGAATTTATCCCACCAGCGCGTGTGCCGGACGTAAAGCTGCTGCAGGTTTTGCAGGTCAGCGGATTGAATCAGTTTAGCCGCCGCGATTTGATAACCAGCGGTTTGATGATCATCTACCGCCGCCACCAGCAGATCAACCGCAGAACCGGTGGGGATTGTGAATGTAAGGGTTCCCCGTTTTTCAGTGGGAATCGCGCCCAGGACACGCTGCATGACGATGCCTTTGGGGCCGCAGCCGTTGAATGGCAAATGGCTGTCGCCGGTATGAATGGATCCTTTATCAGCACCCATTACCTGCGCGGCCGTGGGGAAAGCTGTGGTAGTGCCGGCGATACTGCCATTGATATAAATTGTTAACGCGTGGCCATCATAACCGGCGGCCAAATGGACCCATTGGTTGATCGGCAGGTACGCCTGGGAATTAACGGCCGTGCGATTTAATTTGGCTACAAAATGGCCATTAGCCAGTCGCAGGCTTAACCCGCGATGATACGGAAAGCGGCGCGGCCAATATGGATTGGCCATGGCGGTGAAAATAAAGCTGTTCTCATGACGTTTCGTGACATCTACCCAAGCCGACACGGTAAATTGTCGTTGCGGAATTCGCAGCACGCCCAGGCGGATCAGCCCGCGCTGTGCACCAGTAAAATTCCCAGCCGCCCCGTGCGGAGAGGACACGACCGATGCCTGCTGTATCGCGTGCGCGGGAAGTGCATGAAGGTGCCAGGCGGCAAAAACAGCGTTTTTCGCAAGTGTGCCGCCGCTGATTTCCGCCCGGCGGAATAACGTGACATCCGCGATACGCCCGGCAAATGCAAACGAAGACTGCACGGGCTTTTGCCCGCGCGAATCCGCCCCCAACTTTACCCGATTGCCTAGATACACCTGCACTGAATCCGGAGCGACATGCAGCGCGGAAAAATCTTTGCCATGCGATCGAATCGCTGGAATGCCCGGTGTATCCCAGGCATCAAGCAAGGTGGATTGAATTGTCAGATTCTGCCTGCCGACATTGCGCATTTGCAGCACCATCAAATTGTGCTTAGCGGCCACCCAGGATTTCATGGTCAGCGCGGCACGGCCGGAATGCAGGTTTCCGGTGATGGTGGCAGGCCCAATATTTTCCCGCAGGGACATTTTTCCGCCGCGCAAAGCCGGAATATTCAGTGACAGATGCGCCACAGGCATCATGCGGCCCCGCAGCACCCCATAGAAATCTGTCTTGCCAAGGTAAAATGTCGGGCGATTGGCATAGCGCCCGGCCATGACCACGCCAAGATCACCGTTGCCCATCAGCGGGCCGCCGGGCATAGTCCGATTAGGCGTATAATTAATGCGACCGTTAAATGAACCGTGAATTTCGGCCACAGTTTTCAGGGCGCCGGCGGCAACGCCGGGCGGGCCGGCCGATTGACCCTTGGCAAATGTCACTGAAAATAAAAGAAATAGTGTCGCGGAATGCAGAACGCACCGGCCCCAGTAAATAACCATCCGGAAACTCCTGACGAACCTCCGCGGGAAGCACGGACCCAACTTGAACACGCAAAGAAGAGTATACTGATGATAAGCGTTGGCAGGCAACCGCCCGATGGCGGGTCATGGAATGGAGTTTCCGCATGGCCGTACAGGTTGAACTTAAACGTATAATCATTTCCGAAACTTCCGATCAGCAGTTTATTTTTCTTAAGGAAGTCGATGGGCCGCGGACCTTGCCGATTCTCATCGGCTCTGCCGAAGCTCTGGCCATTGATCATCGGTTAAAGGGAACGGCCTTTCCTCGGCCGCAAACGCATCAGTTGCTTTCCAGTGTCATTGAACAACTCGGCGGCAAGCTGGAACGCATTGTTATCAGCGATTTGCAGGATCATACCTTTTTCGCCCGACTGATTATCCGGCAGAACGGCCATAGTGTTGAAGTGGACAGCCGCCCCAGTGATGCCATTGCCCTGGGCGTTGCCAATCAGGTGCCCATTTTTGTGGCCGAACATGTGCTTGATGAAGTCGGTGGCGAAAACCCCGCTTAAAATGTTAAGTGTGCGCACAACTGTGGGGCTTTCTTCGGACCCGAAGCGCAAAAATGTTTGCATATCTGCTTTTCCTGCATTAAATTTCTGCGGCAGTACTTTTTGCGGAGACAATATTTTATGCGCTTTTCATTTTCCAAAACCTTATTTCGCCGATTCTTAATAACTCTTCTTGCCGCGCTTCTGGCGGGTGTCAGTTTGCAAGGCACCGCCGCATCCGCGCAAGCGGTGACCCACGGATACAACGTGCGCCGCTTTGGCGCAACAGGGAATGGGAAACATCTGGATAGCCCGGCGATTAACCGTGCCATCGCGGCATGCAACGCCCATGGCGGCGGCACGGTTGAAATACCGGCGGGAATATATCTCTGTGGCAGCATTCATCTGAAAAGCAATATTAATTTGCATCTGCAGCCAGGTGCGGAAATTCTTGGTGCCCCTATAGCACTCGGTGCCTATGACCATGCCGAACCATTCGCGGGAAAAGCATATCAGGATGGCGGCCATACCTATTTTCATAACAGCCTGATCTGGGGGGAGAACCTGAAAAATGTTGAGATCACCGGTATGGGTGAAATCAACGGCGGCGGACTGACCTCGGATGCGTATCACTGGGCCAAATCTCATCGAGTCGCCGGGGCCACACTCCCGGGCGTGGGCGATAAGGCCATCGCGCTAAAACTTTGCACCAACGTGCTGATCCGTGATGTCACCATTGTGCATGGCGGACACTTCGGCATTCTTGTCACTGGTTGTAATTTGCTGACGCTTAACAACATCACCATCGACACCAATCGTGACGGGGTGGATATTGATTGTTGCCGCAATACCGTTGTTTCCGATTGCCGGATTAACTCTCCCCATGACGACGGCCTGTGCCTGAAGGCCACGGACGCTTTGCATAGGTTATGGCCCACAGAAAATGTCACCATCACCAATTGCCAACTTTCAGGCTTTAAGGAAGGAACGCTGATCGACGGCAAAATGCTCCCGAGCCGACGGGAAAATGGCCGCATCAAGCTGGGTACCGAATCCGACGGCGGGTTCAAAAATATCACCATTTCCAACTGCACCTTCCGCGATTGCCTGGGCCTGGCGGTGGAAGAGGTGGACGGAGCAACGTTGGAAGATGTCAACATATCTAATATTACCATGCGGAATGTCAAAGATTGTCCCATTTACGTGACGCTGGGTGACCGCGATCGCGCTCCGCCACCGGTGACCGTGGGCCACCTGCGGCACATTCTGATATCCAATATCCTGGCCACGAATGTCGGATCCATGAGCGGCATCCAAATTACCGGACTTCCCCACCATGACGTGCGGGATATCCGGTTGGATAACATTCGCTTGATCTTCGTCGGCGGCGGCACACGGAAAGACGCCCGCCGCAATCCACCGGAACTGAACCATGGCTATCCCGGCCCCACGCACATCGGCGTGATGCCCTCGTATGGCGTATTTGTCCGCCATGCGCGGCATATTGAGCTGTCCAATATAAAAGTCAGTTTCAAGAAAACCGATTACCGCCCCGCCATGATCTGCAAAGATGTTCACGGCTTGCAGATTAATCATTTTGAAGCTCAGTTGGCAAAAGGCGTTACAGCGGCCCATTTTGCGCATGTTACGCACCTGTACATTCGCAATTCGCCGGTGCTCAAAGATCAAAATCCCGGCGCGAAGAAGTAAGTGCGCGGTCTCTTGGCACGCTCAGCAAATGCCAGCCGAAGCAATAAGACAAGCCCCGACACCTCCGCGTTGGGAAGAAGACCACTTTTAAGTATTCACTCGCAGGCCGGCATCGCGCCAATAGCTCAATGCGGCAGCGTTGAGTTGGCGGCGGAAACGAGGTTTGATGACGCTGCGAGCCTCCGCCCGTCACGATTGGTTCGGCGCACCGTCCGAGAATAAGGAACCAAATAAAGCGGTAGATACCCGCTCACAAAATCCGCAGTTGATTTAACCGGTTTACTTATCCGGCCTTAAAAAAAGTCCTCAGGTACAACGCCTACTGAGAACTTTACACGTCCAAGCACTTACAACATTCGGGGGGGTGAT
>JAJZGH010000393.1 GCA_021798635.1 Planctomycetota bacterium | reverse complement strand
TCTCTGGCCGGAGCTGGTCTATCTGATTGTTCCAGCGGGTTCAACGCAACAACAGCCACCTGCGGCCTGGGAGCTTGACGATAATACCGGTCTGGTTCGCTCATGCCCCGTTAACGTCACGCCGTAACGCATTGCCCATAAGATTCTTGCCCTGGCCGCCGATAAGTTATTTCGGATGATTTCAAATTCATCCAGGCCGCGTAGTGATGCATACCTGTGCCGCCGGGTCCCGGAACAGATGGGCACCGTCTGACGAATCGGAAACACATCTAGCGATTGACATCACGTTCATCCGGGTTGCCGTCACCGTATTGCCCGGGAGCCATTATGTTGGATAATCTAACGGCAAGTGTTAGATTATCCAATACTCCAAACATATACATGTCACGATCTTTTATCCTTCCGGTTCTTGTCCGGGTCGCAATCAGCAGGGCGTCCACAGGGCCGTAAGGGGCATGGCGGTGATATGGGGGCCAATCGGCAGGACATCGCGGCCCAGATACAAAACGATGCCGCGGACAAATCTGCTGCCTGCGGTCTGGGCAAGATCGCGCAGACCCGCCAGCTCCGACGCCTTCACATTCAGGCTGGCTTTCACCTCCACGCCCACAATTCCGCCGTTGCGACCCTCAAGTACAAAATCCACCTCTTTACCGTCGGCCGTGCGATAGTAGTAGACTTTGGGGTGCATAGCGCTCCAGGCACTTTGTTTACGCAGCTCCTGTCCCACCAGCGACTCTACCAGTGCCCCCATATTGTGTTGCGGGGCGGCAAGATTCTGCGCGTCCACATTGCGAAGGTGCGCAGCCAATCCTGTATCACTGAGATAGACTTTCTCCCGTTTAATTAACCGTTTATGAATATTGATAGACCATGCCGGCAGCGGCTGATACAGGTAGGTCGCCTGCAGCAGCGTTAGATAGCGTGCCAAGGTGGGCTGGGCAAAACCCAGATCACGCGAAAGCTCGGCAACATTCAACAAGCCGCCGGTCTGCGCCGCCAGCAGGCTCAGCAGCCGCGGCATCTGCGTCAGGCCGTCAATCGCGGCCAGTTGCCGCACGTCGCGCTCCAGAAGGGTGGTGATATAGGAATTAAACCAGGCCTCCCGCCGTCGTGGCTCCCGGCGATGGATCGCCTCAGGATAGCCGCCGGCGGTGATCACTTTCGCCAGGCGATCGCGGCTGATGGTGGCATAATCGCGCATGGGCGGAGGCTTTTTCCCGAATGCCATGTCAATAAAACCCTCACGGCTGCCAGCGATCTCCCCTTGTGAAAGTTGCTGCAGTGGAATGATCTCCATTCGCCCGGCCAGAGAATCGGAAAGCCTTGGCGACAGCAGAATATTGGATGAGCCTGTCAGTAAAAATCGTCCGGGTCGGCGATTGTTATCTACGGAAAGCTTGATGGGCCGAAATATCTCGGGAGCAAGTTGCACCTCATCAATCACGACCGGCCCCGTCATACCGGCAATAAAATCCGACGGTGCACTGACCGCGGCGGCCCGTGCCACAGGGTCATCCAGCGTAATATATCTGGCCCGGTGCGGCCCGCGCGCCAGGCTTTGAACCAGCGTACTTTTACCGCATTGTCGCGGCCCCTGAAGCAATACCACGGGCGTATCCTTCAAGGCCGCAAGGACGGCTTTTGTGAGAAATCGGTCATACATCGGCGGCTCCTGAACAGCACGGGTATTGGATAATATAACACTAAGTGTTATTTTATCCAATATATGCCGCAGGTGCATGGGAACTTTTGACCGGTGTTAAACCATGGTAGCAAATGCTATAATATTCAATGCATTGGCTTGCAGGAGCGCGTTATGATAAAAACACGGGGTCGTAAACAGAGAAAAGCCGGGCGGGTGGGATTCACGGTCGGTTGCCCTGCTAAAATCCGCTTTGGGAGCAGCAATCTTCCGGTAATCGTTGTTGAAGATAGAGGGCCTATAGGTTCCATGGGCCGACATCTCGTGCGTGTGCGGCCGGTTGGGAATCCGGATGAAAATTCAGAGAGCTTTGAGGTTGCAGCGGAGGAACTGGTTTTCACACCGCGTTCGCCCCGTAAGCTCAAGAAATAATCGCATGGCCTGACGCACCGGGGGGCTTTTTTCTTTTCCCCCTCTGCGACGCGGCCGTATCATCGTGTTGAGGTACGCCATCGTCGTCATTACTTGGAGAGCACCGGATGATAATCCGGTGGTTGATCCAGTGCTGCTAACCAACCACCGGGTTATCACCACGGTGCTTTATGACGCCATGCTCTGTTTACCCGTAAATTTCCGCTTTGCTAAGCGGAGGCGCATTGCGGTCTTTTTCGGATAGCACCAGGTCACCGGCATCCGGCCAGGATATGCCGATGGCGGGGTCGTTATAGGAAATGGACCGCTCGAATTCTTTGGCGTAATAATCGGTGGTTTTGTAGAGAAATTCGACGGTTTGTGAAAGTACGACAAAGCCGTGCGCGAATCCCGGCGGCACGTATGCCATGCGCAGGTTTTCATCCGAGAGGTGAAAGCCGACCCATTTGCCGAACGTCGGCGACCGGCGGCGAATATCCACAGCCACATCAAACACTTCTCCGCGCACCACACGCACCAGCTTTCCCTGGGGCTGCTGAATCTGGTAATGCAATCCGCGTAAAACGCCGCGGGTGGAGCGGGAGTGATTGTCCTGGACAAAACCAGCGTTGATCCCCAGAGCGGCCAACGATCGCTGATTATAACTTTCCATAAAAAAGCCGCGGGAGTCGCGGAAAACCGCAGGTTCCAGGAGCAGCACATCAGGAATTTCGGTGGGTATTACTTTCATATTCAAGCCAGCTTTTCTTCCAGGATTTCCAGCAGATACTGCCCGTACTCATTTTTTGATAGAGGCTTCGCCAGTTGCCGCAGTTGATCGGCGGTGATAAATCCGCGCCGCCAGGCGATTTCCTCCGGGCACGCCACTTTGAGGCCCTGCCGACGTTCAATGGTCTGGATATAC
>JAJZGH010000392.1 GCA_021798635.1 Planctomycetota bacterium | reverse complement strand
CATGGGAATTTCCCGCGCAATTTCCGGATGCCTTTGTCTTCAGTCCTATTACCCCGCTGTCCGTTCATCGCGCGATGGAAATTCCCCAGCATATCCCGGGCGTAACAGGAGTTTCCGCCTTAACGGCCTTTTGGATTCCCGCACGGATCGGTGCGGCAAAACAACAGCAGGTGCTGTTTGTCGCCGTGCAGCCCAAGAGCTTTCTGCGCATGCTGGGTGTGCATTTTGCTCAAGGAAATAAAACCTCCGCCATGCAAGCGATGCACGCCGGTACCGGTGTGTTGATCGCCGGTGATGCGCTGCGTTCATTGCATCTGGCGGCAGGAAAAACCTTGGCCGTCGGTACGTTGGCGGGTGTAAAACGACTGACCGTGGTGGGTGTCGTGACCTCGCCGGGCGTGTCTATTGCCCAGAGTTTTTTGCGCGTGCGGCAGGCCTTTCATCAGGCGGCGGCGGTGGCCCTGATCGGTACGCTGGCGCAGGCGAAGGAACTCTTTGGTATTAACGGCCCCAATCTTGTCATGCTGACGTTAAAACCCAGTGTCAACGGCATGAAAGCGGTGGCTGCGGTCAAGGCGTTTCTGGCTTCCGGTGGCAAGCAATCTTTTTTACAGCGGCTGCTGAATTTTCAACGCTTTGCCCTGCATGGTACATCCGTGCGGCACATGAAACGGGAGCTGGATTATATTATTACCCGCGTCATGCGGGCGCTATCCCTGGCAGCGTTGGGCGGAATGGGCTTGGCGGCCATTGCGGTGGCGGCTATGGCGGCGGCCGCAGTCAGACAACGCCGTTATGAATTCGGTATTCTCCGGGCGGTGGGGGCCGGGCGGTGGCAATTATTACGCATGGTTCTGGCGGAATTGTCGTTGATTATTCTGGCGGCCATTGTGCTGGGCGGTGCCTTAGGGCAGTACATGGCCTATATGGGAACTCTGCTGGATCATCGCTTAAGCGGTTTTGATTCCCGTTACGCCTGGGCTTGGAATGCCATGCTTTTTGCCGCCGGCGTATGCTGCCTGGCCACGCTGGCCGCGGGTTTTATCCCCGCCTGGCGGGCGGCCATCGTGGGTGTAAGATCCTTACTGGCCCCCGGCAGAGAATAAGCCATTTAAAGCGTTACTGTTTCTTTTTCTTCGGCGTCATATTTACCGGTGCCAGCACCTGGGCCGTGCGGCATGGCAGATAAATTTGCACGCTCTGATTTCGACCATACATCGGCACGTCCTGCCGCGGATAAATGACATCGCCGGCCACGCGCCCAAAGCCGTCAAATACGGGGCTGTCGGTATCCAAAATAAGCCGGTAATCGCAGGGGTCCGGTACGGGTATACGCAACCCGGTGTAAGATTCGATGGGATGAAAGTTAAAAACAAATACCAGCGGCCCACGCCGAAACGCCAACTGCCGCGTGTCTTCATGCACCAGTAGCTGTTCAATAAACGGGTCTTCCAGAACGCCACGCTGCTGATCCAGCAACTGCATGGCGCGGTCAAATATTTTTAACCCCATGTAATGCAGATCATCACGATCGGCCAGAGACCAGAGCCGCCGGGCGTGCTGATAGGAATAATTGTTGCCCGGCCGCGGAAAATCCACCCATTCCGGATGGCCGAACTCATTGCCCATGAAATTCAGATACGCTTCCCCGGCCAACGCAAAGGTGATCAGCCGGATCATTTTATGCAAGGCCAAACCCCGCTCCACAATCGGATGCCCCTGGAGCTTGCTCATGTTCCAATACATTTGCTTATCCATCAGCCAGAACGCCAGCGTTTTATCGCCCACCAGCGCCTGATCATGACTTTCAGCATATCCCACATGTTTTTCATTGCGCCGGCGATTCATCAGGGTATCGTATAGGCCGCCGAGATTCCAGTCCTCATCGCGCTGTTCCTTCAGCAGTTTTATCCAATAATCCGGGACACCCATCGCCAGACGATAATCAAAGCCGATGCCGCCTTCCGCTACGGGCCGCGCCATGCCGGGCATGCCGGAAACATCTTCCGCGATTGTGATCGCCTGCGGGCGTAGGGAATGCACCAATTCATTGGCGATTTGCAGATACGCTACAGCACTGTCATCAATATTGGAGCCGAAATAACTGTCATAGCTGGAAAATTTCGCGCCCAGACCGTGATCCAGATACAACATGCTTGTCACGCCGTCAAAACGGAAGCCGTCAAAGTGCATGTCCTCCATCCAAAATCGCAAATTGCTTAACAGAAAGCGCTGCACTTCCAGCACGCTGTAATTAAAACAAAGCGAATCCCACGCAATATGCTGACCGCGCGCACCGGCGTGGAAATATTGAAAATCGGACCCATCAAACCGATTCAACCCCTCATTGATATTTTTTATGGCGTGGCTATGCACCACATCCAGCAGCACCGCGATGCCCAGGCCATGCGCGGTATCAATCAACTGCTTAAGATCTTCCGGGGTTCCGAACCGTGAAGATACCGCAAAAAAGTTGCTCACATGATAGCCAAAGGAGCCGTAGTAGGGGTGCTCCATAATCGCCATTAACTGTATGGCGTTATAACCGAGGTCGGCTATCCGCGGCAGAATATTGCGCGTAAATTCATCAAAGGTCCCCACCTTGGGTTCTTCCTGCGCCATACCGATATGGGCTTCATAAATGCGCAGTCCGCCCTGTTTCGGAGGCGCGTAGGGGTGCTTGAAGGTGAAAGCCTCCGGCGGATTCCAATATTGCCCGACAAAATCCACACCGTGCTGGGCCTGCACCACCCGCTTGATATACGCGGGGATGCGATCCATCCGCCCGATTGCGGAGTCCACCTGTACTTTAACTTTGCTGCCATGGGCGATCGCCGGTTGGCCGGATTTTGTGTCCGGTAAAAACATGGACCAAACCCCGAATGCGTCGCGCGTCATCGGATGGCCCGAGCGGTTCCAAGCATTAAAATCTCCAATCAGGTGCAATTGCGCGGCCGCCGGTGCCCATTCTCTGTACCATATTCCCGCTTGGCC
>JAJZGH010000391.1 GCA_021798635.1 Planctomycetota bacterium | reverse complement strand
TTGGGCAACCAGAACCCGTAAGCGCAGAAAATACTATGGTAGGCAACAATCATAAAACCCTCCCGGCGAACACGCCCCGGTTAGCCGCATCCGCCCGCGGTGCGGAACCCCCAATAACATAACGGAATTTCCGAAAATCAACACCACCGGCACCCTCGCCAATTCACGGTATTCCCGGTTAGCCGCATCCGCCTGCGGTGCGGGCAATATCACAATCCCTCAAAAATCCGCGTCAAGGGTGCCCGCATCCACTACGGCACAGACCCCAAACCCACAATGCCGCCCGGCACCAATGATCATGGGGCCGGGGACGGGGGTTGTGAATGTCAGACGGGCGTGAACCAGGGTGAATTTTTCCAGATGGTTTGGCCGGAAATATCCCAGATGCCTTCCCCGGCGGTCATGTTTAAATGCGGGCATGCTGTGCGGGAAATTAGGCACGGCATCCCATGTGAAATCACGGAGATGTTCAACGCCGCTTTGCCGCAATGCTGTTTCCAGCAGCTTTTTGGTTTTGGCCGGCTTATGGTCGTCATGGCCGGGAAGAATACTGGGAATTACCGTTGCCCAAACCCTGGATTGCCTGATGTATTGCGCAGTGAAACCGTCGCGGCGCAAGTGGCGGAGGGTCGGGGCGATGCCGCCACCCTCACGTTCCAGCGGGTGGCCGTCAAGTTGTTCGGCCAGGTGCGCAAGGTTGGCGTCTTCTCCGAAAGGCGCGACGATCATCACGCGGCGAATATTGCAATCGGCATGTTCGTGTCCGATGGAGGGCAGTGGGATGTACGAAAATTGTTTGTGATCGTCGTTGCCATTGCGGTGCCCGGCGACGAAAGTTTCAATCCATTTCGCGGGGTCGGGAACACCGGGCGGATACCCCTCCATTGCCTTAATTGCGGCACGGCGAACCATGCCGGCGACGTGGATTAATTTAGCCTGCGGTTCCGGCGAAAAGTCACCTTCCGCGTCGCAGAGGCTAAATAATTCATAGGGTCTTCCAAGTGGCCGTTCGGAACTGGTATAAAGAACGGTATCAAAAGCCATTGGCTTTCGCACCGATCTGAGGATCCCGTCATGTCCGATGCGTTCGAGTGCGGATTGGTGGGCACAGATCAGGTCGCTAAGCGATTGATCGCGCGGGACGCGAAGCATGCCCTCATCGCGGAAAGTCCCGGCCCTGGGCAGCCAGCGAATCCCGTTGATGGTGCCAATTTTTTCTTCTGTAATTGAACTGGCGTCAGCGAATGCCATATCAATGCCCAAGCCGAGGCAAATAAGGGATCGTGCCGCATCCACGATGCCGTCGATTTCAACGGCGGCGGCATCATATTCCCAGAGGTAGTGAACCGACGGATCAGCAAGCATGATCGTGGGGCGGAAGGTTTTCCCGGTCAGGCGAGCCTGCCGGTCCGGTTTCTTATCGCCATCATTGTTGGGGACATATCGGGTGATGATTTGGCCGGGTGCTGAAGGCGGCGTGATAATGATCGGCGGGGCCTGTATTTCCAGCCAGTGAAGTGGTCGTGCCAGTTTATTAAGCTTACCAGCGCGTGCAGCCCCGGCCACCAGTGCCTGAAACAGCCGATAGGGCGATGGCGGCCACTCCGGCGGCCCGTCGCGTCCCAGCAGGCCGTGGTAGCGGTCATCCAGCCAGTGGACGGTGATGTGGAGGAGTTTGGTCAAGCGGTTGCCTCGACATTAGAACTGGTGCCATCGGAAGGAATGCTGTCCGCGTCGGTGATTGCCTTGGCCTTCTTTTCCTTCTTTATCTTCTTCGCGTTCTTATCCGCGTCGAGCCAATCCTTCAGCGTTTTAGGGTCAAAGGTAATTGGCGATGCATGGTCTTGTGTTACGCCAAATTGTTCCGCAGCAATCTGCGCGAATCCGACCGCATTTGCGGGGTCGAGCTTGCAGTCGGTGCGTTGGCCGCTGCGTGTGACGAGCTGAGACGAGGGTGGCTTTTCCGGGATCAGTGTGAGCAGGCAACCTTGCCGCAAATTCAGATCCGGTTCTGCGGCCATCGCGATGAGACACAATCCAAGGATGTACCGTTGTAGCTTCAGCGTCCCTTCGGAAGTAGTACCGCGGAGGCAGCGCAGTGAGGCCAGGTTAAGCGACGCGTCGCGGACGATTTCACCGTTGACCTGTACCCCTCCTATCACGTGCACTGAAGGCACATCGGCTAAACCAACCTCGGAGGGTTTTTCTGCAAGACCATCAGGCAGAAGCCCCTCGCGCTCGTAGCTGATAGCGGGAGTGTACTGGGCCGAGCGTCTGAGTTGAACCACGTTTCTGGCTCGAATAATCGCATTGATAAGCCGCGGAATCTTGATCTGGCTGTCACGCGAATCCCACGCGCCGAAGACCAGCGACGTTGGCGCGAGCCTTGCGAGAGTGACCGCATTACCTTTTTGAAAATCTGCGAGTGCAACTTTAATGGTAGGCCCAAGCGTGGTGCCGCGGAATGCGGCATCGGCAATGCGATGGCCGATCTCCAAGAGGTTGCGAATTAACCCATCCCTAAATTTTATTTGAACCTGGGGAACCAGCGTTTTGTATTTATCGGAAGCAAACATCGGCTCCAGGCGGTTCGCCTGGGATGGGATGCTGTCGAGCACACAGATCGACGCGGCCCCCTCACCATCGATGTTGTAAACTGGGGGGTCCCCCTTTTTCTGCGACGGATTTGCGTAGCTGGGTGGGAAAATAGTGTCGTCCGGTTGAGTTGCCGGTGCCAGGGATTGCCGGATTACGATTGCTACCGGCCCGTCCTCCTTCAGCCAACTGTCATATTGCTCTATTCTTGCTTCAGGCATGTGATCTCCTTTCGCGCGTAGCGCGGGTAAACATGGATACGTATTCGCCCCCACGTGAGGGCCTGGCAAATCGGAAGTACTCACAGGATGGTAGCTGCACAGCGCCACAAGCTACGCCTTGAGCAGGTATGAGCGGCAAGTGTTCGGGCCACGCAGCGTATACGAATGACCGCAGTGCTCCTT
>JAJZGH010000128.1 GCA_021798635.1 Planctomycetota bacterium | reverse complement strand
TGACGCCCGCGATTCGGTTTTAGAACAACTGCGGGCGTGTCACCTCTTTAACGCGAAAGAGGATCCGGTGAAAGTAATTTTTCATCCCGATTTTCTTTCCGCCACCTCGCCGCTGATCGGCCTGGATTATGATCAGTTTGTCCGTGGATGCCACATGGGCGTATTTCCCAGTTACTACGAGCCGTGGGGTTACACACCTATGGAATGCGTAGCCAACGGCGTGGCCGCAGCCACCAGTGATCTGGCGGGGTTCGGCAGTTATGTGTTAAAACATATTCATGATCCGGCCAATAACGGTTTATTTGTCGTGGGCCGCCGTTATGCCTCGTTTGATCAAGCGGCCCATCAGCTTACGGAAATACTGTTTAATTTTGCTCTGAAAGATCGGCGCGGGCGCATTGAATTGCGTAACCGCGTGGAACGCCTGTCGGAATATTTCGACTGGCATAATCTGATTTCCCACTACGCTCACGCGCACCGCCTGGCGCTGTCGCGTAAGGCGGGGACGGCGACGGGGAACTAGGAGTTAGAAGCTGGAAGTTAGAAGGAGTTGAAGCGCTTCGGTTTGCAGAGGCGCAAGGACATTGCACGCAGGTATAGGAAGGTAGGAATAACTATAATGAAGGCGATGACACTTTCCGCTAATGGCGGACCGGAAGTTTTAATTTTACAGGATGTCCCCAAACCGGAAATTAAACCGGATCAGATTCTGGTGAAAGTTCAGGCGGTGGCGCTCAACCCCATTGATTGCAAAATCCGTAAGACGGGTGCCTTTGGTTATGGTCCCGGCTCAATTCTGGGCTTTGACGTTTCCGGCACGGTGGAACAAACGGGATCTCTGGTACGCAACGTTCAGGCCGGGGATGCGGTGTTTTACTGCCCCGACTTTTCCGGCCCCGGCGCTAATGCACAATACCATGCCGTTCGCGCGGACATGGTGGCCAAAAAGCCCGCGCACCTGGGTTATATTGAGGCGGCAGCCGTACCATTGGCGGCTCTGACCGCATGGGCCGGCCTGATAGAACAGGGTGATTTGCGGCTTGGGCGAACAGTACTGATCATCGGTGCCTCAGGCGGCGTTGGCTCTATGGCGGTACAGCTTGCTCATGCGGCCGGGGCGTATGTTTTTGCGGTCTGCTCGGCTGCCAATGCAGCGCTGGTGCGTTCACTGGGTGCGGACCGCGTCATCGACCGCCAAAGCGAAGATTTTGCCGCTGTGGTTCAAAAAGAAGCCGGAACCGTTGATCTGGTGTTTGACTGCTTTGGAGACACCTACGCAGCACGCAGTATTTCACTGGTCCGCCCCATGGGACGCATCGTGACCATTGTGGATCCCAAGGGGGATTTGTCATTGGGATACCGGCACAATATTGCCATTCACTTTGTAAGCCTTGCGTTTGATTCCATCCCCCGCCGGGTTGCCGGCATGACAGTGCTTTCCGCACTTTTGGAACGCGAGGTCCTGAAACCGGTGATCAACAAAGTCTTACCACTGGAAAATCTTGCCGACGCACATCGCGCTTTGGAAGCCGGAGGCGGCTTTGGGAAAATTGTTCTCACGGTTTAGTTCGCATCCGACCGCATGAGACGGCTTCGGCGAAAAAATAATCGTTTTAGGGTAACTTGTGAATTCTCACCTTTTACATCACCTGCTGTCCCTCGGGTTGGAACTGGCGGCACATCCGCTGGTGTATGTAATGATTGCATGGTTCTTTGGGCCGATTGTTGTATTCCGGAAAGTTTGGCAGAGCATGCGTCCTATATGGGAGCATGCGGAGCTAACCGAATTACCACCGAAAGTCAGCCAACTTATCGCGGACAAGGTTACGCACTTCGCCCTTGCGGGATTCGAACCCCTGGCGGTCCTGCGATCGCCCAGGGTAACCGCCAACGTCGGTGCCAACGTGCTGATAATGGAAAACACGATCACCAATGACCTGGCCTTTACTCTGGTTGCCCAGTTACGGTCGCGGTCGCGCCCTGAAATTTTGGTCTTTTGGGTCGAATCCCGGTTTGAGGACGGGGTTCGGATCACCACGGGCGTAAACCCGCAACTTAGCGCGTTCCCGCGTGATCCGATGGAGCAATCGGCCAATTTCGTTTGGGTCACAAGCGTCGCCGCAATATGCGAGGCCCATCAGCGGCGCCTCGATCAATTGGGCATGACGGCACGCCGCCGGTGTGTCCCCGCCAGAGGCCAGGAGATTGCGATGCTCAATCGCGACTGGGATGCCAGTGGACAACGGCGCGAACTATTGGGCTACCAATACCGGGATCAGACAGATGACGTTTATCATTTAACTTGGAAAGGCGCGTTGCTGTGCAGTTGGCGGCTCGTGCAACCAACAAAAGCAATCCGCGCATTCCTGCGCGATCACAAAGCACGACGTCTATGGCGTGAACTTGGCATGGACCGCAGCAATACCGCATCAACTCTATAATCCCACTTGGCTGCTTCGTGATTGCAAGAGCAAAGGGCAATCATATGGCAGTTGGCCCGCAAACCGCCAACCAGACGGCGACCATGCTCGCTGCGGAAGTATCGAAGTTGTCGCGCCACTCACGGCAACCGCACATAAAACGTCCGCAACTTATCGCCCGTTATGTCCACGGTAAACGGCACGCTGGATGCCCCGCCGGCAGAGACTTGGACTGTGCTGTTACCGGGTGGCAATTTGGCGGGGATGACATACACCGTTCGCGGCAACATTTCCCAGTAACGGGTATCCGCCTGCGATGACGCCGCCAAAAGTGCTCCGATGCCCGCAACGCCTAAGCCAATCAGCGATTCGGTGCCATTATTGTTATAGGCTCCATTATCGGCAGCCACGGCACCGCCGATCATCATCCCGGTTCCAATAACCGCCTTGGCCTGACGGATCGTGTCCATGGTCAGCCACCGCTGGTCCTGCGCCAAGGCCAGCGTATCAACGGTATTGGAATTGGCAATACCCGAAATGGGCCGGTTATTGTCCCAGGCATAAACCGGGGGAATCGGGCCGGCCTGCCATGGTGTGGGCGTGAAGACGGATTGTTCACCATACCACCCCGCCGCCCGGCGTCGAGGACCAAGACCCCAGTCCACAAAGATCAACGCGTTGATTCCCGGTTCATACATTTTTCTCACCAGCGGGGCCAAGGCAGGGTCCAATTGCTGGGCGCGTTGAAAATTGGCCGCCGCGAGTTTCGGGTGCCCCAATTTCATATAACATACGCCCAGACCAAAATAACCCAGAACAAAATTGGAATCAATACGGGCATAGCGCTGCCCCGGCGGCAATTGGCCATTTGGATTGGCGTATTTGCGCAACCGAAAAAGACTGCCCGCAAAGGCCGCCCGCGCATTGTCAAATTCCCCTTTGATCAGAAATATCAGCCCCAGATAATAATCTGCCATCGCTCTTTCAAAAGGCTGTCCCTTCCATACTTTAACTCCCTCGTACACCACCACCGCGCCCAGCACCCGGCTGCCCGTGTTGGTGTTCACGCTGTCCATCACGCGATACGCCCGCAGGAAGGCCTGCTGGGCGTTTTCCAACTGCCCGGCGGCCAGTGCGCACGAACCGTAACGGCAGTTATTGAGTACAAAATTCTTGTTGGGCTTGGCAATCAGCGGTGTTAATTCCTGGGCCGCCGGTGCATATTGGCCGGTGTAATACAAGGTGACCGCATCGCGAACGCGTGTAGATGTCTCGCTGCATGCCGGCAAAAACAGCGTGCACGTCAGCAGGATGGCGATGCCCCGCCGTCGCGCTTTCGAGGGCATTATTTCCGGCCGGTTGTTCATAAACGTGTGGTCTCCATGCGGTGCAAATCGATTGCGGCTCTACTGTCAATCCAGAAATCCGCTGTGTACCGCCTTTTTTGTTTCATAACTACCTTCCCAGATTATCTGCCCGGTACGGATATTGGTAAGATAAAACGTACATAAATAATAGGCACTGCGATATTCGGGAGCGACTTTGTTATCCGAATAAAATGTCGCTTGCAGCGCATAGCGGGGTTGCAGGCGATTCACATCCGGCCCTAACGGCCCGATGCCCGGCTGCTCACCGGCCGCGAGTCGCTGATATGCAGCCGTGTTCAAGACAAATATAAATTCTCTACGCAACGATTGATGCGCTGTCAGAAGCGCCCGCACGCGATGCAGAAATATATCCCCCTGCGAACGTGGGATAATCTGATCCGTATTATTTTTCAGCGGCGTTAATACGATAGTCATTGGGCCATGTGCGGTAAATCGCGCGATGACCGGATCGGCAGCAATTGCAGAAGCCATTTTATCTGTCATGGCCACCAGATCATGCGAGTCTAAAAAAGTGTTGCGCATATTGGGATTCAGCGCAGGGCCGCCGCAGCCCGCCAATCCGAGCAGCCAAATCGCTATCACCAGCGGCCCCCACCGGCCCGGTGTTGTCAGGCAGAACCCTACATTGAAAAGTCTTAACATACTACCATTCCGCTGCGGGGCGTGGAGCGTGGAATCTCGTACGAACATCAATACAGATTCAGCGTGCGGGTTTCATAATGTCCTTCCCATACCAATTCACCCGTTTGCAGATTCACCAATTGAAAAGTGCACAGATAATAGGTTGTGGCGGAATTCGGCAGATCATAAAACACGCCCTTCAGGGCATATTGGGGAATCATGCGGGTATTTTGCGGCACCTGACCCCGGCTGGATTGTTCAAATGGATCGCCACCCGTAGAGCCAAGTTCCTGCTGCTGAAGCTGCTGCAATTGTTGCGGCCCAATGACAAACGCGAGGCGATCGCGGGCGTATTGATTCAGCAATGCTCGCATTCTGGCGAGGTAAATCTGGTCATTTTGCCATGGTTGGCTGGTTTTATTATCGATTCCCGTCATGACGATGATGACTTTATTGGGATTTTGGGCGATTTCCGGAATCTTAAGTAAATCGGCCGCCAGTCGATTGGTCATATCCACCAGATCACGCGACTGCAACCCCTGATCGCCAGGCTGAAAAGAAGAAATGCCGGGTCGATACGTACTATATCCGGGCTGTGCGCATCCGCTTAACAGCAGACATGCGGCCAGCGCCGCGCCCGTGCCGATTCTACCGCATTTGCTTGCAACCACCTGTTTACGCATAGAAACTTCGCCTCAAAAACAACCAGAGCATCCGGGAAATAAGGCCCGAAACGCAATAAAATTATCCGTCCGTTTAACTTAATGGTCAAATCTTGGTTTCCCATAAACACGAATATTGGGCATATGCAACTTTTTAAGCCGCCAAGCGTAGGGCTTGGTGTCAGTTTGGGTCTTTCTACGCAGAGGAGTTTTCCATGAAGTCAGTTCGCGGCTTCACTCTCATTGAATTGCTGGTGGTCATCAGCATCATTGCTTTATTAATCGGCTTATTGATGCCGGCACTGCAACTTGCTCAGCAAGATGCCAAACGCACCGCGTGCGCGGGGCAATTACACAGCCTTGGCGAGTTATTTGCCGCGTATATGCAAAGTGAAAGCAATGAAATTTTTCCGGCCTGCCCACAGATGCCAACGGTCAATTACACGATTCCCTGTGCGGACGGCACCACCGTAAGCTCCACAACCTCTAATCCCGCTGGCTACGGGCCATCACCCATTCAAAGTGTTATTGGCGGCGTATTGCCCCCCACTACAATTCCCAAGCCCAATTATATTCCCACGGCTAATGATCGCGGTGCGGCCGCCGCATGGGATTGCCCGGCGGATGTCAACGGGTTTACCGATTCCTTCACGGGAAAAAGCTATCAATCGTATTTCATTGGTGAAGGTACCAGTTATCAATACAATATGGGCTTGGCGGGCGATAGAATCACCAATTACCAGATCGGGCCGCCCTTCCGTCGCATCAATCTCTATCAGTTGTTGCAATCCACCGGGGTTTGGGTGCTGGCGGACATGACCACATTCCACGGCCCATCCGGTAATCCTGACGCCGCTAACATTCTCTTTGCGGATTGGCATGTCGGGGACGCCCGCGATATTTCTGCCAATGCCGGCACACCTTTATGGAAGCACTGATCTGTCGATCCTTTCCTGCTTAACGGAGATTTTATCATGACGACTTCTAATCCAACCAAAAGCCGATGGACTTCAGCCCGGCGATTCGTCAAGGACCGCAAGCAAATTGTGACGCTGGCGGCACTTGTTCTGGCGCTTGTTGTCGTGTACGGATGGATGTTCATGCGAACCCGAGCTGCGGCCCCGCGCGATAATGTCACACCGCAGGTCGCAAAGGTGCTGGCCAGTTGGAAAGGTCAGATACCGCAGTTTCCCATGTTTGGGCCGCCCGCGGGCTTTCAGCGCGGCGATTGGCGAAAAATGACTGCCGCGCAACGCCACGCCATGTTCATGAAACGTCGCATTCAAATGCAGGCGTTTTTCCTGGCATTTGCGCATGCCAATGCAGCGCAGCAAGCCGCCATCGTAGCTGCGGCTAAAGCTCGCTTTGCCGCAATGCGTGCCCGCTGGCAGCAGCATCGCGCCGCTGGCGGACCCGGAGGTGGCGGACCCGGAGGTCACCGGGGCGGGCCGGGCGGTCGCGGCAATTTCGCATCCCGCTTGCCTCAAATGATGGCCAACCATCTCATCAGCGGAAATCCCCAGATGCACGCCGCCATGACAGGATTTTTCATGGCCATGCATAACGGCCACTGATGGGCCGCCGTAAAATAATTACTTCCTAAAAACGTGGTGCAGGCCCTCGAACCTGCATCACGTTTTTTTTTGCCCGCCCCCTCGTCGCGGCTGTACCATCGTGTTGAGGTTCGCCACCAGGGCTACTTGCCGAGCACCGGATGGCAATCCGGTGGTTGATCCAGTGCCGCCGGGGCGGACGGGGTTACGGGTCACAGGTTGCGGGGCACAGAGGAGTTTGGGAGTTTCTGGAAGCGTCGCCGCTCTCCTATTCTGCCCGCCAGGGTAAACCTGCCCGCTCCCTGTCACCTGTCCCCCGTAACCCGTAACCTCGGCCCGCCAACCAACCACCGGGTTATCACCACGGTGCTCTTTAACCACAACGCGCACGCCGAGCACCGGAGGATAATCCGGTGACTCACATTGACAAAGCTCGCGCTCTGCGATTATTTTACATCTGGTTAATATAATTTTCATTGTGTACTATTCTGGTTTTCACGGAATTTGGAGCCACCATGACGGATCATCGCCCTGATGAATCGCTTAAAAAAATGGCAGATGAAATTTTCGGCCTTACCAAAATGTCCTGGCGGCAACGCCTGGCCACACGGCACCTGGGGGAAGAAGAACTTTCAGAATCGCAATTTCTTACCCTGGACAGCATTGTTACGCGCGGCGAGCCGCAAACGGTCGGTGATTTACAGCGGGCCATCCATGTGGTACCCGCCCAGATGTCCCGGATTATTCGATCCCTGGAAAATGATTTTGACGCACCGTTAATTCGGTGCGAGCTTAATCAGGAAGACAAACGCAAAATTGACGTGCGGCTCACCGACGACGGCAGAACGGCGTATTCGGACTTTGTCAGCTCGCGCATTGGCCGCACACTGGAACTTTTAGGCCGATTAACCGAAAAGGACCGGCTGGATTTTATCCGCGTCTGCGGCCAGATGAGAAGGCTTTATGATCATGACGAAGTTACCGAAGAGAATTCGGCGGGCCGTTAATGGTAATTCCGAACTGCCTGATTTCTGCTAAGATTCCCGCTAAGACCTCGTTACATGGAGCGATGCGATCATGGCCAGAGCCGTAACACTTTTCACCGGACAATGGGCTGATATTCCCTTTGAAACGCTGTGTCAAAAAGCCAAGGGGTTTGGCTATGACGGCCTGGAGTTGGCCTGTTGGGGCGATCATTTTGATGTTCACCGGGCGCTGGATCAACGGGGGTATATCAAAAAGAAATGGGATACCCTTACCAGGTATGGCCTGAAATGCTTTGCCATAAGCAGCCATCTGGTCGGGCAGGCGGTATGTGACAATATTGATCAGCGGCACCAATCCATTTTGCCGGCCCATGTTTGGGGAGATGGCGATCCGGAGGGCGTGCGGCAGCGCGCTTCGGAAGAAATGAAACTCACCGCCGAGGCGGCACGAAAATTTTTTGATTCCGCGCCCGCGGCAGTAAAAAAGCAATTACACCGAGCCGTGGTTAACGGCTTTACCGGCAGCAGCATCTGGCATCTTGTCTATGGCTTTCCACCCGTACTGCCACATCAAATTGAAAATGGCTTTTCGGATTTCGCCGGCCAATGGAATCCGATTCTGGATGTTTTTGACCAGTATGATGTGGTATTCGCGTTGGAGGTCCATCCCACGGAAATTGCTTTTGATGTTGCAAGTGCCAAAATGGCGGTGGAGGCTCTGGGTGGAAGAAAAGCGTTTGGCTTTAATTTTGATCCTTCGCATCTGGTCTATCAATCGGTGGACTATGTTGCATTTATTCGT
Organism: Planctomycetota bacterium; assembly: GCA_021798635.1. The sequence goes on along the minus strand of JAJZGH010000128.1, from coordinate 4,756 downwards.
GAATTTCGGGACCGGATTTATCATGTCCACATGAAAGATGCATGGTTAAGCCCCGTGCCCCGCCGTAGCGGCGTATTTGGCGGACATCTCCCCTTCGGCCATCCGGAAAGAATATGGGAATTCAGATCACTGGGCCGAGGCAGTGTGAATTTTGAACAAATTATCCGGGCGTTAAATGAAATTCAGTATTCAGGCCCGCTGTCGGTGGAATGGGAAGACCAGAATATGGACCGCGAACACGGCGCAACCGAGGCGGCGGCCTTCGTCCGAAAGCTGGATTTTGCGCCCAGCGCCATCGTTTTTGACGCACAGTTTCACCGGAAGTGATTTGCCGGTAAACTCTCTTCGGTTCGTTTGAGCGCCCGTAGCGCAATTGGATAGAGCGCGTGGCTTCGAACCACGAGGTTGCAGGTTCGAGTCCTGCCGGGCGCATTGGGCCGAAGGCCCAATAGAGCAGGAGAATTTAGACAGGTGAACAGGAGAGCAAACAGGGAGGGAACATAAAAGTGGCTGTCGCCGAGACCAGAAAACTTCTGCGGTCACCTGTTCGCCTGCTCACCTGATCCATCGGGCTGCGGCACGATAGAGTAGAGCAGGAGAATTTAGACAGGTGAACAGGAGAGCAAACAGGGAGGGAACATAAAAGTGGCTGTCGCCGAGACCAGAAAATTCCTGCGGTCACCTGTTCACCTGCTCACCTGATCCATCGGGCTGCGGCACGATAGAGCCGGAGCGTTCAGAAAGCCGATGGCACAGCCGATAGCGCCGCGGTCAACACTTTCACAGAGGCACCAGAATTATGACGCAATCAGATCCATTGGCGGCCCTTCGAGAGCGCATTGATCAACTGGATCATAATATTGTAGAACTGCTTAATGCGCGGGCCCGCATTGTGGTGGACATAGGCAAAATTAAACAACAATCCAATGCACCAGTCTATGCGCCGGATCGGGAAAAAATTGTTTTGGAGCGGATTCGGAAAGCCAATAAAAGCGTGGGCGGTCCGCTTCCGGACACCTGCCTGGAAGCGATTTACCGGGAATTAATGTCGGGCAGTTTTTCCCTGGAAAAGCCGTTGCGGATCGCCTATTTAGGCCCCAAGGGAAGTTTTTCCCATCTGGCGTCGGTTAAAAAATTCGGCGCATCGGTGGATTATGAACCCGTGGCGGATATTGCCGCCGTGTTTGACGAAGTAGCCCGCGGCCACGCGGATATGGGCCTGGCCCCCATTGAAAATTCCACGATTGGCGGCATCGTGGAAACGATGGATGCGTTTATTGAATACCCCCATGTCACAATTGTCGCGGAAATGCAGATTATTGTGCATCACCATCTGCTGGCGTTGTGTGAACCGGCAGAAGTTAAAATTGTGTACAGCAAACCCGAAGTTCTGAATCAATGCCGACGCTGGCTTAATGCCACGATGCCGGATGTGCAGCGGCTGCCGGTAGCCTCAAGCAGCAAAGCAGCTGAACTGGCGGCCTTGGAGCCTCATGCCGCAGCAATCGGTTCATCGCTGGCCGCAGAGCTTTACACGCTGAAAACACTTTTTGCCAACATTGAGGACAATGCCAATAATGTGACGCGGTTTCTGGTCATCGGCCGCCATCCCCCCCGCCGCAGCGGTGACGACAAGACTTCAATTATCTTCACCACCGCCCATAAATCCGGAGCGCTGGTGGATGTACTGGATGTATTCCGCAGGCATGGAATTAATCTTACCAACATTGATACACGGCCAAGCCAGAAGCGGAATTTTGAATATTATTTCTTCACCGATCTGGTCGGGCACAGCGAAGACCCGGCGGTTAAAACGGCCTTGGACGAAGCGCGTTCACATTGTCTGCACCTGGCGATTCTGGGGAGCTTTCCCCGCGCGGTGGAGACGCTGTAAAGTCGGGAGCGGTCATTTTTCAGGCGAGGGACCGAAATTACACTTCACTGCGGTGCGGGCAGATCGCGGATAAATTCCACCAGATCCGCCAGTGATGGACTTGCTGCGCTGCGTACATAAAATCCGCTGGTGGCGGTCCCCATGCACAGCGATTCTGCCAGATTTAAACCCAGAAGCCGCCCAGCTACAAAACCGGCGTTGAAATGGTCCCCAGCGCCAGTGCTGATCTTGGGGTGTTTCACAAACGGCCCGGCAAATGAAGCCGAGCCATTGGCATCGGCGGCGGCACCACCGGAACGGGGATGGATCACGACGGTTCCCAAGTCCATTTTTTTTCTAATGGCGACGGCGAGCGACTCGATTTCCTTTTCCGGATCAGCGGAAACCGGAATATCCAGTGCGGCGGCCACCTGCGTGGCTTCTTTAAGATTCAGGCCCAGAATGACATGCATAAAGGGCTTAAACACCGCCAAAACGTCCAGACCGGTGCGCAGGTCATCGCGCGTGCGCTTTTCCGGGTCCGCCAGATCAACAAATAAAGTTCTTTCGCCCGGCGGAACTTCCGGCAGCACATCCGCGGCCAAACGCCGCCAGATATCATTCATGTAAGGCAGCATGGTCCAGTTGACGGTTCCGATGAGCCGCGAGGAGGCCACCAGGCTGACCATTTCATCAATACCGATCCGTGAAACAAGGGTGTCCCATGTTATTTCAGCGGTGGGCGTGAGTTTACCCAGCATGATTTTGCCGTCATCAAATTCCAGCGCATCGGTATGGCATGCCTGTGCGATACTTAGAACTCGCGCGTGCTTGGCAAGTTCATGAAACACCGGATGAATATCGGGAAAACCCAGGCTGCCGATGCAGGTCACACCCAGGCCGATGGAGGCCAGAGCGTTGGCCATAATCGGGCCGTTGCCGCCAAGCTTCTGCAATTTTACAACGACTTCAATATTGGCGCTTTGCCCGCTGGCCTCGCGGATGCGGTTGGCGAATCCCTCAATGGTAGCGAGGCGATCAAACTCGCCGGCGCTTGCGCGTTTATCGACAACCTGCGCAATTTCATCAACAAAACCATCCAGACCAATGACCGCGCCGATGGACGCAACGTCCGCCTTGGAGAGTTTACTGGACACCGCAAGACATATTGCCGCACGTGTTGTTTCCGCCATAATTTCTCCACCGAATGAATATTACAAGTCTGTGAACTGCATTAACTCAATTTTTTCATGCTGTTCCGGCAGGGTTACAGCGGCGTATTCCGCCAAGCCCAGTTCGGACATCATGCGTCGCACGGCGGCGGGATCATAGGTTCCGGCCAGGTCCATTAAATCCCAGAAAATGCTGCCGGTGGATCGGGTATTTTCCAGCGGGGCGATCGCTTGCCTGAAGGCCTGGATCAGTCCGGAATGGTTTTCAAAAACACCGGACTTTTCCGCCCATGTGCATACCGGCAACGCCAGCGCGGCCTGCGAAACCAGACCATCCGGACGCGTGCTTAATACCACGAGCGTTTCCACGCCGGCCAGAGCGGTTTGTAACAGCGCGTCCCCATGCCCCAACGGCTCCGGCAACACCAAGGCAGCTTTAATTTGCCCGGTTTTAATTTTGTCCTGTACGTCGGCGAGTTTGCACACATTACCGCCCAACTGAGCCAGAACCTTCTGGGCACCCCGCCGATTAGGTGCCTTTTCCGCGCGCAGAGTATAGGTTACCGCACCGGTTGTCGGATTTTTGAAAACCTGATCCTGCCCGTCAACTTTCGGTTCGGCCAGCGTCAGCCACGCTTGCGGATCAATGCGCCGGATCCATTGGGCGGCCAGGAACATTTCTTCGGTTGAGTCAGAGGCGTTGAGAACCAGCAGGGTAGCCCCGGGTGTCATAGCGGCCTTTTTCATCGTCTGATCAAGTTGTCCAATGCTTTGGGCCGCTGATAATTCCTGCGGCACACCTTTGGCCGCCGGAGTCTGCAGACGATTGTTATGGACAAAGTCCCAACCGTAACGGATGTCATCGGAAATCCACCATTTGTTGACCTCGGCATTGAATCGGGGCTTGATACGATAAACACGTCCCTGATTATGCTCAATGGAAATATTTTCACCGCCGCTGGAAAACGGGGAGATGCTCGCCGTCTTTTTCAAAAACCAGACGCGCTGGGTAAACAGGAAATCTTTATCCAGCAACGCGCCAACCGGGCAAATATCAATGACGTTACCGGAAAGCGGGTTATCCAGCGATTGTCCTTGAAATACGTCAATTTCCTCGCGATGACCGCGGCCGAATACGGCCAATTCGCTGGTGCCGGAAATTTCCCGCGTGAACCGCACGCAGCGCGTACACATGATGCAGCGGTCGCTGTAAAGCATCACATGTTTACCAATGTCTTTTTTGGGTTTTTTAGCTTTGTCTTCTTCGAAGCGGCTTTCCGACCGGCCATACTGATAGCTGTAATCCTGAAGGCCGCATTCGCCGGCCTGATCACACACGGGGCAATCCAGCGGATGATTTAACAGCAGAAATTCCATCACCGCTTTCTGATTTGCCAGGGCCTTGGGTGACGCACTATGGACTTTCATGCCATCCACGGCAGGGGTCTGGCAGCTTGGCACAAGTTTGGGAACTTTGACCAGTTTCGCCGGGTCCTTGGGATCGGGCGATTCAATTTCCACCAGGCAAATCCGGCAGCTTGCCACTATTGAAAGGCCCTGATGATAGCAGTAAGAGGGAATCTCCGTGCCGGCATCGAGGCAGGCCTGGAGAATCATTTTTTTGCCTTCCCAGGCAATTTTTTTTCCGTCAACGTCCATTGTGGGCATAGAAATTACACCTTATAGCTTTGTGTCCGCAGTTATTTGCGGA